>NZ_JBGUBA010000005.1:0-204409 GCF_041821105.1 Natrinema sp. H-ect1 | reverse complement strand
CCCGTAAACGCCATCGCCATCCCGTGTTCGTCCGCGGCCTCGATCACGTCCTCGTCGTTGACCGAGCCGCCGGGCTGAATCACCGCCTCGATGCCCGCCTCGGCGGCCTCTTCGATGCCGTCCGGGAACGGGAAGAACGCGTCCGAGGCCATCACCGCGCCCTCGGCGTCCTTGCCCTCGGCGTGTTCGTCGGCCTTCATCGCCGCCAGCCGGACCGCGTCGACGCGGGAGACCTGCCCCATGCCGATCCCGACCGTCTCCGTGCCGTCGGCGAAGAGGATGCCGTTGGACTTGACGTGTTTCAGGGTCTGCCACGCGAAGACCATCGTCTCGAGTTCCTCGTCCGTGGGCTCGCGCTCGGTGACGACCTCGAGGTCGTCGACCGAGATCGACTGGAGGTCGCGTTCCTGGACCAGTCGACCGCCGACCAGCGGCTTCTCGGTGAAGCGCTCGGTCCGCTCGCCCAGTTCGCCCACGTCCAGCACGCGCAGGTTGTCCTTCTCGAAGAGGACCTCGAGGGCGTCGTCGGTGTAACCGGGCGCGACGACGACTTCCTTGAACGAGTCGATGATCTGTTCCGCGGTGGCGGCGTCACACTCCCGATTGAGCGCGACGATGCCACCGAAGGCGCTCATCGGGTCCGTCGAGAGGGCCTTCTCGTACGCGTCAGAGAGCGAGTCGGCGGTCGCACAGCCCGCCGGGTTGGTGTGTTTGATGACCGCTGCTGCGGGCTCGTCGAACTCCTTGATGAGGTTCAGGGCGCCGTCGGCGTCGTTGTAGTTGTTGTACGAGAGCCCCTTCGCACCCTCGTTCAACTGGTCGGCGTGGACGACGCTGGCCTCGTCGGTGGTGTAGTCGGTGTAGACTGCCGCATCCTGATGGGGGTTTTCCCCGTAGCGGAGCGTGTCCGCGCGGTCGTCCGAGACGACGCGCCGACTCGGCAAGCCATCGTGATCGGCGTCGTCGACGCCGGCCACGTCAGCATCGACGGTGACCTCGCCCGCCTCGAGGTCGACGTCTACTGCACCTTCGGCAAACCACTTGACCGCCCGCGGGTAGGCGCGGAACTCGCCCTCGTAGAGGACTCGCTCTTTGAGGTCGGCCTCGTCGTCGCCCTCGTAGACCGGGATCGGCTCCTGCGTGACGATCGGACCGGCGTCGACATCGTCCTCGACGACCGCGCCGTCCTCGTCGGTCGCGTCCGTGACGACGTGGACCGTACAGCCCGTGACGGAGACGCCCGCCTCGAGCGCGTCGCCCCAGGCGTCCATGCCGGGGAACGACGGCAACAGGGCGGGGTGAACGTTCAGCGTGGTGGGTGCTTCCTCGAGGAACGTCTCCGAGAGGATCCGCATGTAGCCGTCCAGACAGACGAGGTCGAACTCGTAGTCCGAGAGAGCCTCGAGGACCGCCTCCTCGTGATCGCGGCGGTCCATGTCGTCCTCGAGCGGGACGACTTCGGTCGGGATCCCGCGCTCGGCCGCGCCCTCCAGCACCGGTGCGTCCGGATCGGTCGCGAGGATCACGGCGAACGCGGCCCCGCCCGGCGCTCGGTCGGCGATGTTCAACAGGTTGCGCCCTCGGTTGCCGGCCATCCCGGCGATTCGCGTCATGGTCGGATGCCCGCCCGCGAGGGGCAAAGCCGTTGCGGTCTCGATCCTCAGAATATGCACGACCGTGTATTATTCCGGTAGTATTTCCGAGTCGGGCGCTCGAGATATGCACGCTCGTGGCCCTGTGTGGGTCGCGGTTTCGATACGCTTTTGCACCGCGCTGGAAAGAGTCGCACAATGACCGATACCGACGCCCTGTACGCCGTCTCGCCGCTGGACGGTCGGTACGACGGACGGACCGCACCACTGTCGCCGTACGCGAGCGAGGCCGCCTTGATGCGGGCCCGCGTTCGCGTCGAGGTCGAGTACCTGATCGCGCTCGCCGACCTCGAGGCGACGCCGCTGGAACTCGGCCTCGAGGAACGCGAGGAGCTACGAGGACTCTACAAGCACTTCGCCGAGGAGGACGCCGAACTGATCAAGAAACTCGAGACCGAGGGCCACGCCGGCTTCGAGGCGACCAACCACGACGTCAAGGCCGTCGAGTACTTCGTGCGCCACCGACTGCCCGAGGGCAGCGACGCTTCAGCGTGGATCCACTTCGGGCTGACCAGCGAGGACGTGAACAACCTCGCCCATCGGCTGCTCGTCCGCGACGCCGTCGACGAGGTCCTGCTACCCGAACTGTACGACGTCCGCGACACGCTCGCGGAGATGGCCCGGGAGTATCGGGGCCTCCCGATGCTGGCCCGGACCCACGGCCAGCCAGCGACGCCGACGACCTTCGGCAAGGAGATGGCCGTCTACGCCTCGCGGCTGGGTCGTGCGACCGGCCGGATCCGGCAAGCGACCGACGACCTGCGCGGCAAACTCGGCGGCGCGTCGGGTACCTACGCGGCCCACGTCGCCGCCTATCCCGACGTCGACTGGCAGGACTTCGCCGAGGCGTTCGTCACGGAACTGGGCCTCGAGTTCGAACCGCTCACGACGCAGGTCAACCCCTGTGACGATCTGGCGGCGCTGTTCGACGCGTTCCGCGGGGCCAACGACGTCCTGCTCGATCTCGATCTGGACATGTGGCTCTACGTCTCCGATCGCTACCTCGGACAGGAGGCCGTCGAGGGCGAGACCGGCTCCTCGACGATGCCCCACAAGGTCAACCCGATCGACTTCGAGAACAGCGAGGGGAACCTCTCGAAAGCGAACTCGGATCTGACCTTCCTCGCGGACTACGTCACCACCTCCCGGCTCCAGCGGGACCTCTCGGACTCGACGGTCAAGCGAAACATCGGCGGGGCCTTCGCCCACTGCCTGATCGCCTACGGGAAGACCGGATCGGGGCTCTCGAAGGTCGTTCCCAACGAGCAGGTCATGCGCGACGACCTCGAGGCCACCCCCGAGATCATCGGCGAGGCCGTCCAGACGGTCCTCCGGCGCGAGGGTCAGGAAGACGCCTACGAGCGCGTCAAGGCCGTCACCCGGGGCAAGGACGTCACCCTCGAGGACTTCCGCGAGATGTTCGACGACCTCGAGGTCGATGAGAGCGTCCGCGAGGAACTGCACGCGCTGACGCCGGCCGGGTACACGGGCATGGCGAGCGAGTTGGTCGACGGCCTCGAGTGAGACGCCCCTCCCGGGCTGGGGCTCCGGTACGCCGTTCCGAGACCGTGACTGTATAGGTCCCCCTCGAGGGACCGTCGGTATGGAGTATCTGCTCTGGGTGATCGTCGCCCTCGTGGCGTACGGGTTGATGGCACCGCTGACGAGTTTCGTGACGAGGGAGGTTCCGCCCGCGGTCGCGCTCTTTCTCTCGACGACGATCTTTCTCTGTTTGACGGCGGTCGTCCTCCTGGTGTCCGGGACGGGCCAGCCGGCCGACGTGACGACGCCCTCGGCGGGGATCGTCTACGTCGCCGGCCTCTTCCTCTCGACGGGGATCCTCGCGTACTATCAGGCCTTAGAGCAGGGGCCGGTCAGCGTCGTCGTGCCGATCTACGGCCTCTTTATCGTCGGGAGTTCGATAGTCGGCATCGCCGTGCTGGGCGAGGAGCTGACCGCGACGCGGGCGGCCGGGATCGCCGTCGCGACGGCGGCGATTTACCTCGCCGCGGGGGGTGAGGAATAATGCGCCGATACCTCGAGCTATCGGTCCTCGCCTGTCTGGCCTACAGTCTGGTCGCGCCGCTGCTCTCGATCGCGATGACCGATCTGCCGAGTTCCCTCGCCGTGTTCCTCTCGAACTCGGTGATGTTCGTCACCGTCGGCCTCGTCGTCCGCTATCGTGGCCACCCCGTGCGGCCGTATCTGCACCACCCCCGCACCCCGTACATCCTCGCGATGGGCGTGTTGCTGACGATCGGATTGCTGACCTACTACCGGGCGCTCGCGCTCGGCCCGGTGAGCATCGTTGTCCCGATCTACGGCCTGTTCATCGTGGTCAGTTCCCTGATCGGGATCGTCGCCTTCGACGAGACCGTCACACCGCGTAAACTCGCCGCCATCGCACTGAGCGTGGTCGCGATCGCGCTGATGTCGGTCTGACGCCGGGGCCGAGACACCGTCCTGACGGACGAACAGTTCACCGAGAAAACAGTTATTGTGCGTGCCGGGCCAATTGACACACATGCGAACCGCACTCCGCTATCACGCGTCCATGGCCATTATCGGCGGCACGCTCGGTTTCATGGGATTGTCGACGCTCGCGTCGGGCACCACCTCCATTCCGGCCGTTTTGCTCTCGATCGGCGGCGTCGGGATGGTACTGGCGACGGCCTACCAGGTCACGATCGCCGACGATCCCTCGATCCCCGACGACCGGGTGGTAACCGTCGTGACGGTCGGTGCGATCCTCACCGTTCTCGGGGGACTCCTCACGTTGCTGTCCTGACGCCGCGCAGAGAATCGAATCGTACCGCCCTATTCGACCAGTTCCGATAGCGTCGCCTCGAGCGCTCGGGCAGCCTTCCGAACGGCCTCGAGCCGCACGTACTCCCGTGGCGCGTGTGCGACGGCCCCCTCGTCGTCGGCGAGGACGCCGGGACCGAAGACGACCGTCGGGGCGTCGGCGGCGAAGTAGGACGCTTCCGTCGCCGCGGTGAACGGTCGGATCTCGCCGCCAGCGGCGTCCGCAAGCGTTCGCGCAACCGGCGCGTCGGGATCGGTGTCCCAGGCCTCGAGGAACGGCGTCGGTCGGTCGGTAAAGCGAAAGTCGAGGCCGACATCGTCGGGGACGGCAGCCCGCAGGTGCGCGGTCAGCGCTTCGTGGAACTCGTCGGCCGTCTCCGGGGGGACGCTCCGGCGGTCGACGGTCAATGCGGCGTCTGCCGGCACCTGATTCGTCGCCTCACCGCCCTCGACGACGGTCGGGGTCAGCGTCGCCGCACCGAGTTGCGGATGGGTCGGCGGCGCGTCGGCGCGCTCGCCGAAGGTCCGGACCGCCTCGAGGACGCCCTCGAGGGCGGCGACGGCATTGGTTCCGGTCTCGGGTTCGGCGGCGTGGGCGTTGGCACCCGAAAGGTGGATCGTTCCCTGGAACCGGCCCTTGGCGGCCGTACAGACGTCGAGGTCGGTCGGTTCGCCGACGATTACGGCGTCGGCGTCGGCAGTCAGTGACGCCTCGCCGGAGACGAGCGCGTACGCGCCCGTCGAGAGGATTTCCTCGTCGGGGGTGACCGCGAGCGTGACGCGGTCATCGGTCGGCTCGACCGCGAAAAAGGCCGACAACAGCGCCGCGAGCGGTCCCTTCGCGTCACAGGAGCCCCGTCCGCGGATCACCTCGCCGCCGTCGGCCTCGGGCGCATCCGGGTCGCGCTCGTAAGGGACGTGGGGCGAGACCGTGTCGATGTGGGTGTTCAACACGACGTGGCTGTCGGCGTCGGCCGCCGGCGGTCCGCGACTCGCCAGCACGTTTCCGGCGTCGTCGACGCGGGGGTCGACCCCGTGGGTCTCGAGCGTCTCACGGAGGAACGCCCGCATCGGGCCGACGTCCTCGTGGGAGGCGTGCTGGACCGCCGTCTCGAGGAACGCGATGGGGTCGAACTCGCTGTCGCCGTCGGGGCCGCTCGCGGTCGGCTCGTCCCCGCTCATCGATGGCTCCCGTTCACAGTTCGGTCGGCGATCGGACGGCTACCTCGCCGTCGAACTCGTGTTCGACGGGGCCGGCGAGCGTCGCGTTCCCCCGGTCGTTGAAGCTTACCTGGAGGTCCCCGCCCGGCGGTCGGACCTCGACCGGATCGGCGTCGGTCAGTCCGAGCCGTCGCGCGACGACCGCGATGGCGACCGCACCGGTGCCACAGGAGTCGGTCTCGTCCTCGACACCGCGTTCGTAGGTCCGCTGGTCGAAGCCGCCCTCGCCGTCGGGGCTGGCGATCGTGACGTTCGTCCCGACGGGGAACGCGTCGGCATAGCGGACCCGCGGCGCGACGGTCTGGAGATCGACGTCGTCGACGTCGTCGACGAAGCTCACGGCGTGGGGAACGCCGGTGTTGACCATCGTCACCTCGAGGCCTTCGATCTCCTCCTCGAAGACCGGTTCGTCGGCCCTGACGGGGACCTCCTCGGGGTCGAACGTCGGGGTCCCCATCTCGATGATGATCCCGTCGTCGGTCCGGTCCGCGCGCAGGGTGCCGGCCTGCGTGTCGATCATGACGCTGTCGGCTCCGGTCCGATCCATGGCCCAGTCGGCCGCACAGCGCGCGCCGTTGCCACACATCGGCGCGGTCGCGCCGTCGGGCTGGACCAGCGTCATCACGACGCGGGGCGGGTTGAACCGCTCCTCGAGGGCGAGATAGAGGATCCCGTCGGCACCGACGCCGTCGTCGCGGTCGCACTCGCGTTCGGCGAGCGCACCCCGATTGGGGACGTACTCGTCAGCCTGGATGATTAGAAAGTCGTTGCCGGTGCCGTGGTACTTCTGGAATGGGACGCTCATCGTACTTGGTCGTTGTCGGTGTCGGTCGCTCGGTCGTGGTCGTTCTTTCGGTCCGCCGGTGCAGTATCGCTCGCCTCGCGCTCTCGCGGTGACTCGCTCACGGGTCGTTCCGCCCCGCTCCTTCATCGAGGCGCTCACTTCGGTCGCGCCTCGCACCGCTCGAGGTATCCGAGACGCCCCGCGCCTCGCGTTCGGGGCGGGTCACGTCGGTGACCGTCTCGCGACGGCGGGCGAGTCGCGCCTGGCCGTCCGCGAGGACGATCGACGCGGGTCGAGGTCTGGTGTTGTACTGGTTCGCCATTTCGTAGCCGTAGGCCCCCGCATTGCCGATCGCGAGGATGTCCGCACGTTCGCTTGCCGGTAGTTCACGCTCGGCACAGAAAACGTCGCCGCTCTCGCAGATGGGGCCGGCGACGGTCTGCGGAACGATCTCGCGCCCGGCGCCGTCGGTCGCATCGCGATCGCTCGAGCCGTCGCCCGCCGTCTCGGCGGTCAGGTTTCGGATCGGGTGGTAGGCGTCGTACATCGCCGGCCGGATCAGGGTCGTCATCCCGGCGTCGACGCCGGTAACGGTCGTCTCGCGGGCTTCCTTGACCGTGTTCACTTCGGTCAACAATACGCCCGCGTCCGCGACGAAGTAGCGGCCGGGCTCGATCGTCAGGTCGGCGTCGACGTCACCCAGCGCCTCGCGGGTCGCGTCGGCAACCGACTCGAGATCCAGCGGGCCCTCGTCCTCGCGGTAGGGCACCCCGAAGCCGCCGCCGACGTCGACGAACTCGAGGCCGCCGACGGCCTCGCGCGCCTCACGGGTCGCGTCGCTCACGGGTCGTCCCTCCCCGTTCGCATCGTCGAGGCGCTCACTTCGATCGCGCCTCGCACCGCTCCCCGTTTGGCTATCCGAGGCGCGTAGCGCCTCGCTCACGTCCCGCGCGAGATCACCCATCCGCGCGACGAACTCCCGGTGGGCCTCGAGTTGGTCGCTCGAGACGCCGGAGCCGACGTGGGCGTGGATCCCGACGACGTCGAAGCCGCGGTCGGCGGCGTCGGTCAGCACGTCGACGGCCCGCTCGGCGGGGATACCGAACTTCGCGGCCGCGCCGGTTTTGACCTTTTCGTGGTGACCCGCACCGATCCCCGGATTCACCCGCAGACAGAGCCGCCCATCGTAGCCGCGCTCCTCGAGGCGATCGATCGTGTCCGCGGAGCCGGCGGTGACGGTCAGCGCCGGCTCGTCGGCCCAGGCGTCGACGATCCAGTCGAGATCCCGCGCCGGCGGGTTGACCGCCGTGTAGTGGATCTCCGACCCGGCCGCGCCCGCCTCGAGCGCGCGCTGGACCTCGCCGGCGGAGGCACACTCGAGGCCCGCCCCCGCCTCGTGGAGCGTCGAGAGAACGTCCCCCAGCGCGTTGGCTTTCACCGCGTAGAGGATCTCGGCGTCGGGAAAGGCGGTCTCGAGGCGGCGGTAGTTCTCCCGGACCCGCTCGAGATCGAGGACGTACAGCGGCGAGCCGTAGTCCTCGACGAGCGTGTGTAGTTCGGCCGCGTCCCAGTCGGAGAGGCGGCGGACGGGCACCGAAGCCGCGGCGTCAGTCATTGGTACCTCAAAGTGAGCGAGAGGATTCAAGCGTTTGGGTTCTCCGCTACTCCGATTCCCGTTCTTCTATCGCGATCCGATCGTCCGTCACGTCGTCGATCGATTTGTCCGACGAAACGATCGGATCTGCCTCCGCGTAGGCGACGTGGTACGCATCGAAGGCTGTGAGACCGTCTTCTTCCATATAGTCCGCCGCCTGAAACAGGACGTCCTCGTCTTCGGGGATAGTCGCGATTTCGAGCGCGGACGTGAGCGCTTCCATCCGATCGAACTCGAACCGGTCCGAGATCACGAGCAGTTCGAGCAGCGTCGCCCGCGAGGTGTAGATTTCTCCGTCGTTCTCGAGCGCGATCTCGGCTGCCCGATCCTGCAGCCAGTCGTCGTCTTTCACCAACGCGATGAAGAAGTCGGTATCGGCGTATATCATCTGACCCTAGTCACTCACGTCGTCTATCGCGTCCGTTCGAGCGTTCTCGCGTGCCTCGCGCTTGATCTCGTCGATCGATCTGCCGTCGAAGGCGTCACCGACGGCATCGCGGAGGCCCTCGATCGGGTCGTCGTTCAACGGGATCAGTTCGATCCGATCCTCGAGTTCGACGACGCGGTATCGGTCGCCGTGTCTCTCACGGATCTCGTGGGGGATGACGATGCGACCCCGATCGTCGGCTTCGGCTCGTTTGCTCATTACGATCCACTACTGGGGGAACGACCAAAAGTCCTCCCACGATCTCCTGTGGTTTCCCCGGACCGAGTGCGGTCACAGTGATTCGCACGGAGCCGGCGGGTACGGCTCGTCTATTCCCGAAGCGCGTCCTCGCGCTCGGTCGCCTCGAGCGTCTCCGTTTCCAGGTCGGTCGCCACGACGGCGGGCTTGTACGCGCCGCCCTCGAAGAGGTCGTGGTCGCTGATCGAGGACTCGACGAACCGGGTAAAGGCGCGCCGATTCGCGGGCAGTTCGCCGTAGATGACCTCCTCCTCGACGAGGTCGTAGACGGGGATACGCGGCGTCAACAGGGTGTTCTCGCCGACGACGCTGTTCTCGCCGACGACGAAGCCGCTGGTGACGCGACAGCCCGCACCGAGCGAGACGTTGTCCTCGACGATGACCGGCGCGTTCTCGACCGGCTCGAGGACGCCGCCGATGAGAGTGTTCGCGCCGAGCTTGACGTTATCGCCGATCTGGGCACAGGAGCCGACCGTGTCACAGGAGTCGACGAGCGTGCCGTCGCCGACGTACGCGCCGATGTTGACGAACGACGGGCTCATCATGATGCAGTCCGAGCCGATGTGGGCGCCCTGCCGGACGACGGTGCCGTCGGGCGTGTTGCGGCTCCCGCGGTCGCCGTACGCGCTCGCGTCCGCAAGCGGCAGCACGTCGTTGTACGTCGTGTCGCCGTGGTCGTACTGCTGGATCTCCCGAAGGCCGAAGTTCAGCAGGATCCCCTGCTTGACCCACTCGTTTGCCTCCCACTCGTCGCCCGACTTCTCGGCGGCCCGGACCTCGCCGGACTCGAGGGCGTCGAGGAAGGCCTCGAGGGTGGCGTATTCGTCCTCGCCGGCGGTGTCAGCGCTGACGTCGCCGTCCTGTTTGCGGTCCCACAGCTCGCCGATTTCGCGTTCGAGTGCGCTCATTCTCCGATCACGTCTGCGAAGTCGTACCACCCTGCCTTCTGTCCAGCGATCCAGACCGCCGCGTCGACCGCGCCCGCGGCGAAGACCCCGCGGTCCTCGGCGCGGTGGGTGAGCCGGACCTCCTCGTGGTTGTCCGCGAGGACGATCTCGTGTTCGCCCGTAACGTTGCCCGCACGAAGCGCGTGGACCCCGATTTCGGACTCCGATCGCGGGGCCTCGCCCTCGCGGCCGTGCGTGCGCTCGCCGAAGTCGCCGTTGGCTTCGATCTCCTCGAGCAGCCGGTTGGCGGTGCCGCTCGGGGCGTCGCGCTTGGCGTTGTGATGGGTCTCGACGAGTTCCACGTCGTAGCCCGGCAGGTTCCGGATTGCCTCGCCGACGACGTTGAGCAGGGCCTGCACGCCGCGGGCGAAGTTCGGCGCGTGCAGGACCGGGATCTCCTCGCTTGCGTCCTCGAGAGCTTCGTACTCGTCGTCGAAGCCGGTCGTCCCAGTGACGAAGGCGACGCCGGCGTCGGCGCAGGCACGGGCGTAGTCGACGGCCGACTCCGGGCCGGTGAAGTCGATCACGGCGGCCGGCTCGCGGTCGGTGACCAGCGAGTGGAATTCGGCCGCGGGCTCGATGTCGACGCCCTCGATCGTCTCGCCGTCCGGATCGCGGTTGACTGCGAAAGCGACCTCGCAGTCCTCGCGTCCCGCCGCCGCCGCGATGACTTCCCGGCCCATTCGCCCGGTCGCGCCGGTGACGCCCAGCCGGACCGTCATCGATCACCCTCCGCCGGATCGGCGACGTCCGTCTCGTCGCGCTCGAGGTCGGCCAGCACTGCCTCGAGGTCCTCGCGATACTCGTCGGCCAGTCGGGACAGCGGCGAGCGCAGGCG
This sequence comes from Natrinema sp. H-ect1, assembly GCF_041821105.1. NCBI lineage: Archaea > Methanobacteriati > Methanobacteriota > Halobacteria > Halobacteriales > Natrialbaceae > Natrinema > Natrinema sp. H-ect1. Next base: position 193,823 of record NZ_JBGUBA010000005.1, on the reverse strand, counting down.
GGCCGGCCCGTAGCCCCGGATCCCCATGGCCTCCTTGACCGGGATGGGGTTGGTCTCGACGAACAGTTCGCGAAACAGCGGGCCGAGTTCGTGGTGCAGTTCTCTGGCGCGTTCGTAATCGCCCTCCAGTGCCGCACCGACCATGGCACACGTGCGTTCGGGTTCGATGTTCGCGGCGACGCTGATCGTTCCAGTGCCGCCGACCGAGAGGGTCGGGAGGGTCATGCCGTCGTCGCCCGACAGCACCGCAAAGTCCTCCTCACGCGTGCGTTCGACGACCTCACTGATCTGGCCCAGATCACCGCTTGCGGCCTTGTAGCCCGCGATGTTCTCGTGGCTCGCCAGCTCGACGGCGGTGTCGGGCTCGATGTTCCGGCCCGTCCGTGAGGGGACGTTGTAGACGATCTGGGGCAGGTCGACGGCATCCGCGATCGTCCGGTAATGCTCGATCAGTCCGCGCTGTTCGGGCTTGTTGTAGTACGGCGAGATGAGCAGGAGGCCGTCCGCGCCCGCGTCGGCCGCGCGCTCGGACAGTTCCAGCGCCTCGCGGGTGTTGTTCGAACCGGTACCCGCGATGACGGGTACGTCGTCGACGGCCTCGATGACGGCCTCGACGACTTGGACGTGTTCGTCGTGGGTCAGCGTCGCCGATTCACCGGTCGAGCCGACCGGGACGAGCCCGTCGACGCCCGCGGTCTCGAGTCGCTGGGCGTCGGTCCGAAGCGTTTCGAAGTCGATCCGTTCGTCGCTGTCGAAGGGCGTACACATCGCCGGAAAGACGCCCGAAAGGTCGATAGCAGTCATGTGATGGTGGTGGTGTCGTTGAGTCGTGTGTCGAACTCCGATCGGGAGGTCCTATCGGTTCCGATCGGTCGTTGTAATCGATCACGCGCGGTCGAAGCGTGCCCGGGACGGGGGCGCTACGCCCGCCGCGAGCACTCGCAGGCGCGTTTACGTTTCGAAAAACGGGGGGCGACGCCGCTCACGGTGGGTTCGAGCCTCGAGCGAGCGACGTGACGCATACCCGGGAGACTGAACCGAACCGACTTAGCCGTTGTGTCTTCGACCGACCCGATCGCTGTGGGTGAGTCGGTCTGACACATGAATCCGCGTAACTTATCCCGAGTCGTTGTCTAGAGTCAGCCATGACGAATTTCGGATTGAAAGTGCGAATGGCGATCGTCGGCTCGATCCTGTTCGCGTTCTACATGCTCGTCGGCGCCTTCGGCCTGGCGATGTTCGGGGTCGGCGCGTGGCCGCTCGTCGGGCTCGGCCTGCTCGTCCTCCCGGCCATCCAGTACAAGATCGGGACCTGGAGGGCCACGAGACGCGCCGAGGAGATGCCCGAGGACGGCCAGTATCAGGAGGTCCATCGGATGACGGAGTCGCTCTGTCGCGACATGGGCATCGAAAAGCCCACGCTGATGGTCATGGATATGGGCGTCCCCAACGCCTTCGCGACCGGCCGGAAGGGCAAGAGCTACGTCGTCGTCTCGACCGAACTCATCCGCCTGCTCCAGCGGGACGAACTCGAGGGCGTTATCGCCCACGAACTCGCCCACATCAAGAACCGCGACGTCCTCGCGATGGTCTTCGGGAGTTCCATCGCGATGATGGTCGGCTGGGTCGCCTACATGGTCTACATGTTCGGCGGCGAACGCAACATCGGCAGCATCATCGTCGGCATGATCATCTCGAACATCGCCCAGATGCTCGTGATGGTGTTCGTCCTCGCGATTTCGCGGTACCGCGAGTACGTCGCCGACGACGACGCCCGCCAGTACATCGGCAGCGGCGACCCGCTCGCCCGCGCCCTCGAGAAGATCTCGAACGGTGCGCAGGGTCGCGAATCCCAACTCGACGACAGCATGAGCGCGCTGTGTATCTTCAACTCGGAGAAGGGCCTGCTGCAGACGCTGTTTGCCACCCACCCGCCGACGGAAAAGCGCATTCGAAAGCTTCGGAGGTAACCGCGACAGGCCCACTGGGTCCGTCTCGAACGCCGCGATTTTTTATAGCCGCCCGCGACATGCTAGTATATGACGGAAATTCACCCTGGGCAGCGCGTCGCCGTCCTCGTCGACGCCCAGAACCTCTATCACACTGCCCAGAGCATGCACAGCCGCAATATCGACTACTCCGCCCTGCTCGAGAAGGCGGTCCAGGGCCGCCAGCTCACGCGTGCGATCGCGTACGTCATCCGCGCGGACTCGCCGGAGGAGGAGAGCTTCTTCGAGGCACTGATCGACATCGGCTTCGAGCCGAAGATCAAGGACATCAAGACCTTCGCCGACGGTTCGAAGAAGGCCGACTGGGACGTCGGGATGAGTCTGGACGCGGTGACGCTGGCCAACCACGTCGACACGATCGTCCTCTGTACGGGCGACGGCGACTTCTCGCGGCTGTGTTCGCACTTGCGCCACGAAGGGGTCCGCGTCGAGGTGATGGCGTTCCAGTCCTCGACGGCCGAAGAACTCATCGACGCCGCCGACTCCTTCCTCGATCTGGGCGAACGCCACGAGACGTTCCTGCTGTAAGCGCGCCGACCCGAACCACACCCGGTTCGGGCCGAGAATCAGTTCGGCTGGCGGGTCTGCCAGAGACCGATCACCAGCGCGTAGCCGGTGACAAGCAGCGTCGCACCGGTAACGAGATAGACGAGCGGACCGGTGGCGATCGCGGCCGGCCCGATCAGTGTCAGGGTCCCGATGACCAGCAGGGCGACCCCGAGACCGATTTGCGTGACGTCCATGTAGGGCCGATACTACTGAAGCGACGATAATAACGTTCTCCATCTCGTTTCGGTCGCGTCGGTGACTGATCGAGGGGGTCGCCACGGCCTGAAGCCGCTCCGGTGGCCGGATTCGGTGCCCACACGGGCTCGATCCGAGCGAATACGCCGGAACCGCAGGTCGAAGGGCTTTCGACCCGCCGGCGCAAATTCGGCCCAATGAGCGAGTCAGCAGACGGGAGCGCGGGCCTGCCCCAACTTCGGACCATCGCGGACTACCAGTTCGGCGCGGACGCCGGCACGGCGCTGTTCCCGCCGTCGGAATCGCTGACGGTCAAACGGACCTCCTCGGGCCGCCCCCAGCAGGTCCACGCCGACGCCGGCCGGATCGTCTCCTTCGGCACCGACGGCCGGTTCACGCTCGGCCTCGAGGGTGGTCGCCGGCTCGCGGCCGCGCTCGAGCCGCCGGCCTATCGAGTTGTCGTCGACGACGAGAGCGAGCCCTTCGTCCGCGAGGAGAAGAACGTCTTCGCGAAGTTCGTCCTCGAGGTCGGCGACGAGATCCGGCCGGGCGACGAGGTACTGGTGGTCCACGAACGTGGCGAGTTGCTGGCGGTCGGGACGGCCGAACTCGACGCCGACGCTATCCGTGACTTCGAGACGGGGATGGCAGTCAACGTGCGCGAGGGTGCGCCCGCAGAGACGTAGCGGGGTGATGGAACGGCAGCCGGTCCGCGAGGACCGCTAGAGCTGACACTCCCGATCGATCTCGCGCTCGTACCGCGTCTTGATCGCCTCGAAGAGCCGCTCGCCGACGGGCGTCCGGAGCCGCGGCGCGGCCGTCGCGAAGAACTCGTCGAGGTTTTCGTACTCGTCGAAGGCCTCGTTGCGCTCGGTCTCGTCGTAGCGGCCCCCGCGCTCGTATTTGAGCGCCTGCAGACAGTTGTCGATCAGATCCATGTCCTTGACGAACCGCGCCGTCTGAGTCTCGCGGGCCTCGTACGCCTCCCAGAGGGAGCAAAACTCGTCGTCGCCGTCGAACGGCTCGAGTAGGTCCGCGATCGCGTCCCGCTCGCGGGCGACTTTCTCGTCGTCGTCGATCCGCTGGGTGCCGTCCTCGGCGCGCGTCGCGATATCGCCGATGCGGGCCTCGCCCAGATCGTGGAGCAGCGCCATCGACACCGCGCGGTCGCGGTCGACGTCGTCGACTCGGTCGGCGTAGCACAGACACAGCGTCGCCACGCCCCACGTGTGGGCCGCGACCGACTCCGGGGCATCGATCCCGCGGAGGACCCAGCCGGTCCGGCGCTCGTCTTTCAGTTCGAGAGCCTCGAGCAAGGCGTCGAGTTCGTCGGCCATTACGATTGCCCACGCGCCGATCGGGATTGAAAACGTCGATCGGCGACCCGGGAGTTTGAATGGACTATTAGGGGTGGAGTGTGTGTATAGATCACGAATGCCGCAAAAACCAGATCTGAGCGGACAGACCGCGTTTATAACGGGTACCACGCGTGGAATCGGGAAGCAACTCGCACTCGCACTCGCCGAGCAGGGCTGTGACATCGTCTCGACGGGCAAGACCGTCGACGACTCGGACTCGGACCTCGAAGGGACGATCCACAAGACCGCCGAGGCCTGCGCCGAGAAAGGCGTCGAGACGCACGCGATCCAGTTGGACGTCCGCGACGAGGACGCCATCGAGGCGGCCGTCGAGGAGGCGATCGACGAGATGGGCGAGATCAACATCGTGATCAACAACGCCTCGGCCATCCAGATGGGCGCGGTCGAGGACCTGCCGGCAAACCGGTACGACCTCCTGAACGAGGTCAACGTGCGCGGCACCTACCTCGTCTCGCGGGCGTTCATCGACCACCTCAAAGGCGTCGAGGAAGACGCCTGGATCCTGACGAACGCGCCGCCGGTCGAACTCGACCGCGCCCCGGGGTCGGCCGCCTACTCCTGGTCGAAGATGGGGATGTCGTTCGTGACGCTATCGATGGCCCAGGAACTGGCCGACGACGGGATCGGCTGCAACACCTTCTGGCCGGTCACCGCGATCGACACGCGCGCGACCCGGTACTTCGAGATGGGGACCGAAGACGACTGGCGGACGCCCGATATCGTCTCGGATACGGTCCTCGAGATCCTGGCCCGCGATCCCGCCGAGTTCACCGGGAACCGCGTCTACGACGAGGACTTCCTCCGGGAGACCGGCGTCGAGGACTTCTCCGAGTACAACCTCACCGAGGGCGATCCCGAACCGACGTCGGCACAGCTGTTCGATCCGGGCTACTCGCGGCCGGACGACGCCTGAGACGGACTGTTGTACGATCGGCGGCGCGACCGCGGGTCCTGCGGTCGCGCCGACACTGACGGCCGGGACTGTCCGCCCACCCTCGAGCGAACGACAAACTAAAAGGTCGCCCGTGGCCACGTGTCGAGTATGTTCGGAGGAGGCGGCGGCGGACTCAACCCGCGCAAGATGGAACAGATGATGGAACAGATGGGCATCGACGTCGAGGACATCGACGCCGAAGAGGTCATCATCCGCACCGACGAGTACGACCTCGTCTTCGACGACGCCGAGGTCACCAAGATGGACGCCCGCGGCCAGGAGACCTACCAGGTCATCGGCTCGCCCGAGGAGGTCGAGGCCGGCTCGGCCGGCGGCAGTGCCGACACCGGGGGCGACGCCGGCTCGTCGATCCCCGACGAGGACGTCGAACTCGTCGCGACCCGCGCCGGCGTCAGCGAAGACGAGGCCCGGGAGGCCCTCGAGGACGCCGACGGCGACCTCGCCGCAGCAGTCGAATCCCTCGAGTGACTCGCGTGAGCGAGGACGAGAGCGCGGACGACGCCGAAAGTGGCACGGATCGTGTCCCGGTCTTGCTCGTCCGCGGCGACCGCGAGTACCTCGTCGAACCCGGCGGCGAACAGGGGACCGACCTCGGCGTTCTCGAGGTCCCCGAGGACGTGCAGTCGGGCGACACCATCGAGACGCATCTGGGCGACGAGTTCCAGGTGCGGCGGCTGCGCGGCCCCGATCTCTTCCATCACTTCGAGCGGACGGGCGCGCCGATGGTACCCCGCGACATCGGGCTCGTCATCGGCGAGACCGGCATTGCCGGCGGCGACCGGGTCCTCGACGCCGGCACCGGAACCGGCGTCCTCGCGGCCCTGCTGGCCCGGGCCGGGGCCGAGGTCGTGACCTACGAGCAGGACGCCGAGTTCGCCGACGTGGCCCGCGAGAACATGGCACTCGGTGGCGTGGCCGACGCCGTCGACGTCCGGACCGGCGACGTGACCGAGGAGATCGACGGCCTCGAGCCGTCGTCGTTCGACGTCATGACCCTCGATACGGCCGACGCGCCCGCGATGGTCGAACACGCGCCCGACCTCCTGGTCGACGGCGGGTTCGTCGCGGTCTACAGCCCCTTCATCGAGTCGACCCGCGAAGTCGCACGGACGGCCGGCGAAGTCGGCCTCGCGAACGTCACCACTCGAGAGACGATCCAACGCGAGATGCAGTTCGACGAGCGGGGCTCGCGGCCGACGACTGCGCCAGTCGGTCACACCGGCTATCTGACGATCGCGCGCAACGAGTAGTGCGGTTCCTCCTTACTCAAATTCCGTATTCAACTCGAGAGAGCAATGGCCGAGAGCGGGCTCCGAGCAACGCGAGGAGCCCGCGATTCGGGGGAGGGCAGGCAGTCACCCGACACCGACCGCGAGCGAGCCCGTAGGGCGAGCGAGCGGGCCGACGACTGACCCAGAAGCCGCGTTCCGCGCGGCTGACGGGGAAGGAGGAGTGCTTTTAATCGAAATTTTGCCGAGGGACATCGCGAGCGAAGCGCCGACCGCTTCGCTCGCGATAGACCGCAGAGCAAAATTTCGTTAGTTGTCGTCCTCGCGCCACTTGTGTTCGCACTCGGTACAGATGAAAAAGCGCGTCTCGGACTCGTCGGCCGAGCGGATCTGTTGCATGTACCAGTGGGCACGGTCGTTGCCACATTCGGGACAGATGGCGTCGGTCTCGGGCAGCGAAGTCTCGCCGGAGGACTCGATGATTTCGCCGACCTCCTGATCGTCGGTGACGATGTACTGGTCGGCGTCGCCTTTCGGCTCCGTGTACCCACAGCTGCCACACTCCCAGAGGCCGTCGTCGGCCTTCATCATCGAACCGCATTCGTCGCAGAATTCCATCGTTGTCCGGGCTACGGAGGTCGAGCGCCTTAAGACACCCGTTTGGCAGCGCGTCCTCGGACGGTCGCGGCCGCTCGAGCGCTAGCCCTCGCCTTCGGACTGGTAGGGCTCGCCGACGGCTTCCCGCGGGAGGACGTTGTTGAGTTCCGACTGGAGGTCCTCGGTCGACACGAAGCGGTCGCTGCCGCTTTTCGCGACGAGGTCGCCCAGGTTCCGCTGGCCGTCGGCGAGCAACAGGGTGACGTCCGCGAGTTCGGACGCGGCGCGGCCGTTGGTGATCGGGTACTCGAGGTCGGCGAGGACGGAGTCGATCCGGCTGAGTTTGACGTCGGGCATGTTCGAACGGACGCGGGCCAGCAGCTTGTAGTTCCGCAACCCTCCCGCGGACTGTCCAGCCGACCGACAGGTCCGTCGAAACTATAATTGGTCGGGATCACGCAGGTGTGCCAATGCGGAGCGTGGTGGAACGTCTCGTCGCGCCCTTCGCCGTCGATCGACGGGTCCTCGCACTGGCGGGCGCTCGCATGGCCGACGGGATCGGCAACTCGTTTCTGATCATCGTCATCCCGCTGTACGTGACCAGCGGAACCGTCGGTGGGACGGCCTTCGGTCTCGGCGAGTCGCTGCTCATCGGGGTGATCCTCTCGCTCTTTGGTTTTCTCAACAGCTCGTTCCAGCCGTTTACCGGCCGGCTGTCGGATCGGCTCGGCCGGCGCAAGCCGTTCATTCTGGTCGGGCTCGCGGGCCTCGCGATGACCAACGTCGCGTACGTCTTCGCGGAGACGTACCTCTCCTTGCTGGTCATCCGTGGGTTACAGGGCGTCAGCGTCGCCTTCATCATCCCGTCGTCGGTCGCGCTCGTCAACGAACTCGCGACGGCAGGCGACCGCGGCGGGAACATGGGCGTCTACAACACGTTCCGGCTGGTCGGGTTCGGTGCCGGGCCGGCGGTTGCCGGCGCGGTCGTCAGTCGCGGTCCGTACGCGCTCCCCGGCGGTCTGGCGGTCTCCGGGTTCGACGCCGCCTTCTACGTCGCGACGATCACCGCGACGATCAGCTACGTCATGGTGACGGTGCTGGTCTCGGACCCCGAGTCGACGGCTGCCAACGCCGGCGCGGACCTCTCGATCCCGATCCTTGATCGGACCGGCTCGAACCTGCTCGATCCGATCTTCACCCTCGGGGTCGCGTCGTTTTTCATGGCGACTGCCATCGCGCTGTTCGCGACCATCCAGCCGCAGGTCAACGCCCGCCTCGAGCAGGGGGCGACCTGGTTCGGCCTGCAGTTCGCGGCGTTTATCATCGCACAGGTCGCGCTCCAGACGCCGATCGGGCGGGCCTGCGATCGGTACGGCCGGCGGCCGTTCATCGTGACCGGAATGGTACTGCTGATTCCGACGACGCTCGTGCAGGGCTTCCTCCTCTCCTCGTCGCTGATGTTCCTGGCTCGCCTGTTTCAGGGAATCGCCGCCGCGATGGTCTTTGCCCCGTCGCTGGCGCTGGCCGGCGACCTCGCCGGCGAGGGTGAGTCGGGCTCGAAGCTGTCGGTGCTGACGATGGCTTTCGGCTACGGGATCGCGGTCGGGCCGCTCTCCTCGGGCGCGCTGGTGCGGTTCGGCTTCGAGACCCCGTTCGTCTTCGGCACCGCGCTCGCCGCCCTCGGGACGATCCTCGTCTACACGCAGGTCGAGGAGACCCTCGAGACGACGGTTCCGGTTCCGGTCATCGGTGACGATTGACGATACCCCTTTGTGACGCGGTCGCGTCGAATCCGGTATGCGGGTCGGTATCACGAACGATGGCGGAACTCGAACCGGGGTAGCGACATGACGACGGACACCGACGATTCGATTCGCTCGTTCGAGGTGTCTGTCGATCCGGACGAGATCGACGACCTCCGGACGCGTCTCGAGCGGACGCGCTGGCCGGACCAGCTTCCCGAGACGGGCTGGGCGGACGGGACCGACCGCGAGTTTCTCCGGGACCTCTGTGCGTACTGGCGCGCGGAGTTCGACTGGGCGGCGTTCGAAGACCGGTGCAACGAGTTCGACCAGTACGTGACGACGATCGACGGCCAGCGGCTGCATTTCTATCACGTCCGCTCGCCCGAACCGGACGCGACGCCGCTCGTTTTGAGCCACGGCTGGCCCGGCTCCGTCACCGAGTTCCTCGACGTTCTCGGGCCGCTGACGGATCCGGCCGCCCACGGCGGCGATCCGGCCGACGCCTTTCACGTCGTCGCGCCCTCGCTGCCGGGCTTTGGCTTCTCCGGCCCGACAGCGGAGCAGGGATACGACGTGCCCCGCATCGCCGACGCCGTCGCGGACCTGATGGCCCGGCTCGGCTACGACCGCTACGTCGCACAGGGCGGGGACTGGGGCGCGCTGATCGCCGCGCTACTGGGTGCGAACTACCCCGACCGCGTGGATGCGATCCATACGAACATGCTCTTTCTACACCCCTCGTCGCTCGAGGCCGACGATCCCACCGCCCTGCTCGACGAACAGGGGCTGGCTGACTACCGGGAGACCGCGGCGTTCCGCGAGACCGAAACCGCCTACCACGAGATCCAAGCGACCAAGCCCCAGAGCCTCGCATACGGGCTCACCGACTCGCCGGCCGGGCTGGCGGGCTGGATCGTCGAGAAGTTCCGCGCCTGGAGCGACTGCGACGGCGACCTCGAGTCGTGGATCGACCGCGACCGGCTGCTCGACAACCTCAGCGTCTACTGGCTGACCGGGACCATCGGCTCTTCGATGCGGCTCTACGCCGAGACAGACGTGGGCGCGGCGACGCCGGAGTCGGTCGACGTGCCGACGGGCCACGCGCGCTATCCGGCCGAAGTGTACAAGACGCCCCGCGGCTGGGCCGAGGCGGTCTACGACGTCGAGTACTGGTCCGAACAGCCCGAGGGCGGCCACTTCGCCGCGATGGAGGTGCCGGAACTGTTCGTCGAGGACCTGCGAGCGTTCGCCGGCGAGTTCGGCTGAGGACGGGGCGGAGTCGCTCGAGTCGCGGCGGGACGCAACGCAAAAGTACCGGATCCCCATACGGTTCGACGATGACGCTCTCGGAGGAGGCCCAGGACCGGTTGGCGGACGTGGTGGAGCTACAGCCGACGAAGAACGGCGAACTGCAGGAGCGATGGGGGATGGAGAGCGGCAGCGAGGTCCACCAGTACCTCGAGAACGAACTCGGCGATTACTACTTCCGGGACGACAACAGTCTGATCCGAGCGACCGCCGAAGCCGCCGAGCTGGTCGACGTCGAGCCGGGGATCGAGAGCGACCCGGACGACGAGGGGGTCCCCTCGAAGGTCCGCGTCCCGGAACTACAGGCGCGGATCGTGGCGGTGCTTTCCGGCCCGGACGAGGAGTCCGAGAGCGTCGTCTCGGTACTGCACAAACTCCGGGACGAGTACGACGTCGACGCCGAGGCCGAGGACGTCCGGTCGGGCCTCCAGAGTCTCCGGCGCAAGGGCGTCGTCGAAGTCGAGTACCGCACCGTCCCCACGTTCCGGCTGGCCGTCGAGCGTGCGGACCTCGAGGTCGCCGTCTCCGACTAAACACCGAACTTTTTCCGCCTCGGGTTCGCTCGCGCTGCTCGCTCACCACTCTCTGCTCACGGGCACGAAGTGCCCGTTCGCACGGCTCGCGGGACCGGAGGTCCCGCGCTGGGCGCAAAAACGTCCTCAGAAATCGAAGATTTCTGATGGGCCCGCGAGAGCTTTGCTCTCGCGGACTTCGATGAAAAAGGCCGACGGCTCGGCCTTCGGCCTCACCGTCGGTGAACCGCTCGCTTCGCTCGCGGATGCTTGTCAGAAGCTACTGACGGTCTACAGTCCCGGCCGCCGTCGGCGTCGGCGCTCCTCGAGCAACCGCCGAAGCCGTTTTCCGGGTCCGCCCTCGATCGGCCAGCCGCGGGTGCGCCAAGCGGGCGGCTCGGGCTCGAACTCGGGGCAGGAGCCGGCGCATTCGGCGGCCGTCTGGCACCGCCCTTTGGCGGCGCAGTACGGCAGCGCCTGTGAGCCGTCGGGGTCCCGTAGCTCGAAGTGGCGGCAGTCGGGCCGCATCGTGTCGACGAACGAGCGCCAGCCGCGCTCGTAGGCGCGCTCGGCGATGGCGAGGCGCTTGTCGACCTTCCAGTCGGTGTCGGCGTACTCGAATCGGGCCGCCGAGCCGTCCCGCTCACCGCCGTCCGGCCGCTCGAGGATGCGGGTCCCCGGTTCCGTCACTGGGAGCGAGCGGGGATACCACGCGACCTCGGCGGTCAGATCGTCGGGCTCGAGCGCGAGGACCCCGGCTTCGACCGGCAGGTCCTCGAAGAGGACGGGTTCGACGGGTTCGTCCGTTCGACGGGTCGCGACCCAGGCCTCGTCGGCCAGCCCGACGGCCACGTCGTACTCGAGTTGTGATCCGAGCGCGCGGGCAGCGCTGGCGTCCAAGTCCGGTTTGTTCTCGATCGCGACGAGCCGCTCGAGCCAGTCGGGGTAGGCCCACTGTCGACGGATCTCGATCCGGTTGCCCGACTTGCGGGTCTCGAGGATCCCGCGGTCGGCGGCCTCATGGATCGACTCGCGGACGTATCGCCACGGATAGCCCGGGTCGGGAAGCGCGTCGCGGTAGTAACACCACTCGTCGGGGGCGTTTCGGACGACGTGCAGGAGGTCGCTATCGAGCCGATCAGGGCCGAACCGGGCGCGGCGGCGCAGCCCCTCGGGGTCGCACTCGAGGACGATCGTATCCCAGCGGCGGCGGGTCGTCCCGAGTTGGCGAGCGACGAGGACGGCGGTGTCAGCACCGTCGGTTTCGCCGGGCGGCCACTCGCGTTCGGCCCACCGGCAGGTCCGGAGTTCGAACCCGAACTCGGCGGTGTATGCGTCCACGCTCCCCGTTGAATTCGGAGGTGCAAAAACGCTGCCCGATCGGGTCGAGCGAACGATATGGGCGGTGCTATCGACCGTATTTCGAGGTCGGTCGCGATGCCCGCGTCGCACGACACGAGAGAAGTGATTTCTCACCGGCCGCGACCGGCTACTCCTCGTCGTCTTCTGCCTCGCGTTCGTCGAGGAACTCGTGGGCGTCCTCGAGGATCTCTCTGGGGCCGTCCTGCGTGACGGTGTTTACCGCCTGTTCGTAGTCGCGCCACTGGAGGTCGCGATGTTCGTTCGATAGTTCCGCGCTGGCTTCGAACGACTTCGCGATGAAGAGATGAACGGTCTTGTGGATCGTCTTGCCGTTCGCCTCGAAGACGTAGTCGTAGTCCTTGCGAAAGCCGTCGAGTAGTCGGAACTGTTCGATACCTGCCTCTTCCGTTACTTCGCGGATAGCCGTCTGCTGAAGTTCTTCGTCTCCTTCGACACCGCCCTTGGGAAACTCCCAATCGCCCGGGCGGCTCTTGAGTAGAAGATACTCGCGCCGGCCCCGCGTGTCGCGGAAGAGGATCGCGCCTGCGCTCGTAGCTTCGACTGCCATTAGGTGGGCTAACAGGTGCGACGTTAAGAGAATATCGGACTGTTCGTCCTACGGACACGGATCCGACCGGATTGTCACGCACGAGACGGGCGATCGTCTGCAGTCGTTCACTGTCGTGCCGGCGACGCGTCTCAGCAGGTTTTTACGCGCCCGTCGCAGACGTATGCGACAGCACCAGCCATGACCTTCGTCACCCGTCTCACCCTCCAGAGCGGCGATCGCGCCGCGCTCGATGGCATCGTCGAGGACATCAAAACCACCGCCGAACGGAAGGGGGCGGCACTGAAAGGTCCCCACTCCCACCCGCCGGAAAAGCTGTCGGTCCCCCAGCGCTGCCGGCTCCACGCCGACGACGACCGTCACTTCGACTCCTGGGAGTACACCGTCTTCACCCGCGAACTCGAGATCCACGGCCACGACGACCTCGCGCGCAATATCGCCTCACAGAACTTCCCCGACTCGGTCCACATCGAGGCCGAGGTCGAGCAGATCCACGGGGCCGGCCGCAGCAACTGACTGGCCTCGGTCGCACTTCTGCGATCGTCGGACACCGAAACCGTCGGGAGGGTTTTTGATCGTTCACGACGAGACGACGGTATGACCGCAGACGACCTCGTTACGCTGCGTCGAGACCTGCACCGAAAACCCGAACCAGCCTGGCGGGAGTTTTACACGACTGCACGGATCGTCGACGAACTCGAGTCCCGACTGGGCGACGACCTCGCCGAACTCCACGTCGGCCCCGAGGCGATCGCCGGCGACCACCGGCTGGCGGTCCCCGAGGAAACCGAATTCACCCACTGGTACGAACAGGCGCGGGACGCCGGCGTCGACGACGCTACTCTCGAGCGACTGGACGGCGGGTATACGGGTGCAGTGGCCGTCCTCGAGCGCGGCGAAGGACCGACCGTCGGCCTTCGGGTCGACATCGACGGCCTCCCCCAAACCGAGTCCGACGACCCAGGCCACCGGCCCGTCGCCGAGGGCTTTCGCTCCGACCACGAGGGCGCGATGCACGCCTGCGGCCACGACGCCCACGCGACGATCGGGATCGGCGTACTCGAGCGGATCGCGGAGAGCGATTTCGCGGGAACCTTCAAGGTCTTCTTCCAGCCCGCCGAGGAGGTCGTCGGCGGTGGGAAGGCGATGGCCGAGAGCGACCACCTACAGGACGTCGACGACCTGCTCGCGGTTCACATCGGCCTCGACCACCCGACCGGCGAGATCGTCGCCGGTATCGACGGCTTCCTGGCGGTCTCGCACCTCGAGGCCGAGTTCACCGGCGCGTCGTCCCACGCGGGGGGACACCCCGAGCAGGGCCGCAACGCCGTCCAGGCGATGGCGACGGCCGTCCAGAACCTCTACGGGATTCCACGGCACAACGACGGCGCGACGCGGGTCAACGCGGGCGTCGTCGAGGGCGGCAGCGCGGCCAACGTCATCCCGGCCGAGGCCCGGATCGTCGCCGAGGTACGAGGTGAGACGACCGACCTGATGGAGTACATGAAAGGGCGGACCCGGCAGGTCCTCCGGAGCGCCGCCGCGATGCACGACTGCGAGGTCGAAATCGAGATCGGTGCGGAGGCCCCCAGCGCGACCAGCGACGAGGAACTGGTCTCGATCGTCGCCGACGTCGCCGGCGAGACGCCCGGCGTCGAGCGCGTCCTCGAGCGCGACGAACTGGGCGGCAGCGAGGACGCGACCTATCTGATGCGAGCAGTGCAAGAAAACGGGGGCAGTGCCTGCTACGTCGGCGTCGGCACCGACCATCCCGGCGGCCACCACACCGCAACGTTCGACGTCGACGAGGCAAGTATCCAACACGGCATCGACACGCTCGCGGGCACGATCGAGCGACTCGGCCACGACCAGTAACCGACTGAGAACGGACCCCGAATGTTCTTGGGTATCCTACCAGTACGGATCAGTGACGGTGCAGTCCACTGATCCAGTCCCCGATTCGCGATCGACGACCCGAACGGCCGCGCTCGAGGTGGCCGGTCGGTGATCCGTCCGACGCCCCTCCACCTCGGACTCTGGGTGCGGATGGCGGTCGCCGGACTTCTCGTCGGAGCCGCACAGCTCGTGGTCCTCGCACTCGAGTTCGTCGTCGGCGGGTTCGTCGCGCTGTTTCTCCTCGTGGCGCTCGAGGATTTTCTCGCTTTTTTCTTCCTCGTCTCGCTACTGTTCGCTGGTGCGTTCATTTGTTGGCTCGGCATCGCGATCGTGATCCGACGCTACTATCCCGAACAGACCCTCTCGGATCGCATCGCTCACGACGGGACCGCCAACGCAGTCGAAGCCGTCGGTGAGACGCTGCTGTCCGCGGAGGCGATCGCGAACTGGCCGAAAATCCTCGGCCTGCTCGGCGGTGTGGCTCTCGGGACGTTCGTCGGGTTCGCAGTCACGGAGGCGGTCGCGTGGCGCTCGATCGTCGATCCGTTGTCCGCCGCCGCTGCGGTCGGCGTCCTCGTCGTCCTCGCACACGTGGCGTGGATCGCCTACTCCGAACGAACCGATGACGCCGCTGCGCTCCGCGATATCGAAGGCGTCGTCCGCGTCATCGATCGGCCCGACGAGGACCTCGAGGAACGCCGAACTGCCGTCCAACGCCGTGTCGACCGGCTCGCCAAGCAGGTCGATCTCCCCGCACCGACGGTCCGTCTTGGCGTTTCGTCGACGCCGACGGCAGCGACCGTCGGCTATCGGGCCGGATCGTCCACGATCGTCGTCTCCAAGGGCCTGCTCGAGGCCGTCGAT
This sequence comes from Natrinema sp. H-ect1, assembly GCF_041821105.1. Lineage (NCBI taxonomy): Archaea > Methanobacteriati > Methanobacteriota > Halobacteria > Halobacteriales > Natrialbaceae > Natrinema > Natrinema sp. H-ect1. The sequence goes on along the minus strand of NZ_JBGUBA010000005.1, from coordinate 178,655 downwards.
GACCGCGAACTCGACGCCGTCCTCGCACACGAACTCGCCCACGCGAAAAACAGGGACGCGGCGGTGCTGACCGCGTTATCGGTGCCCGCAGCTTCCGCGGCCGCGCTCATCGAGCGCTACGATTTCCACCCGTTTGTGGCCGTCCCGTGTGGTATGGTCATCCTCCTCGTCCGGTGGTCCGTCGCCGTCGTCACCCGCTATCGGGAGTACGTCGCCGACCGCGGTGCCGTCGCGATCACCGGCGACCCCGCGGCGCTGGCAAGCGCCCTCGAGAAACTCGATTCCGCCCTCGAGGAACGGCCCTCGAACGATCTCCGCAAACACCGTTCGACGGCTGCGTTCTCGATCGTCCCGCCGCCGTGGGAGGAACACCGCTTTTTCGACCGTACGCGGCGGTTCCTCCACCGGCGGCTGTTCGGCACGCACCCGCCGACGGCGCGCCGGATCGAACGGCTTCGGTCCCAGCGCTGATCCGTATCGTCGATCAGGCGTCCATGACGACCTCGAGGTCGAACGCCTCGTCGGCGGGAGCCGAGCCGGGCTCGAGGTAGCCGACGGCGAAGGCGCTGTAAACGTTGCCGCCCTCCGGAGCGACGTCGAAGGTCGCGACCACGTCGCCGTCGTTGGTCTCCGTCGCCGGGCGGACCTCGAGGGTGTAGTCGCCGCCCGGCACTTCGGTCGCGGCCGCGTCGCCGAAGGCAGCGTCCTCGAACAGCACGGTCTCGCCGTCGCCGACGGTGACGTCGACTGCAGGGGCGTCCGGCGACGCGTGGACCAGCCGCACCCGCGCGTCGTCGCCGGGATCGCTGACGTCGTCTTCCAGAACTGCCGGCTCGAAGGGCTGGTTCTCGTCGGCGAGTTCGCCGAGCGCCGCGATCGTGAACGACCCCTCGGCGATCTCGAGTTCCTGATCGAAGACGACGGTGTCGGCGTCGCCGGCGGCCGTGATCATCACCTCGTAGGTGTCGGGTTCGAGGTCGAGGTAGTCGCTGACGGCCCGGTAGGGCACGTCCTCGAGGACGGCGTCGCCGTCGACGGAGACGTCGACGTTGGGGGCGTCGGGCGAGAGGTGCGCGACCCGGACGTTCGAGCCGGACGACTCCATGTCGTCCGACCCGGAGTCGTCGTCCATCCCGTCGTCTCCCATGCCGTTGCCCGAATCGTCGTCGCTCATCTCCTCGTCGTCCCCGTCGTCGCCGCCCATACAACCGGCCAGCGCGATGCCGCTCGCGGTTCCGATCAGTGTCAGTGCGCGTCGCCGTGTGTGGTTCCGTGCCATCATAACCCGTTATTTGACGGATAGGAAAGCCAAGATATCCTAACAGCGTAGGGGAATATTCACGGGAAACGATACTACGGGAAGCGAACCGGTATCCGACGGCCGAACGTTCCAGTTACTCGAGAGTCAATCGAACGAAACAGATCGAACGATCACTGGCCGGGAGCGGGCTCCGAGCCCCGCGAGGAGTCCGCGACTCGGGGGAGGGCAGGCCGCCGCCCGACACCGACCGCGAGCGAACCCGAAGGGTGAGCGAGCGGGCCGACGACTGATGTGAGTGACTGAAAGGAACGAACGGAAGGAGGAGTGCTTTTCATCGAAGCTAAGCGGGAGCGAAGCCCCCGCGAGGTCCGAGAGAGCGCTTCGCGCTCTCTCGAGATTTTGCCGAGGGCGCGGCTTCGCCGCGCCCGCAGAGCAAAAGTTCGGTGGCTAGTATTTCGGGTCGGCCCCGGTCGTCTCGTAGACCTTCTCCATGAGGTCGTCACGGCGGTCCTGCCAGCCCGCCAGCCCCTCGGGACTGGTCGGGTAGTTCTCGTAGTGCGAGAGGAGTTCGTCGGCCCGGCGCTTGGTCTTATAGAGGTTCCAGATCGTGCCCCAGTGGCCGCGGCTCTTGACCAGCGCCTCGAGTTTGAGTTTGAGCCCGATGTCGGTACTGCCCGAGTACAGCGCCTCGGCGAGTTTGTCGCCGGGCATGGCGGCGAGTAGACTCATCAGGTCGTCGACGTCGACGGCCGTCGAGAGGATGTTGTAGACGTCCAGCGCGGCGTAGCGCGCGCCGAAGTGGTCCATCACTTTTTGATTGTACTCCCAGAGGACGTCCTCGCCGAACTCGTCCGTCTCGAGGGCCTCGATGGCCCGCTCGGCGGCGTACTTGCCGCCGTAGGCGGCCCCGGCGATGCCGCCGCCGGTGGTGGGGTTGACGTGGCCGGCGGCGTCGCCGATGGCCATGTAGCCAGGATGCACGGCCGAATCGTAGGGTCGTCGGGTGGGCAGCGCCGCGCCGAGTTTGTCCTCGACCTCGGCACCCTCGAACTCGGGGCGGTTCTCGAGGTCGCGTTTGAGGTCGTCGACCAACTGCATCGGCTCCTCGGTCATCTGGAAGCCCAAGCCGGCGTTGATCTCGGTGTCGGTCCGCGGGAAATACCAGAGATAGCCCGCCGCGCGCTCGGTCGGCTTGAAGACCAGCGCGTCGTCCCACTCGACGGGCTCCTCGACTTCGACGATCTCGCGGTAGGCCGAACAGAAGTGGCTGTAGTCGACGTTGGTGTCGAACGTGGAGTCGGAGAAGTCGACGTGGTCTTGCAGCACCGACAGCGAGCCGGCGGCGTCGATGACGATGTCGGCCTCGTAGGTGACCGGGTCGCCCTTGCGGATCGCCTCGACGCCCGTGACGCGGCCGTCGTCGTTCTGGCGGACGTTCTGGACGACCGTATCGTAGCGAAACTCGACCCCCCTGTCCTCGGCCCCGTCGATGATCCGGCGGCCGTACTCCCAGCGGTCGATGACGGCCAGTTCGCCCGGTACCGGGATCTCGAGGACGGTATCCTCCTGTGGAATCTCGAACCGGCCGTGGTCGACGTCGGTGTTGGTAAAGGCCGGCTCGAGTTTGGACTTCGGGATGGCTTCGGGGAAGGCATCGGCACCCTTCAGGGCGTCGCCACAGGCGATGTGGCCCGCCTCTTCCTCGTCCTTTCGCTCGAGGATGACCACGTCGTAGCCCTCCCGTGCGATGGTCGCTGCCGCGTAACACCCTGACGTCCCGGCACCGACGACGACGGCGTCCGGCGACCGGGTCGTCGCCGCACCCGCGGCCGACTGCTCCTGCGTACTCATACCAACACTCTGGACACCGCGGTAAGAAAACGTTTTATGGTCGATCCGGCCCCGAGACGGGGCACCTCCCGCCCCGGGACCCGGCAGTCCCTAGAACGGGTAGTGGATCGCCTGCGAGGCGACAATCAGCCACGTGATCAAAAGGGCATTGACGAACGCACCGGTCCAGATCCGGCCGGTCCGGTGGAAGAAGTAGGTCGAGACCACCGCGATGACCGGTAGCAAGGCGAGGAACTGGAAGGCGATGATCGTCTGCAGTGCCGTGATCGGGACCGCGAGCGCACCTGTTGCAAACAGCGTGCCGTACTGGATCACGAGCAAGAGTGCGAACCCGCCAGTCAGGATGACCGCGTTCGTCGCCATCGCCCGCGGGAGCGACCGCGTCGTCTCCGGCGTCCGGAGTCGGCCGTGCAACAGGACCCCGAGCGCGACGAAGAAGGCGAGGAAGGCCGGGAGATAGGTCACGAAGATCCGGGCGTGGAGAGTCGACATGAGCTTCAGTCCGAGGACCCAGGCGCGGAAGTCGGTCATGAAGACCGTGTCGACGATCCACAGCAGCACGTAGAGGCCCCCGACCACGCCGACTGCGACCGCGAGCGATTTCGCGATGGTCGCCGCGCCGTCACCGATATCGAGCCCGTATCGCTCGTCGCCGAGCGACCGACCGCTATTGCGGTGCCACAGCCCGAACAGGCCGGCGATGACGACGACGTTCGCGAGCGCCCAGAGGACGATGCCGTTCGTCTCTCCCTGTGGCGTAATAGCCGTCACCGGCATTGCCTGACTGCCAACGAGCATCGTCGGGTAGTAGAGAACGACCGGAACCACGGCCGCGAGCAGGGCCGCGACGTACCAGCCGCGGTCGCGCTCGGTGACCGCGTCGGGCACCGTCCGCGTCGCGTCGGCCAACGGCTCCCGACTGGTCAGCACGGCGCCGGCGGGCACCAAGAAGAGGAACCCGCCAAGCAGTGCGATCGCCGTGCCGATCTCCTTCCAGTACCAGACGTGATCGCCCGGCTCCTCATCGGCTCCCTCGAGGGTTCGTTGTGTCCAGCCGACGGTGTCGGAGACGGCACTCGGCGTGTGGTGTGCGCCGGGGTGTGTCGTCCGCGGCGTGTACAGCGCCCGCGCCGTGCCGTCGTCGACCGAGCCGTAGACCTCCCCCTCGTTGATCCCGTCGTCGGTGCCGAAGACGGACTGCAGTTTCTCGCTTTGCGGCGTCGCCGGCCCGGTCGCGGACCCCCACATCAGCCAGTGGAACTCGTCGTAGTCCGCGAAGACGACCCCAAGGTTCCGCGGGAACGTCTCGTTGCCCTCGGGCGCGCCCGCCGAGCCCGTCGACGAGCCGACAAGGACGACCGATTCGTAGCTGTCCGGATGCTCCGCGGCTGCCGAGACCGCCGCCCAGCCGCCCATCGAATGGCCCTCGAGGCCGATGTTGTCCTCGTCGACCAGTTCGTGATCGGCGAGGTACTCGAGCGCCGGCGGGCCGCCCCAACCGTTCGAAAAGGCCGGCGGATCGGAGTAGCCGTGGCCCGGCTGGTCGATCGCGAGGACGACGTGGCCGCGCCGGGCGTACTCGATCGCGAAGCTCGATTGGGTTTCCTTGGAGTTGATATAGCCATGAATCGCGAGAACGCCGGGCGCGGGGTCGTCCGCACTAACCCCGTCGGGGACGTAGAGATAACCGTCGATCGTCCCCCCGTCGTCGGTCTCGATCTCGACGCGTTCGACGTCGATATCGCCGCCTGCCGTTTGCCCCCACTGTGCCAGCGCGCTCCCGCTGAAGACGAGCAGTAGCGAGAGTGCGAGCAGTCCCACCTGTTTGCGTGTCAGTGACATCGCAGACGACCATCGTTAATTGTTATAAATAAAAACTACGATTATAAATAACGATAGAATCGGTGTGTTGAGCCGGCTGTGCGGGGCTGAAAGCTCCGAAACGGTTCCGGGAGGATCGGCTCCCCACCGGATCGCACAGAGTGTCACGATAGCTGGGAATAAAGAGTTTTAGTGAGGTCCGCCGTATCGAGCCGTATGACCGAGTATACCATCGAGTTCGTCGGAACGGGTGAGACGATCACCTGTACCGACAAAGAGACCATCCTGAGCCGGTGTCTCGAGGAGGGCATCGCCCAGGAATACTCCTGCCGGGTGGGGATGTGTCTGGCGTGTTCGGCCGAGATCGTCGCGGGCGAGGTCACCCAGCCCGCTGCCCGCGGACTCACCGAGGAAGAAGCCGAGAACTACGCGCTGACCTGTATGGCCCGGCCGCAGTCGGACCTGAAACTCGACCGCGGGAAGTATCCGCCGAGCATCGAGGGCGACCTCGAGGCCGTCTCGAGCGACGGCGCGGTTGCCGACGACTGACCGGTTAGTCCGCGACGGCGCAGTTGTTCGGTCCCAACTCGAGTTCGAACGCCGTTTCGTCGTCGATCGCCTCGTGCCCGAGGTTCGCCGCCACGATGCGCTCGTGGTTGGACGGCCGCGGCGGGAGGTCGCTCGTCGCGTGGGCCAGGAACTCCCGATCGTTCATCGAGAGCGCCTCGAGGCGATCGCGGAGGTCGCCGAGCCGGGCGGCGTAGGTCCCATCCGCGCTCGACTCGGCGGCGTCGCCGTAGTGGCCCGGCGCGATCGTCGTGTCGTCGGGGAACGCGAGGACGCGGTTTTGAAGCGTCTCGTACAACGCCTCGGCAGCGGCGGCTGCGCCCTCGTCGCCGCGTTCGAGGTCCGGTCGGCCAACCCCTTCGAGGAAGAGCGTATCGCCGGTAAACAGGGGCCCGCCGCCGTCACCCTCGAGCCGGACGGAGACGGACTCGCTCGTGTGTCCGGGCGTGGCCGCGACGGTCAGTGTCGCGTCGCCGACCCGCAGTTCCTCCCCATCAGTGACGGTCACGGCCTCGAACGCCAGCCCGCGGTCGGTCGCGCCCGCGGGAACGACGGCCGTCGCATCGGTTCGGTCCGCGAGCGTCCGGACGCCGCTGACGTGGTCGGCGTGGACGTGCGTGTCGATGGCGTACTCGAGGGTCGCGCCCCGGTCGTCGGCGTCGGCGGTGTACCGGTCGGCAAAGGCCCGAAGCGGGTCGATCACCGCGGCTTCGCCGTCGCTGTAGATCGCGTAGGCGAGACAGCCGCTCGAGGGGCGGTCGTACTGGACGACCGTCGCGGGCGCGTCGACCGGCAGTTCGCGAGCGACGTACAGGTCGGCCCAAGCGTCCATCCCGCCGGCGAGGTTGGCGGCGTCGATCCCCGCGTCCCGGAGGAGGGAAACGGCGTGGGCGCTCGCTTCGCCGTGTCCACAGACCGCCAGGATCGGCTCCTTGAGGTCGGCCGCGAGGTCGGTCACCCCGCCGGTCGCCTGTGCCTGGATGAACTTCATGTGCGGGATCTGGACGGCCTCGACCCCCTCGCCCGCGAGGTGCCAGCGCTCGAACTCGTCGCGGTCACGGACGTCGAGGACGGTCAGTTCCGACCCGGTTCGTAGCCGCTCGGCCAGCGCCACTGGCGTGATCGAGGGGACGTCGGCCGGTCCGTCGGCGTCGCTCCGGTCGGTCATGGGTTCGGATACGTCCCCGTCGCTGGTAAACCCGCCGGCGGACACCGCTGGCTAACGTTCAACACCCTGGCCGGTGTCGGGCCGGTATGGACGCCGACGAATTCGAGGCCGCGGTCGCGGAGTCGATGGCAACCGAACTCGAGCGGCTCGGCTCGTCGAAACGCCTCGTCGCGCTGACCGACGCGGACCTGACCGAAGAACGGGTCCTCCGGACCGCTGCGGACAGCGAGCGCGTCGCCGCGGCGACCCTCGCCGAGTGGACTGACGACGAGGACCACGCCGAGGCGACCGATATCTTCGCCGAGTTCCGAACGCAGGAGCGAGACCACTGCGACCGCATTACGGACTTGCTCGAGGACGAGTACGAAGGCGACGCCGAGAGCGTCGACCCGATGCACGCCGAACTTCGCTCGCTCGAGTCGACGGCGGCCCGGCTGGGCGGGCTCGTCGGGCGAGCGCTGGTCGGGGATCGGACCCACCTGCAGGTAGTGAGTTTCTTCGTCAACGAGGGCGACGAGTCGCGAGCCGATCTGTTCCGGGAACTGCGCAGCGAGACGGTCGCGCAGGGCGAGCGGGTAGCCGCGTTGCTCACCGAGGCCTGTACGGACGACGCCGACTGGAACGAGGCTCGAGACGCGGCCGAGGCGGTGATCGGGGCCGCGTACGATGCATACGCGGGTTCGCTGGACGAGTTGGGGATCGACCCGAAACCAATTTGCTGAGGCAGGGGCAGTGATTAAGTCTGACGGCGTACTTTCCTCAGGCCAAGCATCGTATCTGTGAGCGATCATCGAGAGCGAGTGATTTTAGAGGTCTCATCCTCACATGTCGAGGTCTTTGGTTATAATTTATAAATTATTAAACCACACACAACTATTCCACTCCAAAAAATTTATTTCTGACTAACCCTTATGGGATATATGGCCAGTTCAACAGGGATTATACTCCTGTCTATATATTTGATTCAATTTCTAATCGCTATATTCGTATACGTGGACATGTGTCGCTTTGACCTTGATGAATTTCAGCGATATGACCTAGCCATTCTCATTCCTCTTGGTGGTCTTTTGTTATTCCCCTATTATATATTTAAAAGAAATGGTTTTGAGAAAAGTAAATCTACCCAAGTCTCATATGCTAGGATCAAATCAATACTAGTGTCTACGAGAGCAAAATTGTTTGCTCTCACCCTTATAACTGGAGTTCCTTTTAAAGCAGCTGGATCTCAAGCACCAGGGTCGAAATCTCAACTTGTCCTTCTTGTGATCAGTGGAATCGGTGCGTTCCTTCTTTTTAGAATATTACGCCAGTATCATACTGCATAAATACCTTAATTTCCTACCTGATGCGCACTCACACGTCCAGCACTCAGGAACGGTCTAGTTCTGCACATTCTCGATTGATACCTTCCCAACGAGAGTTTAGTGCGGTCTCTGGCGGTTATAGTAGCGCATAAATTGTCTAAGTAACCCGCGGACACTCGATCAACTTCCCACCCACAAGTTATGAAAGCGGTCAATCCGCATGAAGGTGTGAAACCACTTTTCGATCAAGCAACACTCGATATAGCTGACCTGACTGCTCAGTCCTACTCAAGAGAGGCAGTCCAATAGTCGAATTGGTCAACGAGAAACATAGTCTCAGAAAGATCATGTTTCTCCTTGAGTTGATGCAGAAACGCAGCTGCTGGATCGGTACCATGCCGACCAAACAGTCGAAGGTGAGAATCAACCTTGTCTCGATGTCTATTGCAGCATACAACCGAAGCCATTCGCCATTAATTTTGACAGGGGTTTCGTCAACTGCGACCTTGACGACTTCGCCGTCGGCGGGTCGCAACCGCTGTCAGCCAGACGATGGACTCCATTCCAAATCGCTCCATGCGAGCCTTCAACACCGAATTCGGATAAAATCGTTGTTATTTCATTAAGGGAACAACTAGTTTCGTGGAAGTGAATGGGAACGTCCATTGAGGCGTTCACCGTCCGCTCGGTTTCCCACGATTCTTCTAAATCCGCCGAATAACTCCCGCTGATCAGGTTTAAGAGCATCCTTGGACAAGAAATTCAGCGGCCTGCTCACTTCTCAACCTGAACCAACTAGACAGTGCCGTGTTATAGAATCTACCACAATTCCTTCCACTCCTCTATGAAGCAATCGGCGGCGCATCCGGCAAGATTCGTGCAACCGGGAATATTAACGTCATCGAGTACCGCTGAAACACCGTCAGCGGAGGAAACGCCGAAGCACACAATCAGCCAACAGGCCACGGCGACTGGCGGGGCGGGGCTTCCGATCGTACACAATCCACAGTTCTTTACCTGGTTTAGACAGTAAAGTACGTCAAGGGCAATGTCATCGCCACAGCCGCCACATCCACCCACAGATGCAACCTGTACTCCACCAGACCCGTCAGCACTGCGTCCAGTCCCATAACGTTCTCTTTCTATAATCTCGGCGGTGGGGGCGGACCCCGAGGCTTTGGACAGTGTGCCACGTGCTTTCTCCACATTACTGTCCGAAATTTGAGCACGGATAACAGTCATCACGCGCTCGTCGCTGTTTATGTGTGTGACGTCGATCTCGTCTGTTTCCGGAGTCACACTCACATGAACGTCGTCGGTACGGAGGTCCGATGCACCGATAGAAACGAGATAGCGGTGCATTTCTTCGTCCGTCGTGGTTCGTTGGAACAGGGGCTCGGGATCGTCAACCGTCGCCTGCAACCGAGCGTGGGTTCCCTTGGGCCAATCGGCGTCGAGCGCAGGAACCCGCTCTTCGAAGTAGAACGCCGCCGTTCGTCCGTTCTCCGAGTCAGTGACGACCAGCGATCCGTAGTTCGCCGGAATCAAAACGATTACCGACCCGTTCTCCAGCACTATGGTGTCGTCCGACTGTAGCTCCAGTCCTGGAATTTCCTTCATGATCGACTCAACTTCCGTTCTCGCCAGCAACGAGTCGATATCGACTGTCGCGTTATTCGCTGATGCGGTGCTTACGCCAACGAGTCCGGTAGCCGATGCTGTACCGAACGCCGCGGTGCTTTTTAGTATTCTTCTTCTATTTATTCTATTATCCTTAGACATCAATTTTTATTTTACTCTTAACTATAATAAATCTTTTCATGTATCAGATAGAGGGACCGGCGGGAGCAGTCGATCCGTGTTGAAAACCGTTTAAAACCACTTTTAGACGTGGCTTCGAACCTGTTGTTGAAACGTGGAGAACAAGAAAAGTCAGATATCTACCAGCGGCAGCGAGAAACTGAGTAGTTTGTGTAATATTTAGTCTATATAAAATCCATATTTCTCGATGAAGGGCAACCAGTCAGGATTTTTAATGGACATGTGATGGAAGCAGAACTCGACCATGTGATCGAAAAGATGTAGAAGGTGAACGGGATCGTTCGGACATCTTTGTCGCAATTCTTACTTACAGTTCACGGTCCTGAAATATGAGTATAGACAGCTAGAAGTGGTGAAGATGGACCTTCCTCCCTTTGATCCGCTCTGCGGTCTAACGGCTCGCGGTCCCCATCACTCGACGAAGTCAATGTCCTCGCCGTCCGCGGGCTCGGGCTGGACCGGCTCCTCGCCGTCCGGTCGGCCGTAGATCTGGGGCGACTGGACGCCCGTGACGACGATCATGGTGCGCATGCTGCCCTCGAGGCTCTCGTCGATCGAGGTCCCCCAGATGATGCGTGCGTCGGGGTCGATACGGTCGTAAATCTCCTCGACGACGCCTTCTGCCTCCTCGATGGCCATGTCGTTGCCGCCGGTGACGTTGACCAGCGCGGAACTCGCGCCGGAGATGTCGACGTCGAGCAGTGGCGAGCGCAAGGCGGTCTTGACCGAGTCCTCGGCCTTGGCCTCGGAGTCGGCCTCGCCGAGGCCGATCATGGCGACGCCGCCCCGTTCCATGACGGTGCGAACGTCGGCGAAGTCGAGGTTGACGAGGCCGGGTTTCGTGATCAGTTCCGTGATCCCCTTTACCGAGCGCATCAGCACCTCGTCGGAAACTTTGAACGCCTGTCGGACGGGGAGTTTACCGACGGAGTCGAGCAGGCGGTCGTTGGGGACGACGATCACGGTGTCGGAGACGTCTCGCAGGCGCTCGAGGCCGGCCTCGGCGTTGGTTCGCCGGACCTCCCCCTCCGCGGTAAAGGGCGTCGTGACGATCGAGATCGTCAGCGCGCCGGCCTCGCGGGCGGCCTTGGCGACGACGGGTGCGGAACCGGTCCCGGTACCGCCGCCCAGTCCAGCCGTAACGAAGACCATGTCCGAGCCGTCGATGGCCTCGTAGATGTCCTCTTGACTCTCGAGGGCGGCCTCCTCGCCGACCTGGGGCAGGGAACCGGCCCCGCGGCCGCCGGTCTTGTCCTCGCCCATGAGGATCTTGGTGTCGGCCTCGATTTCGACCAGGTGTTGGACGTCGGTGTTGGCCGCGACGAGTTTCGCGCCGTGGATCCCCTCCTCGTGCATGCGGTTGATGGTGTTCCCGCCGGCACCGCCACAGCCGACGACGGTGATGTCGGTCTGGAGATCCTGGAGAACGTCCTCGAGTTCGTCGTCGGTCATCGTCCCGGTCTGTCGGCCGTCCGACCCAGTGTTGTCGGCCGACTGTCCGCCCTGTGGCGTCTCGTCGGGGACCGCGGCCTCCCCGTCTTCGGCCTCGTCGATTGCGTCGTCGATGAGAGAGTCCATTCTTGGCCCTGTCTAAAAGATGGAGCATAATTACCTTTCCCCTACACGTCAGCCGCCTGTCTGACGCGGTAATCGATTCATACGTGTCGAACGCAGGACACCACGAAAGCCGCGACAGGAGGGGTATAGGTATCTATTACTGTCGAGTTCCCGTTCAGTCAGATCGGAAACCGTCGCGTACGCTCTGTCAGAACCCTCTCGGGACTGACCGTTTCGCCGTCGACGGTCACCGGCTCGCCGTCGGCGAGCGCGCCGAACTTCGGCCCTTCGGGAACGCCAGCCTCGCGTGCTAACTTCGGATCGAAGGCCGTCTCCTCGGCGACGACGGCCCCGGCCTCGAGCCGGACGGCGTCGAACTTCGTCTCGAGGACCGCGGCCAGGTCGTCGACGATCGCCCGCCGCGGATCGCTCGTGTCGGCGTCGCGTTCGTCCCCGACAGCGCCGTCACGGTCGTCCGCGGCATCGCCCGCGCTCGCGGGAATCGCTGCCCGCGAGCCGACGCGCGTTCCGCCGTTGTCCGTCGTGAAGGCGACGGTGTGGTTCTCGACGATCGTCCGGACCCGGTCGGGGTCGATCCCCTGTGCGGTTTCGACGAGATCGGCCGGGAGGTCGACGACGCGAATCTCGTCCGCGCGACAGTCGCCGAAGCGAACGCCGTCGGCGATCGGGCCGAGGTCGGCTTCGATCCGATCGACCAGTTCGAGCGGCCGGCCGTCGACCTCCTGCAGCCACGTCTCGCCGACGAGCCGGCAGTCGAGGTCGGCGAGGGTCTCCTCGAGGACCGGCCACTCGCCGTCCAGCAGCGCGATCTCGGCGTCGCTGGCGTCGAACGCGCGCTCGAGGACGTCGCGGTGGGCCGTCGGATGACCCATCGCCTCGAGGGCCCAGTCGGGGGCGACGTGGCCGACAGCCCAGTCGGTCTCGCGGACGATCCGTTCGAACCGCGGGGCGTAGTGGTTGCCGCCGAAGCCGACGACCTGTCTGGAGCGATGCGGGTCGACGTCCCGAAGCGCGAGGATGGCGCGGGCGACGGCCTCGGCACCGGCGGGGTCGTCCCACTGCTCGTCGCCGCTGCCGAGTTCGGCAAAGAGCGACGGACAGCCAACGTCGGTGGGGCCGTGGTGGGTCCCTTCCATGCCGACCTCGTACTCCTCGGGCGCGTACTCGTCGAAGGCCTCGAGCAGGCGGGCCAGCGCGTTCGGGGCGGCGTCGGCCAGCGCGTCGGGCTCGCCGCCGAACTCGGCGGGACCGAAGTTGCCCGTGAAGTGGCCGGTCAGTAGCGGACCCGTGTCGCCGGAGTGTCTCGAGGCGAACACGAGCAGGTCGGGGTCGCAGTCGAAGGCCTCGGCGGGGGCCTCGAGTTCGATGTGGAGGTCGTCGAACGAGCGGAGTTCGGCCCCCTCGGTCCGGTAGTACGTACCGCCGCCGTCTTCGGCCGGCCGGGCGTCGTCCTCGCGTCGCTCCCAGTCGGCGTTCTCGCGGAGGAACTCGCAGACGTGTTCCGAAGCGCGGTCGGCGCGGCTCTCGACGATCGCGAGCGTCGTCATACCCTCCCGTCGGTGGGTGACCCCGTTAACCTCGCCGGTTCGGACCTATCGGTGAGGGTGCGTCCCGCTTGACTCTTAAAAGCTCGCAGCAAACGCCGCCAGTAGCTTTTCATCAATGGGTATGAATGGCACGAAACACTGTGAGCAGGGAGCAATGAGTGACGATTCGCCCGACGAAGTGGCGTCGGGGGACGAGACCGATTGCGCCGCGACACGGAGGGACCGACGGATCGCCGACCGACTCGGGATCCACGACCTGAGCGCGGTCGTCAGCGACGCTTCCATGGCGGTCCTCGACAGCGAGGGGCGGTTCACGACGTGGAACGACGGCGCGCGAACGCTCCTCGGATACGACGCGGACGCGGCCGTCGGCTCGCGGTACCGCCGCCTCTTTCCGGCGGCCGAACGCGAGGCGGGCGACCCGGAGCGACTGCTCGAGGCCGCGCGCTCGAGCGGAACGGTCGAGTCCGAAGGGTGGCGCGTCACGAGCGATGGGGGCCGGGTGTGGGTCCGCGAGGTGCTGGCGACGGTCGAGGGCGACGACGTCGGCGTCGCGGTAGGGGCGGCGACCGAGCCGGCCGGCTACGTCTGGGTCGTCCACGACCGCACCGACGACCACGAGCGCGAACGGCGGCCTCGAGAGGAGAAACACGTCGTTGAACGAGTTGTCGAGGCCCAGCCGGACATCGTCTACGCGTTCGACACCGAGAGGGAGTTCATCGAGTGGAGCGATCGCGTGCCGGACGTGACCGGCTACACCGAGTCGGAACTGCTCGAAATGGACCCCCTCGAGTTCGTCGCGCCGGCGGATCGGGACCGGATCGCGGCGTCGATCGATCGCGTCCTCGAACACGAGACGTCCGTCACCGTCGAAGCCGCTCTCCTCACCGCGGACGGCGAGCGGATCCCCTACGAGTTCAACAGCGCCCGTGTCACCGACGACGAGGGTACCGCCTTAGGCTTTACCGGCATCGGTCGCGACATCAGCGACCGCAAGGCCCGCGAGCGCGAACTCCGCGAGGAGAAGGCCTTCACCGAGAGCGTCCTCGAGGCCCAGCCGGACATCCTCTATGCCTTCGACACCGAGGGGAACCTGATCGAGTGGAACGACCAGTTCCAGCACGTGACCGGCTACGTGTCGGCCGATCTCGTCGGCATGCATCCGCTCCGATTCATCGCGCCGAAAGACCGGGACCACATCGGGGCGGCGATCGATCGCATCCTCGAGGCCGGCGAGCGCGTGACCGCCGAGGGGCGGCTCCTCACCGCGGACGGCGAGCAGATCCCCTACGAGTTCAACAGCGCCCGCATCACCGATGACGACGGCACCGTGTTGGGCTTTACCGGCGTCGGCCGCGACATCAGCGACCGCAAGGCCCGCGAGCGCGAACTCGAGCGTCTCGAGCGGCTCAATGCGATCGTCCGGACGATCGACGAGACGATGGTCGCCGCCGAGACACGCGACGAGATCGAGCGGGCGATCGTCGAGGCGTTCGCGGCCGCCGACGCCTACCGGTTCGCCGTCATCGGTCGGGCGGACCCCGGTGGGACGGACGGCTACGCCTGGACGCCCGAAACGGGGGCGGGGATCGACCCGACGGCCGACGCGGACCTCCTCTCGTCGTTCGTCGATCCCCCGGCCGAGGCCGACGGCTCGCCGGCGCTCGAGAGTCGGAGCGTCCAGCGCTACCGGGCCCTCCCCGAAAGCGATATCGTGGCGTGGCGAACCCACGCGGCGGCCCGCGAGTACGCGTCGGTCGCGGTCGTCCCCATCGTCGCGAGCGATCGCCCCCTCGGCGCGCTCGTGATCGCCGCCCGCGAACCGTCGGCGTTCGCCGACCGCGAGCGGGAGGTGTTACAGGAGTTCGGCGGCACCATCGGGCACGCGATCAACGCGATGGCGGTCCGCCGACTCCTCTATCTCGACACCGTCGTCGAACTCGAACTCGAGTCGACCGACCGCGGGGACGTCTGTATCGATCTCTCGTGGGTGGCGGGCTGCGATCTCTCGATCGACCACGTGTTGCCGCTGACCGACGAGGTGTTCGTCTACTATCTCACCGTGTCAGGCATCGAACCCGACACGCTCCGATCGGCGGCGACCGAGGCGGCCGCGATCACGGAGCTGCGTCTCATCGACGCCGACGCCGACGAGAGCTACTGGGAGATCGTCGTCCGAGGCTCGACGATCACCGAGCTACTCGGGGAGTACGGGGCCCGCCTCGAGTCGAAGGTCGTCCGGGACGGCACGGCCGAGTTAACCGTCCAGACCAGCCCCGACTCGGATCTCCGGGAACTCGTCGGGGCGATCACCTCGGCCTACCCCGACACCCGGCTCGTCTCGAAGCGGACCGTCGATCGGCCGGTCCGGACCCGCGGGGACTTCCGGCGGACCGTCGAGTCGGCACTGACCGAGAAACAGCGCCTCGCCCTCGAGGCGGCCTATCACGGCGGCTACTTCGAGTGGCCGACGCGAAACAGCGACGCTTCGGAGGTCGCCGACCGGCTCGACATCGCCCGCCAGACCTTCCACCAGCACCTCCGGGTCGCACAGGCGAAACTGCTCTCGGCGTACTTCGGCGACGACGACTGAGCCGATGGCACCACCGAGCGATACCAGAGTATGCTGGTACAGTTCTTTCCACCGCTCGCTGTCTCTATCCGCCAATGAGTTTCCCCCCGTCCCTCGAGCTGACGACGACCGCGGCGGACGTCCTCGCGGACCCGCACCGGCGGGCCCTCCTCGCCGTGTTGCGCGACCGCGAGGGGCAAACCCCGACGGCCGCCACAGCGACGGGACCCGCCATGCCGATCGCCGACCTCGCGACCGAAGTCGCGGCCGTGGAACGGGGCACCCCGATCGTTCCCGACGCCCACTGCGAGCGCCTCCACATCGAACTGATTCACCGGCACGTCCCGCGGCTGGTCGACCGCGGTGTTCTGTCCCGGGACGCCGACGGCGACGACCCGGCGGTCTCGCTCACCGCCCACCCGATCCTCGATCTCGAGTGGGTCGAGAGCCTCCTCAAGGATCCGACCGGGGACGACGTCCCCGTCGCCGCGGAGACGCTGACTCGGACCCTCGAGGCGCTCCGGGAGCCGCGGCGTCTGATCGTCTGTACCGAACTCGCGAGTCGGGGCGGATCGATCGCCGTCGACGACCTCGCCGCCGGCGTCCTCGTCCGGGAGGGCGAGGCGGACCGTCCCGCCGACGTGGTCGGCTCGCAGCGGACGGCCGTGGCGATGGAGCTGGCCCACAAACACCTCCCCGCGCTCGCGGCTGCGGGGCTCGTGGCCCACGACGACGAGTCGGGACGGGCCGCGCTCGAGACCGACGCGCCACACTGGGACGTCGACTGGCTCGCCGACGGGCCGCTCGCCGAAGCCGCCGCGCTCGTTCGGTCCGACTCGACGCGACGAGCGCGACCCGAGAGCGAGCCGTCGGTCCCGGCGCAGCCGATCGCTCGGGACTCGGACGAGAGCGGACGGACGGGGACGGATGTCGAGAGCTGCTGGACGCTCGAGGGCGAGGCGAACGTCGCCGAGCGGGGCGACGAGATCGCCGCCGGGGCCGACGAGGAACTGTTCGTGATGGCGCCCAGCGCCGTGTTACTCGGATCGACCTGCCTCGAGAACCTGCGGGATGCCGCCGACCGTGGAGTCGACGTCTACGTGGCGTCGCGGTCGCCCCGCGTTCGCGACACGGTCCGGGCGGCGGTACCGACCGCGACGGTCTGTGAACCGCGGTTCGACTGGTTCAGTTTCCCGGTGGACGCGCCACAGTGCGGATACGTCCTCCTCGCGGACCGCGAGGCGGCCATGCTCGTGACGGCCGAGCGCGACGTGGGCGACGAGTCAGTACGAGCGGGCGCGATCACCGGCGAAGGCCGCGAGAATGCGCTCGTGTCGGTCGTCCGCACCCAGCTCGGACCACGGCTGGACCGGCTGCCGACCGCCGGCGACGAAACCGACGGGACGCCCCTGCCAATGTGACGGCTCAGACGGTTTGCTGTAACTGACGGACAGTAGACCGTATCAAAGGACCAGAAAGGCCATGAAGCCGGCGTAGCCGACGACGAGAGCCGCGCCGTCGAGTCGCGTGAGCCGCCGGCCGTAGCTCATCATGCCGACCAGCACGAGCGTGAAGGCGACCATGACCGGGAGTTCGAACCGAAGCGTCGCTGGCTGGATCTCGATCGGCGTGATCAGTGCCACGACCCCGAGTACCGCGAGGACGTTGTAGATGTTCGAGCCGACGACGTTCCCGACCGCGAACTCCGTCTCGCCGCGGACGGCACCCACGACCGAGGCCGCCAGTTCGGGCAACGACGTCCCCAGGGCCAGCACCGTCAGCCCGATGATGAGGTCCGGGACGCCGAGCGCCGACAACAGCCCCGTCCCGCCGGCGACGAGCCACCGCGAGCCGACCACCAGCGCGATCAGGCCGGCGACGACGAGCCCGATATCGCGGATCGAGACGCCCGCGCCGGCGTCCGGATCGTCGGCCACCGACGGCGGATCCGCGTTCACGTAGTAGAGGAGAAAGGCCGTGAATCCGGCCAACACCAGCAGGAAGATCGCGCCCTCGAGGCGACCGATCCGCCCGTTTGCCCCCAGCCCGACCAGGAGCAGGGCAGCAAGCACCATCGTGGGGACGTGCCGGCGGAGGACCCGATCGCCGATCGGGAGCGGTTTGATCAACGCCGATACCCCCAGCACGAGCCCGATGTTCGCGATGTTCGAGCCGACGACCGTTCCCAGCCCCACGTCGCTCGAGACGTTCAGCGCGCCGATAGTCGAGACGAACAGTTCGGGCGCGGTCGTCGCGAAGGCGATGACGGTCACGCCGACGGTCGTCGCCCGCAGCCCGATCCCGAGCGCCAGCCGCCCCGCCCCCGAGACCAGTAGCTCGGCACCGCCATACAGCGCGACGATACCGGCCGCCAACAGGAGGAGATACAACGGCGTTCCCGAAAGCATGGCGGCGGCTACTCACGAGGGGCCTAAAAGCGACGCGAAACAGCTCGTCGCCGCGTCGGCACCGATCGCTCACACGCGATTTTCTGCGCTGCGGTGGCGCACGCTGAACTGTGCCGAACGGAAGTGAGGGACAGTTCGAACCCGTGCGAGGGATGAGCGAAGGAACGGAGTGACTGAGCGTTAGCGCGGAACCGGAAGTTCCGCGAACCATGCGAACGGGCCGAAGGCCCGTGAGCAGAAATCGGCTGGGGAGGGCGTGGCCACTCCCTGCAGCCATGATAGCAGGACGCTTGTCGCAGTCGCTGTCGGAAATCCATACTACCCATCGAACAGCCAGTAACAGAAGCAAAGCGAGCCACGAGTCCCTGCCGGAGCCGGACCCATTATAGGCCCGCCGTGCCGACTACCGGGAAACGATGGCAATGGACGTGTACGGGCTCCTCGGCAACCCGGTGGGACACTCCCTGTCCCCGCCGATGCACGAGGCGGCCTACGACGAACTCGGCCTCGAGGCCCGCTACGTGACCTTCGAACCGGATCAGGACGCCCTCGCGGCCGCGATCGACGGCGCCGACGCCCTCGGGATCGCGGGGCTGAACGTGACGATCCCGTTCAAACAGGAGGCGCTCGAGATCGTCGCGCCGGAGGACTTAGCGACCCGAATCGGCGCGGTCAACACGATCGACTTCTCCGGCTCGGGGCCGCCGACGGGCTACAACACCGACGCCGTCGGCGCGTTACGCGCGCTCCGGGACCACGACGTCGCCCTCGAGGACGCGCGGGCGGTCGTCGTCGGGGCCGGCGGGGCCGGGCGGGCGGTCGCGTTCGGGCTGGCCGACGCCGGCGCGACGGTCGCGATCGCCAACCGTACCGAGCCCAAGGCCCGCCAGCTGGCCGAGGCGGTCCCCCGGGCGAGCGGCCACGGGCTGGCGGACGTCGAGCGGCTGCTGGCCGAGGCCGACGTGCTGGTCAACGCCACCAGCGTCGGGATGGAGGAGGACGCGACGCCGGTACCGGCCGACGCGCTCCACGGCGATCTGGCCGTCCTCGACGCGGTGTATCAGCCCCTCGAGACGCGACTGCTGCGCGACGCGGCCGAAGCGGGGGCCACGACGGTCGACGGCGCGTGGATGCTGCTGTATCAGGGCGTCGAGGCGTTCGAGATCTGGACCGGCCGGGACGCGCCGGTCGAAGCGATGAACGAGGCACTGCGCTCGCGGCTGTAACCCAGCGCCAGCACCGCGGGACCGACAGTATCAGGCGAATTTAAGTGTTGGAACCGACTACGATCAGATAATGGCAATCCTCCAAAAGCTGAAGTCCCTGTTGGGGTTCGACGAGTCGGACTCGGAGCGCGGGGGCGCTCGAGAGGTCGGGGTAACGGTCGAGCGGGAACGATCGAACGACGACGCCGGGAGCGACACCGACGCGGGCGCGGCGGACGAAGGGGCCGCCGAGCCGCCCCAGTCGGCCGCGACCGGCTCGACGGCGGCGGCGTCGACGGAGTCGCTGACGGACGAGCCCGATCGCCCGGAGGAGGCCGCCGAACCGGCGGAGGCGACCGGGCCGGAGACCGAGGACGCGGCACCGACGACCGAGAAAACGGCCGAACCCGGGTCGCCCGTCGAGGAGGCCGAACCCGACGCCGACGCGGCGGCCGAGTCCGAGTCGACGGAACCCGAGCCCGAAACCGCAGCCGAGACCGACGACGCCGAAGACGAGGAGGACACGGCGGTCGAAGCCGACGCCGCGGACGAAAGCGCCGCCGAACCCGCGCTCGAGGAGTCGGTCGCCGAAGCGGAGACCGACGACGAAGTTGACGACGCCGAACCCGACGCCGACGCCGAGCCCGAACCGGAAAATCAGGAGCCGGTCGACTCCATCAAGGGGATCGGCCCGGCCTACGCAGACCGGCTGGCCGGCGCGGGCGTCGAGACCGTCGGCGAACTCGCCGTCGCGGACGCCGCCGACCTGGCCGAGCAGACCGACATCTCGGAAAAGCGCATTCAGGGCTGGATCGACCGCGCCGAAGTCAGGTAACGACCCCACGGATCTCTCACTCTCTCGCCGTCTCGAGGCGCTGTCTCTCCCCGTTCTCCGAGCCGACCCAGTTTTGCCGGTCGACCCCGCCGACCGGCGGCCCGTGACCGCCGGCGTCCCCGCCCGCGTTCGACGGTCGGCCGACTGCCGAATCGCAAGAGGATTATCGATCCGTTCCGTTCCGTGCCACATGAGCGACCCGCGCGTCGTCACGACGCTCGACTCGTTTCGCGCCGCCGCTCGGGACCCCGAGCCCGGCGCGTCGACCCCCCGTGACGCCCCGGCGACGCGCACCGGACGCCGCGTTCCCGTCGAAGTGCGACTCACCGTCGACGACCCCTTTGCCGCCTACCGCCGCGCCCGCGACGGCGAGGGCGACGCCTTCCTCGAGACGACCGGCGGCCAGCCCGGCTGGGGCTACTTCGGCGTCGATCCGGTCGACCGGCTCACCGTCGGCCCCGACGCGGTGCCACGAGCCGAGGGTGATTCGCCGACGCTGGCCGCCCTCGAGGGCCTGCTCGCCGCCGACGGACTGGCGCGGGGCGACTGCGACGTCCCCTACCCCTGCGGGGCCGTCGGCTGGCTCTCCTACGACGTCGCCCGCGAACTCGAGACCCTCCCCGAGTCGGCCGTCGACGACCGGGGGCTGCCGCGGCTCGAGGCCGCGGTCTACGACCGGCTGGCGGCGTGGGAGGCACCGGTCGACGGCGAGACGACGCTGCGGATCACGGCCTGCCCGCGAGTCGGGACCGGCGACGCCATCGAGTCCGCCTACGAACGCGGCCGCGAGCGGGCGCTCGACCTCGCCGAGCGGATTCTCGAGGGCGATCCGACGGTCGGCGACCCGCCGGTCTCGAGCCCCGAGGCAACCTTCGAGAGCGACTGCGGTCGCGAGGCCTTCGCCGACCGCGTGCGCCGGGTCAAGGCGTCCGTCCGCGACGGCGACACCTTCCAGGCGAATATCTCCCAGCGGCTGGTCGCGCCCGCGGCGGTCCACCCCGTCGCCGCCTACGACGCCCTGCGGCGGGTCAATCCCGCGCCGTACTCCTGTCTGCTCGAGTTCCGGGCGGCCGACCTGGTCAGTGCGAGTCCCGAACTGCTGCTAGAGCGCGACGGCGAGTTCGTCCGGACGGAGCCGATCGCGGGCACCCGGCCCCGCGGCGAGACGCCGGCCGAGGACGACGCGCTCGAGGCCGACCTGCTGGACGACGAGAAAGAGCGGGCCGAACACGCGATGTTGGTCGACCTCGAGCGAAACGACCTCGGGAAGGTCTGTGCGTACGGCTCCGTCGACGTGGCGGAGTACCGCCGGATCGACCGCTACTCGGAGGTGATGCATCTCGTCTCGAACGTCACGGGCAGACTCCGGCCCGACGCCACGCTCTCGGACGCCATCGGGGCGGTCTTCCCCGGCGGGACGATCACCGGCGCGCCCAAACCACGGACCATGGCGATCATCGACGAACTCGAGGCAACCCGGCGGGGTCCCTACACCGGCAGCGTCGGAATCTTCGGGTTCGACGGCCGCGCCACACTCGACATCGTCATCCGGACGCTGGTCCGGCAGGCCGACGAGTACCACCTCCGGGTGGGTGCGGGGATCGTCCACGACTCCGACCCCGAACGCGAGTACGACGAGACGCTGGCCAAGGCCCGCGCGCTCATCACGGCCGTCGACGAAGCGCTGGGCGAACGGGCTGAGCTGGACCTCGAGGACGAGAGCGACGAAGCGAACCCGGAGACGGCCGGCAGGGGTGAGCAGAGTGACTGAGTCGCGGACCCGCGTCCTCGTCGTGGACAACTACGACTCGTTCGCGTACAATCTGGTCCAATACGTGGGCGAACTCGCGGACGACGTCGTGGTCCGCCGGAACGACGAGATCGATCTCGCGGGGGTTCGGTCCCTCGAGCCGACGGGGATCGTCGTCTCGCCGGGCCCCGGAACGCCGCAGGAGGCGGGGATCTCGATGCCGCTGTTTTCCGAGACCGAGTACCCGATTCTGGGGGTCTGTCTCGGCCATCAGGCGCTGTGTGCCGCCCACGGCGCGCCGGTGGGCCACGCCCCCGAGGTCGTCCACGGGAAGCCGTCGACGATCACCCACGACGGGACGGGACTCTTCGACGGGCTGCCCGAGACGTTTCAGGTCGGCCGGTATCACTCGCTGTCGGTCGAGCGCGCTGGCCTGCCGGACGCGCTCGAGGAAACCGCTCGGACGACCGACGAGCGCGGCGTTTTGATGGCGGTCCGCCACCGCGAGAAGCCCCATCTCGGGGTACAGTTCCATCCCGAGAGCATTCTCACGCGGGCGGTGCCGGGCGCGGACGCCGACTCCAGCGACGACGGGAGCGGCGAGGAAATCTCGCTCGAGGTGGGCAAAAAGCTGATCGCGAACTTCTGTCGGCTCGCCGCCCGCGCCGACGGGTGAGCGGGCCGCCCGATGCTCCCTCGAGCGGGCCGTCAGCACTCCCGTTCGATCACCGTGACCGCCTCGAGTGCCGGCTTCAGCACGACGCGGTAGCCCGCGTACTCGAAGCGGACGGTGACGGTCGCGTCCGACTCGAGGACCGCGGTCAGCGCCTCGGTGTCGACCGTGTCGCCGAGGGGCGGCAGGCCGGCCACGGCGCGGCCCTCACGGGCCGCGATACGCGTGAGTGCCGTAGCGAGTGCTGGATGCATGGGTATCATCGGGGCGTTCGACGAGCGTGAGTGCGAACGTCGTCTCGCAGTCCGGGCAGGTGGCCGGACCGTCGGTCGGTGCGATACGGCTGTCGGTCCCACAGTCGCAGTGGATGGTGATGCTCGAGACCATAGGTTGGGTGTGGCCCCGACGCGGCGGTCGGCAACCCAGCGAAGACATCGGCGACGGTAGCGACTGGTCGGCGGGACGTCGGCACTTCTTTATTTCGCCACCGACAATGGTGGATTGCTCCCGCGACGCGGGGGCCGTGTGTGAGCCGGAGCGCGTGGCTCCAACCTAGCACTCCGGCTCAGCGCACTTTCGTGCGCGTCTGTACGTTACGGAATCTATCCTAAAGAACGTTAGGATATTGACTGGTTAAAGTCTACGATGGTACTCCAGAAAACGGGCCCAAGCGATGGTTTGGCTATGTTGTGTGCAAAAACGCGGTGCCCCTAAGGGGGCAGGGCAATTGCGCGGCGCGCAGAGCGCGCGCCGCGCTGAGAGAAGGGCGAACTGGTCGGTGCCAGACGGTACAACGGTGCTACTTCAGCATTAGGTGAAGATGGGACCTCGATAACGATTGTTGTCGAGTCCGCTTAGGAGGGGAGAGATTAGACTGGGGCTGAGCGGTAAGTACAAGAGACTTACTTATCGACCGTTAGCCAGTTTTAACTGCATGAGTAATCAGTGTCAATGTAGAGATGAACTGGAGGGAGATTTCGGTACCAGTATTAGTCTTAGTCCTATTAGCAGTCTTTCTATTGGGGACTATCCTTGGCGGTTCATCTGCTGGCTTATGGTGAGTGTCTATCGAACTACACCCAAACTGGTTGCTTACTCTGCCCATAGGACGTTAGCCAGTAAGTAGGCACACATAGTTATCGGGACGTTCAGCCAACCACTGAGTGAATAGAAGATGGTAAATCACTGTTTCGATCCAACCCCCTAGAGTTGCACGTCGATAGAGTCCGATTCCCGAATATGCACACGAATCGCGACTCGTCGTGTGCATATCAAGCGATGATTGCCCCGAGAGAACAGTCGGTTCTCATATCAGATGATGGTAATTCCCCGCTCGTGAGCTGATAGGCTACTCGAGAGCGTCACAAATGACGACGTGAGCAGTCGTGTGTACGAGGGAACGAACCCGAACGGCGAGGGTAGGCGTGACGAGAGCGGCGCACTCGAGCAGCAGTCAGCACCTTCATACACCTCCGAGTGCCACGACGAGACAATCCGAGCGCACCACCATGACTGACGACCCCATCTACCACGTCGACGGCGACCTCGAGCCCGCCAGCGAGGCGACCGTCAGCGTCGACGACCGGGGCTTTCGCTACGGCGACGCCGCCTTCGAGACGCTGCGGGTCTACGGCGGGACCGTCTTTGCGTGGGACGCCCACCTCGAGCGCCTCGAGCGGACCTGCGAGATACTCTCGCTCGAACACGGGCTCGCCGCCACCGACCTCCGGGAACGGATCGACGAGACGCTGGCGGCCAACGACCTCGCGGACGCCTACGTCCGGCTGTCGATCACCCGCGGCGTCCAGCCGGGGAAGCTCACGCCCGCTCCCGAGGTCGACCCCACCGTCGTCGTCTACGCCAAGCCCCTCCCGCGGGGCGGGCTCGAGGGCGAGCCCGTCTGGGACGGCCCGGCGACCGTCGAAACCGTCGACACGCGCCGGGTCCCCGATGAATCGATCCCCGCCGCCGCCAAGACTCACAACTACCTGAACGGCATTCTCGCGCGCACGGAACTCGAGCCCGGCAGCGACGAGGCGCTCATGTGTGATCTCGAGGGCCGAGTGACCGAGGGGGCCACGAGCAATCTGTTCTTCGTCCGCAACGGCACGCTCCACACGCCGACGACCGACGGGCCGGTGTTGCCGGGGATCACCCGCGATATCGTCCTCGAGTTGGCCCGCGAGGCCGGCCTGTCGGTCCGCGAGGGCCGATACGAACCGGACGCGGTCCGCGCGGCCGACGAGGCGTTTCTGACGAACCGAACGTGGGAACTCCGGCCGATCGGGACGCTGGACGGCCACGCGATCGGCGGCGGGTCGGTCACCGACCGGCTCGCACGGCTGTACGACGAGCGGGTCGAGCGGAGCTGTTACGAGTAATGGCGGTCGTCACCGATCCCGTCGAATCGCCCACGACAGCGACCAGCCGCCGAGACTGGTCACGCCGAAGGCGATCGCTGCGCGGTGTGTCGGGTCCTCGGTCAGGACCCCGGCGAGCAGATAGATGCCGGCGAACAGCCCGAGCGCGACGGCGGACGCGGCGACGGTCCACAGGACGTCGGTCGACCAGGGCCACTCCTGTGGCCAGTGCGCTTCGTGAATGGACGGCACGATCACACCGAGCAGCATGAGTAACATGAACCCGCCGGCGAACTCGTCCCAGTACCATGTACTCCCGAGCGCGACCGCCATCCCGATCGGCACCGCGGTCAGCAAAACCGGCAGCGAGCCGGTCCGGAGATCGTCCCTGAACCGCTCGCGGAGGGTGGGTCGATCGGAGGACATCGATAGCTACCGGCTCGAGCCGGACGCACAAAAGTGTGGTTGGTTATCCAAGAGGTCCGCAGTCCTCGGGACCGCCTCGCCGGGACTCGCCGCTCGAGTGCCATCGGAAAACGTGGTTCCACTCCCGCCGAACGGATCGATTCACCGCGGCTCGACCGGCGACGGCCGCTCGGACTCGCCGATCGCCGCCGCTTGCCCGCCGGACTCGGCCGGTGCCTCGACCAGTTCCCGCTCGGTTGCCGACAGCTCGAGGACGAATTCGCTGCCGAAGGCCGATGCGGGCGTCTGGAAGCCGGCCGGGACCCGGCCCCCCTCGAGGACCCGCTGTGCGGCCGCGACCGCCGACTCGGCCGTCAGGGCGTAGGGATTCGGCGTGCGGAGCCGGGCCTGTGCCCGTCGGCCGGTCGCCTCGTCGACGACCTCGCCCCAGACGACGGCGCTGCCGGTCGCCAGTTGGCGGTCGTCCGGCCCCTCGAGTCGGGCGTCGATCAGTCGCTTCAGGACTCGCTCGGCGGGGCCGCGCTCGAGGAGCCAGCCCAGCGAGTCGACCGCCGAGAGGGCCCGGTCCGCCCACGACGGCGCGGCGGCGTAGACCTCGATCGATTCGATCCCGGTGCTGTGGGCAGCGGTGACGACGTCGCCCCACGGGATCGTGACGGCGTGTTCGGGGCCGTCGCCGAAGTCGATCTCGCGGCTCCGGAACGCGGTCGGCACCTGAATGAGCCGGCCGTTGCGGCGCACGACGCCGCCGTCGCCGAGGTGTTCGAGCATCGTCCGGGCCGTGCCCCGCGAGAGGCCGCCCCCGCCCTTGATCCCGAGTCGCAATTGGTCGGCGGCCGGTAG
The DNA here is from genome assembly GCF_041821105.1 of Natrinema sp. H-ect1. Classification (NCBI taxonomy): domain Archaea; kingdom Methanobacteriati; phylum Methanobacteriota; class Halobacteria; order Halobacteriales; family Natrialbaceae; genus Natrinema; species Natrinema sp. H-ect1. The sequence continues at coordinate 152,665 of NZ_JBGUBA010000005.1, read as the reverse complement.
CTGCTCGTTGAGAAACGCCGCCAGACAGTCCGAGGGGACGACGTCGAAGCCGACGCCGGGCAACAGCGTGATCCCCGCCTCGCGGGCCTGCTCGTCGCGCTGGCGGAGCCGCTCGAAGACCGGGAACTCACCGGTGATATCGAGGTAGTCCGTCTCCGTCTCGAGGCAGGCGTCGACCAGCGGGCCGGCCGTCTCGACGAACGGACCGGCACAGTTGAGGACGGCGTCGAAGGGGCGGAGTCGGCGCTCGAGGTCGTCGGCCGCGAGGTCGACGGTCCGGCCCTCGACCCGGAGCGCGTCGGCTTGTTCGGCGACCGCGCGGCCGTCGCGGCCGGCGACGACGGGCGAGCCGCCGCGAGCGACCGCCTCGCGAGCGATCAGCCGCCCGGTGTAGCCATAGGAGCCGTAGACGAGAAGGGAATCCATAGGCGGCGTTTGGCGGAGAGGCGGTTAAAACTCCGTCAGACATATGCACGCTCGTTGTCGAAACGTTCAGGACGAACGACCGGTAATCGGGGTCCCATGGACGCAGGACGGATCACGGCGCTTGCGGACGTGCCCGCCGACTCGACGGTGCTGTTTCGTGTCGCCGACGGCACGGGCGACGAGCGGGAAGCGATACTCGTTCGGACCGAAGCCGAGGGCGACGGTCCTGCCGACGAGGTCGCCTGCTGGCTCAACTACTGTCAGCATCTCACCCACATCAAACTGGACAAGGGGTCGGGCGCACCGATCCGAGACGGCGAACTCGTCTGTGCGAACCACGGCGCGTACTTCGAACCCGACTCGGGCCGCTGTACCTTCGGCCCCTGCGAGGGAGCCTATCTCACCGACCTCGAGGTCACCGTCGCGGACGGCGACGTCTACCTGACCGACGACGACTACGAGTTCGTCGGTCCCGGCCCGCTCGAGACGGACGATCTCGATCGAACGTCGACCTCGAACGTCGAGTTCTAGATCTCGTCGGGCGCGACGAGGTCGCGTTCCTGATCGTACACGAGCAGGCCGGCATCGACCAGCCGCGGCAGGTGATCGTGATAGAGCGAGAGATAAACCTCGGTGACCCGCTCGGCCGGGATATCCGTTACGCCGTGGCCCGTCTCCCGGATGGCGACCTCCTCCGCGGCGTCGGGCAGCGTCAGCTCCTCGTCGTAGGTGCGCATGACCCGCAACAGCAGCCGGCGGCGCTGGTCGGACAGCAACGCGAACGCGTCGTCGATCGCCTCTGCCGATGCGGTGGGCTCGTCGAGCCAGTCGAGGACGGCCTGGACGAACTCGGCGCGATCGGGTTCCGAGTGTGGTGCGGGACTCATATCTGTTCGATGGGCTCGAGTCGAACGGCCGAGACGGTGCCCGGACACGCGGGGGTTCGTCGACCGGGACACGACCGCTCGCTCGAGGGGACTACCGGGTTTGCTCTTGCGCGCTAAATATTAGTGTCGAATCGGAGACGGAATTAGACACCGGCGATGACAGTCCTCGAAGGTGGACTGTCAAGTCACTCGATCGTAAACGTCGGTTCGTCGACGGACTCGCTCTTGCAGTCGGGACACCGCGAGGGGAGGTTCAGCAGGTCGTCGTAGTCGTCGAACCCGCAGTTCCGACAGGTCGGCGGGGCGACGAGGAACTGCTCGTCGCCGTCGGCTACCGACTGGGAGACGTGTTCGACGTGGCCCACCACCGCGTGGGGCGTGAGATCGAACTGCGTCGCGAGTTCGCTCGGCGTCGCCGGCTCGGCCCGGAGGGCGTCGGCGAGTTTCTGTCGGGTGGTTTCGTCGGCCTCGCGCATACCGGGGGGTAACGGCGGGTGCGCTTTTACCGTTTGCTCTCCGCTCGCCGCCGCGAGTCCGTCCCCCATGAAAGGACAACTGACTTAGACCCCGCAGGAGAACACCGCCCTATGAAGGCCGTCGTCCTTGCAGGCGGGTACGCGACTCGGATGTGGCCGATTACCAAACATCGGCCCAAGATGTTCCTCCCGATCGGCGAGTCGACTGTCGTCGATCGCATCTTCGCGGAACTCGAGGCCGACGAGCGAATCGACGAGGTCTACGTCAGCACCAACGAGCGGTTCGCCCCCGACTTCGAGGCCCACTTGGCCGATAGCGAGTTCGACAAGCCCCGGCTCTCGGTCGAGGAGACGACCGAGGAAGACGACAAGTTCGGCGTCGTCGGCGCGCTTTCCCAGCTGATCGACCGCGAGGACGTCGACGACGACCTGCTGATCATCGCCGGCGACAACCTGATCAGCTTCGACGTCGCGGACTTCCTCGACGCGTTCGAAGCGCGGGACGCGCCGACGCTGGCCGCCTACGACGTCGGCACCCGCGAGAAGGCCAAATCCTACGGGCTGGTCGACCTCGAGGGCGACCGCGTCGTCGACTTCCAGGAGAAACCCGACGACCCCAAGAGTACGCTCGTCTCGATCGCCTGCTATGCGTTCCCGAAGGAATCGCTCGATCTCCTGCCGACCTACCTCGAGGACGGCAACAACCCCGACGAGCCCGGCTGGTTCGTCCAGTGGCTCCAGAACCGCGAGGCCACCTACGCCTACACCTTCGAGGGCGCGTGGTTCGACATCGGCACCCCCGAGAGCTATCTCGACGCCGTCGCCTGGCACTTGGACGGCGACTCGCTGGTCGCCGACTCCGCGACGCTGGAAGACGCCACGATCGGCGAGAACGTCCACGTCATGGCCGACGTGACCCTCGAGGGGACCGACCTCGACCACACCGTCGTCTTCCCCGAGGCGACGGTTCGCAACGGCGACATCCGCCGTTCGATCATCGATCGGGGAACCACGCTCGAGGACCTCGATCTCGCGGGGGCGCTCATCGGTGCCCACACGACGATCACGAACGGCGGCGCGTAGCGACGGCCGGCCGTCGATCGCTGGAATCGGGCGATACACCTATGGGCATGCCGTGTGTCACCCGTGACCAACGGACATGAGTGTCGACGAGACGGCCCGGGCGGCCCTCGAGTCCCGTGCCGACGGCGTCCCGGCCGCGGAACTCGCGGCCCAGTTCCTCGAGTTCCGGCGCTGGACCGGCTCGAACCCGCTGTTGCTCGTCGCCGAGGCCGCCGCGGCCGCGACCGGACAGGGCTTTCTCGACGGGATCAAACCGGCCGTCGAGCGATTTCGCGACGCGTTCGTCGCGACCGGGCGGATCGCGTCGTTTTCGGACCTCGCCGCCCTCGAACGCGAGGACGACGACCTCGTAGCGGCGCTGGGCGCCCGGCGCAAGCGCGATGTCTGTTGTGAGATCGCGGCCGTCCTCGCCGACTCCCCGACGGACGACGACCTCAAGGCGCTGGTCGACTGGGCCGAAACAGCGGATCACTACCGGCACGAGTCGGATCCGATCGGATCGATCGCCGGCGTTGGCCTCGGGACCGTTCAGTACCTGCGACAGTTGGCCGGCGTCGATACCCCGCGACCGGATCCGCCCCTCGAAACCCTGCTGTCGGCCGTCGACGACGATCTCGAGCGCTCGCCGATCGACACCGCGACGGCGCGCCGGACGATCGCCTCCTGTGAGTGGCTCGCCGTCGTCTCGGGGTATCGCCGGCTCGAGATCGATCGGATCGCGTGGTGGCGGGCGACGGAGCCGGCCGAACGGGAGCGAATCGCCGACGTTCACGTCGCTCGAGTCGATCGGGACCGTTGAACCGACCGGCACGGGGCCGCGGTGGCCGCCGGCGCGGCGCGATCGGACTAGAACTCTTCGGTCGGGACGGTGAATTCGGCGGTCACGAGACGGCCGTCCTGCGAGACGTCGCCCAACGTCGCCTCCTCCGAGAGGTCGTTCTCGACGTCGGATTCGGCCTGCTCGAGATCGACGCCGTCCTCGCTCGCGTACAACAGGAGGTATGTCCCGTTCGTCTCAGCGCCGTCGATCTCCGCAGTGATCGCGGTCGTGACGACCGTATCGTCGGCGGCGTCTTCGGTCGCCGACTCGGTCTGTCCGCTGACGTAGACGTAGTGGTCCGTGTCCACTTCGCTCTGTACCTGATCGAAGTCGTCGTTCACGTCGACGAACCGGTCGACGTCGCCGCTGGCGGTATCGATCAGGTGTTCGATCTCCTCGCGGGCGTCGACGTCGGAGAACCGTTTCCGGACGTCTTGACGAGGATGTCTCCGTCGGTTCCGATCACCGCGTTCTCCTCCTCGTCGTCCGTGTAGAGGTCGAAGTCACCGTGGCTGCCCTCCGCGGCGAACCCCATCCCGTCGACGACCGCCTCCCCATCGAACGAGCCGGTCAGTATCTCCGACCGACCGACGTTGAGGACGTACTCGACGTCGTCGGCGACGAGTTCGCCGCTGTAGTTGTTCGTGGCCTCTTCGCGCAGGTCGCCTTTGTTCTCCACCTCGTCCGTCTCGAGGATCGCCTCCACGTTCATAAGGAAGACCGTCACCGAGTCCGAATCCAGCCCGTCGGGATCGTAGACCCACTCGGTGTAGTCGAAGCCGAAGTAACTCCCGACGACCGGAATCTCGCTACAGCCGGCAAGCGCCGTCAGTAGTCCGGTCCCCGCAACGCCTGCCCCAGTTCGAATAACGTCACGTCTCGAGTGCATCCGCTCGCTCTGTAATCAAGTATTATATAAAATCGTTGTGACCGATACGTGCATCGAAATAAAATTCGAATTATCGATCGTTTGTACTATCTTTGGGCGTTCACAACCAGGAATCTCGAGACGGATCCTCCGACGGTCGGCTCGAACCGATGTCTCGCTGCCCCCTCGAGACGGTCCGCATCGATCGCGAACCACGTCACTCGAGTCGAGCGTCGGTGATCCGCAAGCGCCCCCGCGTCCCCTCCCACTCCCGCTCGTACTCGAGGTCGATTCGCCGATCCATATGTGGCCCATCCACGACAAAGGTCTCTGACCCACCTTTTTTGCTCGAGTGGTCAGCCTTCGGCTGACCACTCGAGCAAAAAATCTGGTCCAAAAAATGCCGCTCACTCGCTGCGCTCGCTCGCGGTACTTATGCTAGCTCCGCATCGGTAATCCGCAATCGACCTCGCGTCCCTTCCCACTCCCGTTCGTACTCGAGGTCGATCCGCCGGTCCATATGCGGCCCGTCCACGACAAACGTCTCGAACTCGCCGCCCTCTCCGAGGATATGGACGCCGTACTCCTCGTACAGCGCCTCGAGTTCGGCGATCGCTTCCCGGTCGAGCGTGCGCCCGAGCCACGACTCGTCCAGCCCGCGGGCCGCGACCTGGATGATCGCGATCTCGAAGCCGGCCTCGAGCATCGCGTCGGCGAGGTCGCGGGGGTCCTCCTGCCAGAGCGGGGCGAACAGCTCACAGCCGAGGCGGTCGCACATGCCCTGAATGCGGCTCGTTTGGTACTCGCTTTCGACGGCACCGGCCGTGACGCCCGCGATCCCGCCCGGGAGGTCGGCGTCGAGTTCCTCGAGGGCGGCCTCGAGGGGCTCGAGTTCGGCGTCGCCTTGCACCCCGGAGTCGGCGGCCGTGTCGGCCGCGAAGTCGTCGGGTTCGACGTCGATCAGTTCGATGCCGATGCTCTCGGCCGCCAGCGTCGCCAGTTCCGTCGCGGGGACGTGATACATATACGAGTCGCCCGCGGGGTGGACGGTCACAAGCCGGTCGACGGGCAGTCCCGCCTCGAGGGCCCGGTACAGCGCCCACGAGGAGTCCTTGCCGCCCGAAAAGAGACTCACCCACGCGCCGTCTGCGTCGCTCATGGTCGGTCGTCGGCCGGCGCGGGTAAATGGATACCGAGTCGGAACGGTCAGCGGTCGCGATCGGCGGGCGAGTCGGCGCCGGCGGCCGCACCGCCGTCGGTGAGTTCGGGATCGCTCCGGTCCGGGACCGCGCCGGAATCGGGGGTTGCGGCCGCGGACTCGCCGTCGGCCGTCGCGCCGTCTTGTGGACCCGCATCGGAGCCGCCGTCGCTCCGTTCGTCCTCGCCGCTCGAGCCACTGAGCGAGGCCGCGATCTGTGCGCCGACGAGGCTAATGACGATCGCGGTGACGACGTAGAGCGCGAGGCGTTCGCCCGCCCCCATCACGAACCGCTCGTTCGAGAAGATGAGGAACTCGTTGGCCGGGACGACAAACGACTCCATCTGACCCTGTTGCTCGAGGAAGTACGCGGAGAACCCGCGAACGACCAGCCCCACCGCGACGACGATGAAGGGGAGGTTGAGAAAGGAGGTGCGGATGGGGTCGTCGCCGATCGCCTCGTCGAGCAGGCGGCCGGCACTGGCCGTCAGGGCGGCCATCGCCAGCCACGGGACGCTGTCGAACGCGAACCGGGTCGCCGGGATCACGATGCCGGACGTATCCTCGAGTCCCGAGACGCCGAGCGCGCCGACGAACAGGCCGACGAAGGTCAGCCCGGCCGCGACGACGTAGGTGACGACCGACACCTGCCCGGAGTACAGCGACTCGCGGGTCCCGCGGGCGAGTCGGGTCAGGCGTTCGTCGATGTTGAAGCCCTTGTAGAGCAGGAAGAGGCCGATGACGGTCGTAATCGCGGCCGCGCCCTCCGCCGGCCCGACGGTCGTCGCGAGCAGCGGAAAGACCAGCAGCGTCAGCCCGATCGGGACGAGGATCGTCTGGCGCAACTCCTCGTCGGCGAGGAACTGCTTGAGCAGGTAGTACGTCGACTCGATGTCCCGTGCCTGGCGGACGACGACCCGGTCGACCGAATCGACCTGCACGCGGCTCTCGACGATCGGAATCAGCCGTTCGTCCTCCGCACTGTCGGTCACGACGACCGCCGAGTCCGGATCGTAGTCCGCGATGAGGTCGTCGAGCTGCTCGGCGACCGCCCGGTCGGCCGACACCATCGACTCGTGGTCCCCCGAGACGACCGCGACGACGACCTCCTCGTTCTCGTCGCGCAAGTCCTGGGCGACCCGCAACGACTCGAGCAGGGTGTTGACTCCCGAGTCCTCCGGATCCGCGAGGCCGACGTCGGTCACGAGCGCGCGAACTGCCTCCCAGCCGACGACCGGCGAGCGCAGGCCGGTCTTGCGGCCCACGTCGTCGGTCCGGTCGAGACAGACGACCAGCGTTGTCACGGTAGCCGATGCATTCTGTGCAACGATAAAACCACTTACTCGTTCGACCGCTCCCGGGCCCGTCTCGACCGTGAGATGGGGCCTCGAGCGGGCGACCCCGCGCAGTTAGCTCCGAAGGCGGAAGCCGCGACCGTCGTCGAGGCCGGCGATGCCGGCCCCGAAGGCGTAGGCGACCTTCTGGGCGCCCGCGCCGACGCGGGCCATCAGCGGACGCTCGGGCTCGAATTCCTCGACGACGACCTCGTCGGTCTCGAGCCGGTCGGCCAGTTCGGCCTCGATCTCGCGGCGGGTACCGAGGTGGTCGACCAACTCCAGCTCGTGGGCCTGCTCCCCGAGGTAGATCCGCGCCTCGGTGTCGCGGACGAACTCCGGCTCTAAGTCGCGGCCGTCGCTGACCCGTTCGACGAAGGTGTCGTAGTAGTCGTCGATGATCCCCTGCAGGTACTCGCGTTCGTCGTCCTCGAGTTCCTTCAGGGGGGTTCCGGCGTCCTTGAACTCGCCGGCGGCGAAGCGCTCGTAGGAGAGGCCGACCTTCTCGGCCAAGTCGCTGGCGTTGACCCGGGAGCCGATGACGCCGATCGAGCCGACGATCGACCCCTCGCGGGCCCAGAGTTCGTCGCAGCCGCTGGCGATCCAGTAGCCGCCGCTGGCACAGACGTCGGTCGCGTAAGCGACGGTCGGCCCGTCGAAGCGCTCGGCAGCGAGGCGAATGTCGTCGCTGGGGACGACCTCGCCGCCGGGCGTGTTCAGCTTCAACAGCAACGCGTCGACGCTGTCGTCCTCGTCGGCGCGATCGATCTGGTCGACGACGTCGTCGGCCGGCGTCGCACCCGGGCTCGTCGGCAGGGGCCCACCGCCGCCGTCGCGGCTGATCGGCCCCTCGACGGCGACTTCGGCGACGTCGTAGCTCGGGTACAGCGAGCCGGCGATGTTGCTCGTGAATCGCAGCCCCACGAGGACGGCGGCGATCGCGACCAACACGCCGAGCAGGTCCGTCAACGTCGCCGGATAGACGATAAACAGCGCGACCGCGACCGCCGCGGACGCGAGCCCGCCGAGGGCGACCGTCAGGAGTCGCTCGGTCCCGTTACTGACCATCGGTGACACCTCGAGTCATATTGATAGCTGCGTGTGCGGTCCGTTAAGCGTTGGTGGTCTAAACTGAAATACAGTCAGTAACTATAGTAAGGACCGGTACCGTTCAATCCCCATATATTTGGGGAGAGAAAGTAGTTTATGATAGTTACGGTTAGTTAACAGGATAGAAAATAGCATCCAACAGATTACTTTCCACCCATGGTATTTCAGGTCGCAATATGAGAAAAAGAAGAACTGTATTGCGCACGTGTGTACCGGGACCCTCCATAAATCAGGGTTAAACCTAGATGGCTAATCACACGTCACACATAAGCACTAAGTTCACCATGATTTTAGCCGGGGTGGCGGCAACGGGGCTATATACGATCGCTACGGGGCAGGTAGTCGAAGTCGTGACGCCACTGCCTTACTTACTCGTCGCGGCCGCGCTCGGAAACCTCGGCGCTCTTATCGAGTACACACGGGAGAGTACGATCCTGAAATTGATATGGGCAGTCGTAGCCGGCGGGATCATAGGCGTACTCATTTCCGATGAAACATGGTCCGAACTCCTTTTTGCGTTCTTCTTCGGCGGTTTGCTCGTCATGACTGTGCTATACGTACTCGGAACACGGCGCTCGAACTCGTCTCCGAGTACGACTGACACTTGATATCCCGCTTTGCGATCTATTTTGGTACTGTGAACTCGAGTCAGTTGCGAATTCCGTAATTCGGAGTGTGCTGTGTTGCTGGTCTGGGATGGTTACATCGGCGTTTCGCGCTGGCAACGTGTCGGTCACCGCGTCCCGTCGTCCGCATCACCGGACTGCGGTCCGGTCGGGCCGCCGTCGGTCTGGGCCGGCTCCGATGCCGGGCGGTCGATCGTCGGCGTCGCGCCGGTCGGCTCCGTCCCGTCGTCCCCCGTCTCGGCCGCCGCCGACCGATCCCCCAGCCACGTCCGCACGAGGTTGACGCCGTCCTGCACGAACGGCACCGGGTCGTCGGCGACGGCGTAATCGAACCGTGGGTGAGCGACGAGCGACGTCGCAACCTCGCGGACGGCGGCCCCGAGCGAGGGCCGCTCGACCAGCGGATACTCCTCGGTGGCGACGCTGTGTACGTAGCTGAGTTCGCCCCGCAACAGATGGCCGCCCATCCCGACCTCGTAGGTCGGCTCCGACGTGATCGGCTCGCCGGTCGCCAACTGCCAGTAGTAGGCGGGAAAGTCCGCGCCCGCCCGGACCGAGAACGGCAGCGAGGACCAGAACCGCGGGTTGATCTCCATCAGCTTGAACTCGCCGTCGGCCGGGTCCCGCAGGAACTCCACCATCGCGAGCCCGTGCCACTCGAGTTCGTCGAGCAGCGCCCGCCCCGCGTCCTCGAGTTCCGGGATGAAGACCGATTCCCGGTAGGCGCTGGGTCCGCCACAGTACTTCCAGCCCCGTCGCTGGCAGTGCTGGAAGGTCGCGACCGGGTCCCCGTGATCGTACAGCGCGAAGAAGCCGTACTCCGGCGAGTCCGGGATCCGTTCTTGGACCAGCGGCACGTGGCCTCGCGTGTCGATCTCGGCCTGCCGGTCCGGTTCCGTTCCCGGAGGCTGGTACTCGGTCGAGCCGATCGTCGCGTGTGCCGCGCTCGAGCCGAGATAGGCCGGTGCCGCGACGGTGTAGCGTGGTTTGACGATCGTCTCGCGATCCCAGTCGTCCCACTCGTCGAGAAGGGCGGTCTCGGGGGCCGCGACGCCGGCCGCGTCGGCGGCGGCGAAGAGTTCGACCCGGTCCTGGACGCGCCGGAGCGTCTCGAACGCCGGCCACGGGGTCGCGACGGCCGTTGCGAACTCGTCCCTGCGGTTCGCGAGGACGTAGACGTCTTCCTCGCGGACCGGGACGATCGTCTCGATATCGGTCCGTTCGGCGAGCGAGCGGAGGGCGTCGCCGTACGCGGCGAGATCGGTCTCGGGGTCGGGCAGCCCCACGAACTCGTCGCGATAGGCCGACGTCGCCGCCGGCGTCGATCGCGACTCGGAACCCACGACGGTCCGAACGCCGCGCGGTCGAAGCGAGCGGCAACAGGCGACCGTACTCGGGGCGGCGATTCCCGGCACGAGAACGCTCGCGTCCTCCCTGTGACGTTGCATGAGCAGCGACTGAGGACGGCCGGTTCCATTGTTATAGATCGGGTACAGCGGCGGGACGACGACACCACCGGCCCGGCTTCCGACCGGTGGCTGTAGGCGCGGGCTACCCACGGCCGGCACCGAGACGCCAGTGCGACCGGCCGCCACGAGTCGAACCCGTCGATTCCGGCGGCCGACAACGGATAGCAGACGCTAGGATGGCGCTACAGGACACGTATGTCACTCCTATCGATCGGACACCGGACCGGCCGGTCGCGGGTGAGACGAGCCGCCGGCCGACGAGGCGGGAGCTGACGGGGACGAGTCGGCCGGCTGAGACACGGTCACGGTCCCGCCGCGCTCGAGCGACCGGAGCCGATCCCGGAGCGACTGTCGGCCCGCCAGCGCCGTCGCTGGACGGACTCGAGAACCCCGAAGACTCGGGGGAGAAAAACCGCGGGGTAGACGGAATCGACTTAGAGCAGTCCCGTCTTCTGGAGCTTCATCAGGTCCTCGGTGTCGAGGGTTTCGCCTTCCTTGAACTTCTGGTAGATCTCCTCGGCCTCCTCTTTGGCCTCCTCTTTCTTCTTGTCGCGCTCGGACTTGCGCTCTTCTTCCTCTTTCTTGTCCAGTTCGCGCAGGCGCTTCTGGACGCGGACGAAGTCCTCGTGGTGGCGGTCGGCGGCCTCCTGGGCCTCGACGAACTTCTCGTGCATCTCGTCGGCCTCGTCACGGATGTCGTCGGCCTCCCGATAAGCCTCGATCATCTGGTTGTGATGTTCCTGGGCCTTGTCGGCGAGTTCCGTGACCTTCTGGTGGTGCTGGGAGGCTTCCGATCGCACTTCCTCGGCTTCCTCGACGAGTTCCTCTAAGTCCTCGTTCTGATCGAGTTTCTGCTTGCGCTCCTCGTACTCCTCGCGCTTGCTCTCGATCTTCTCGATGAGTTCCTGCTCTTCCTCGCTCGAGAGGACCTCGGTCTGCTGTTTGAACTCGAGGTCTTCGATCTCCTCTTCGAGTTCCTCGAGGTCCTTGCCCTCGTCGAGCTCCATGTCCGATTTGAGCTGCTCGACCTTGTCGAACAGTTCGTTGGCCTCGGCGTTGAGCTCGTTGCGGCTTTCTTTGTGTTCCTGGACCTGCTCGTTGAGTTCGTCGCGTTTCTCGCGATGCTCCTGGGCTTCGTCGACCTTCTCGCGAGTCTTCGCGTTAAGGTCGTCGCGTTTGGAAGCCCGGTCAGAAGCCATCTGGTTCAGCTCGTTGCGCCGGTCTCGCAGTTGACCGGCCATCTTGATGAGCTGTCCTTTCGATTTGTTTTCTAGGTCGTCCTCTGTCAGTTCGATGTTCTTCGATTCGTCTACCATGTTAGTCAAACCTCTGTGCCATACCCGCACCGGGAAACCGACCGGCCGGCCGTCCGAGCCGATCGCCGGCGATTCGGCGATCGGTTCGGCGGTAGCCAACCAGTCGTTCGAAGCGACTGCTCACGATCTGCGAAACCTCGGTGAATAAGATTTCCTGTCATCGATCGTCGAGCGATACGCGCCCCGGTGGCGTTCTGGTGACTGGTACTATTGTCGCCTCTAATTTAAAGCTACCGGTACCCCAACCCCTGAAAACGGTTCGCAGGGGCCTCGTCTCGCCCCGTTAGCCCGTGACATGGTGAGCCGAACGTAGTTATAAATAGTACCGGTTACGGACCGTCCGCCCGTCGACGGCGACCTCGAGGTCGACCCGATCCGCGTCGGGCGGAATCCGGGCGGTCCCGGCGCTCGTCGTCTCGAGGGGGTCGACGTCTACCGTCGTCGCGGCCGTCTCCTCGCCCGCCCGCCAGCCGACGGTCGCCTCGACGGCCTCGTGGCTGTCGTTACAGAGCGTGATCCCGGCGGTCCCCGGCGTCGGCGGCCCGTCGAGGACGGCCTGAATCGGCTCGTAGGACTGCGCGATCGCCTCGGCGGCCCGCTTCGGATCCCCGTCGACGGTGTGAACGCCCATGCCCCCACCCGGTCCGGGGTCGCGAAGCGTCGACGCCGCGAGGACGCCACACTCCCGCCGGCGGAGCGTCTCGGCGACCGTTTTCAGGATCCGTGCCTGCTCGCGCTGTGAGTCCGCGGCGTCGGCCCCGTCGGCGAGCAGCGCCGGCTCGAGCCCTGGGACCGTCGCCGGATCGGCGTCGTCGGCCGCGAGCGATCCGGCACCGAATCGGCCGACCACCGCGCCCAGCGACGGATAGGTCTCGAGCAGCCAGTCGATATCGGCGGCCGCGAGGTATCGCCAGCCGGGGAAGAGATGCGCCGCGTCGGGGTCGATTCCCGGGGGGCCGGCCACCGACACGACCGGCAGCTCGTCGGGGAGGTTCTCGGCGATCTCGTCCGCCGGTTCCCGGTCGGCCGACGCTCGCCACGTCCGGTACCGGACGGCGAGTTTCGCGAGCAGGCCCGTCCCCAGCGGCTCCGCGGACGGATCAGCCGGCCGGTCCTGAACGCCGTACATCGCGAGGCTGGGGTGGCCGCCGTACGTCTCGGCCAGCGCCGTCGCCAGTTCGGTCCCCCGCTCGACCGGGAGATCGGCCCCGCAGGCCGGCAGGTCCTGCCAGACCAGCACTCCGGCCTCGTCGCAGGCCTCGTAGAACGACCGGGGCGGGACGTGACCGCGCGCCCGGAGCAACGTCGCGTTCGCGTCGACGGCCCGGTCGACGTCCGCGCGGGGCTCGCCGCCGGGAAGCCGCGTGAACCCGCGGGCCCGAACCCGTCGGCCGTTGACCAGCAGGCCCTCGTCGTCGCGCTCGACGCGGCGCAGTCCGACCGTCCGCTCGAGCGTGTCGCCCTCGAGTTTCGCCCGCACGGTGTACCGGTCCTGTGGGCCGTACTCGCGGGGCCACCACAGCGAGGGCTCCCTGATCGTGAGCGTCCGCGAGACGGTGGTCCGTTCCCCCGCCTCGGCCCGCACGGGAACCCGTTCCATGGCCGCGCCGCCGCGAAAGCCCTCAGGCCGCAGCGACAGCGTTATGGCGTCGTCGACGGCCGCGCCCGCGTCGACCTCGAGGGTCACGTCGATCGCGGCACCCGCGCCGTCGGGAGCCACGTTCGCGGCCGACGCGGCCCCCTCGCTCGCGTCGCCCGCCGACACCGGTCCCAGTCGCGGACGGGCCTCGAACGCTCGCAGGAACGTCCGGGGACGGGACTCGACCGCGACGCCCCAGCGGATCCCGGGCGTATCGAACCGGTCGGGGACCGCGTCGGTCGCGTGAATCCCCGCGAACGAGTCGGGGGGCTCGCAGACGACGAGCAGTTCGTTCTCCGGGCGGGGCTCGAACTCGAGGCGGGCCGGGACGAAGGGGACGTTCTGGGTCCCCAGTCGCGTGCCATTGACCCAAATCTCGGCGCGGCCGTACGCGCCGCGGACCTCGAGCAGCGCCCGTTCGGACGCTTCGTCTCGCGGGTCCGGAACCGTCGTGCGATAGGCGATCGGGCCGTCCGCATCGGCAACGGCCGCAGGGTGGCCGGGCACCGATACCGGTCGCCACCCCTCGACGGTCGGCGGGTCGTCACCGCCGGCGTCGGTGACGACGCCGGCAGTCCACTCGTCGGTCATTACCCCCGAGAGTGAACCCGAGATAAAAAGCCCTTCCGACGGTTCAGACGGTTTGGTGTACCGATTTCCGGTGCAACCACAAAGCGGTCGTGGTCGCACCGATACTGACGGCAGGAGACCGTCTCAGAACAGGTTCTCGAGCCGGTCGTCGGCGAACTCCTCGGCGTGGTCTGTCGATTCTTCCTCCTGGGCCTCCTTGGCCTCGCGGGCCCGTTCCATGAACGCCTGGACCCGGTCGGAGCGCTCGGCACCGCCGAGCAACACCAGCGCGCCCAGCCGATCGCTGTCCAGCGGGAAGTCCCCGCCCCGGACCTGCATGCTGCCGGTCTCGTCCTCGAGCCAGCGCCGGGCGCGCTCGACGCCCTTGCGCGGGATGGCGTCGGGCTGGCCGGCGATGACCAACAGCGCGGAGTCGGCCGTGGTCGCGTCAGGCAGACTCGTCCCCGTCAACAGCGCCTGCCGGGAGACTGTCATGGCGGTGTTGATGTTCTCGGCGCTGTCGTCGCTTGCCACCTCGGTCGCGTAGCCAAGCGCCGCGACCCCGCCCGCTCGGAGGGTGTTGATGACCTCGCTCGAGTCGACCACGCTCTCGCCGACGCCCTCGACGGCTTCGCCGGAGGCAAAGAGCAGGCCGACTCGCTTGGCGATCCGGTCGTTGATCGTCTCGAAGGCCCCCTCGACGCTCTCGCCCTGTTCGTGCCAGGCGTCGTTGTCGATCAGCAGCGTCGAGTCGGCCTCCCGCAGCAGCGTCTTCAGCGAACGGCCGGCGTTTGCCTGATACAGCGCCCCTTCGTTGCGCCCGGGCAACACGCCCAGCGCGTAGACAGGGACGTCGTAGACCTGCTGGAGGTTATGGACCAACACCGGCGCGCCGCCGCTGCCGGTGCCGCCGCCCAGTCCGGCGACGACGACGATCGCTTCGGCGCTCGAGGTGACTCGGCCGTCGAGCGCGCCGAGTACTTGCTGGATGTCGGCCTGCATCACTTCCGTGCCGAGTTCGTTGTCGCCGCCGACGCCGTGGCCGTTGACGCGGTCGGCACCGATCAGCTTCGTATCGACGACGTCGAGGGACTGGAGGTCGGGTTTCGCGGAGTTGACGGCCAGGGCTCCCTGGACGGCTCCGAAGTCCATGTTCGCGTCGAACCTCGCGAGCCGCTCGGTGATCTTCCCACCGGCCTGACCGACCCCGATCAGGGCTACTTTCATATTGCTCCCATACGGGTGGGGGCTGTTGAACGTTCCGGTGATCTGATACTCGACTCGTGCCAGGGTAGCCGCTTGACCGGCACCCCCGAGACGGGAGCGTTCGACGGCGCGTTCGCCACAGTTCACAATACATTTGTGGAGCATTCCCGTCGGATCCGGTATGTTCCACGAACAGCGGATGACCGTCCCGGACTCGCCCGCCGAACTCCGGGCCGAGTACGCGGACGACCTCGCGGCGATCGTCACGGAACGTGGCCCCGCCGAAGCGGCCGCCGAAACCGACCTCGAGCGGGAGCGCCTCGAGGCGGTCGCCGCGGGCGAGCTGCCGGAGCTGACCCTCGAGGAGGCCGCACGGATCCAGTCGCTGGCCGAGGGCGCGCCCGATCCCGAGACGACGAAGACGATGGCGCTGGAACACCTGCTGCTGGGGATGTCGACGGCGGTACTCGACGTCGACGCCGTCGAGAGCGAACTCGAGATCGACCTCGATGCCAAGGAGATCCAACAGAAGATCGAGAGCCGCGCGCCGATGTCGTTCGACGAGTTCGTCCACGTCCAGTACGTGATCGCGGACGGCGCGCCGTAGCTCGGCGGCCGGTCACACCCATTGATACCACGCCCCGTGATTTATCGACCTCGGCGGCGTCAACACACCATGTCGAACACGGAGCGCAGCGAGAACCGGCATCGGGAGATCGACGACATTCTGGGACGGAAACCCGGCACCGAGGCCGTCACTGACCTCGCGGACCGGTATCGAGTGGTCGGTGCCGCCGACCGGGGGACGTACGCGAACTGGCTGACGCCGCTCGAGGAACACTACGTCTGTCACCGCAACGAGACGCTGGATCCCGCGGCCGAGGAGTGGACCGTCGAACTCGGCGGCGCGGTCGAGCGGGCGGCCGACCTCGAGATGGCCGCGATCCGGGAGGAGTACCCGACGATCGCCGTCGCCCACACGATGGAGTGTGCGGGCAACGGACGGGGCTACTTCGAGCCCGAGACGGGGAGCGTCCAGTGGGAGTACGGAGCGGTCAGCACCGCGTTCTGGACGGGCACCCCGTTGCGGTCGGTCCTCGCCGATCACGGTGCGGCGACCGACGACGACATGTGGCTCACCGCGGTCGGCGGCGATCGGCCGGAAGTCGACGGCGAGAACGACCGGTTCGCCCGCTCGATTCCGATGGAGAAGGTACTCGAGGACTGCATCCTCGCCTACGAGGTAAACGGGGAGCCGCTGCCCCCGGAACACGGCTATCCGGTCCGGCTGCTCGTCCCCGGCTGGTACGGCGTCAACAGCGTCAAGTGGGTCACCGAACTCCGCGTGACCGAAACCATGGTCCACGGCGAGGAGTGGACGGATCGTGACGGAGAGGACTTCACGCAGTGGCAGCAGTCGTCCTACCGGATCCACCCCGAGGGCGTCGAACCCGAGTCGAACGCGACGGTCTCGACGTTCGACACCTGGGACCAACTCGAGTCGGCCGAGATCGACCACCCCTACACCTTCGATCAGAACGTCAAGTCGACCATCGGCGCGCCCGACGACGGCGCGACCGTCTCGAGCGATGACGGGCCGATCGCGGTCGTCGGCGTCGCCTGGGCGGGCGACGACGCGGTGACGACCGTCGAAGTCTCGACCGACGGCGGCGAGGAGTGGACCGAGGCCGAGTGCGTCGGCCCGGACTACGATTGCGCATGGCGGCTGTTTCGCTACGAATGGGAGCCCACGCCCGGCAGCTACACGCTCGTCTCGCGGGCGACCGACGAGCGTGGTCGCCGCCAGCCCATGCGGATCGCAGCGCCCGAGGACGAGGCCGACGACGAGTACCCGTGGAACGAGGGCGGCTACGCCGAAAACGCCTGTCTCCCCCATGCGGTCGACGTTACCGTCGAGTGACGCCGATCACGGCTCGAGTCTCCCGCTTGAAGATTCGCGGGAATCGGCTCGAAGACGGTAGAAAACCGCCCTCGAGCGGTGAAATTATGTACGACCGACCACGACTCGACGTATGAAGGTTGCAATTCTGGGCTGTGGGCACGTCGGTCTCGAACTGGGTTGCCAGCTCGCGGCGCGGGGCCACGAGCCGATCGGCGTTCGCCGGTCGGCCGATGGGGTCGAGCGGATCGAAGACGCCGGCTTCGAGGCGGTTCGAGCCGACGTCACCGACCGCGAGGCGCTTTCGGCGGTTCCCGACGTCGACGCCGTCGTCTTCGCCGCCAGCAGCGGCGGTCGCGGTGCCGAGGCCGCCCGCGAGGTCTACGTCGAGGGGCTACAGACTGCGATCGAGGCCTTCGGCGAGCGCGAGGCTCCCCCGGACCGACTGGTCTACACCTCCTCGACGGGGGTCCACGGCGACCACGACGGCGACTGGGTCGACGAGGAGACGCCCCTCGAGCCGACGACGGAGAAAACCGAGGTGCTGGCCGAGGCCGAACGGATCGCCCTCGAACTGCCCCTGGAGTACGGCGTCGAGGGGACCGTCGCGCGCTACGCCGGCCTCTACGGTCCCGGCCGGTATCGGCTCGAGCGCTACCTCGAGGGGCCGGTCACCGAGGGGTATCTCAACATGGTCCACCGCGACGACGCCGCCGGCGCGGTCCGGTACCTGCTCACCGAGGACCTCGCGCGCGGGGAGGTCGTCCAGGTCGTCGACGACGAGCCGGCATCGAAGTGGGCGTTCGCGGACTGGCTGGCCGAGGAGTGCGGCGTCGACCGGCCACCCAAGCAAACGAAGACCGAGCGGCTCGCGGACGACGATATCAGCGAGGCGGGCCGGCGGCGGATCCTGACGAGCAAGCGCTGTTCGAACGAAAAACTGCGCGATCTGGGCTACGAGTTCGCGTACCCGACCTTCCGCGAGGGATATCGCGACGCGATCGAGCGCTATAGTAGCCACTGAAACGATTCACACACTGATCGCAACGCTGTCGTGCGATCAGGTGTGCAATGACTTTCAGTGGCTGCTATATTGCGGGACCGAGGAGTAACAACGCGCCGGAATCGGGGGAAAATTCTTGAGGGTTCGATCTGATTTCCGGGTATGAGCTATCGGAGCGCCCCGTTCGACGGTGGGGTCGTCGGGGCGACACCGCTCGCGACCGAGTCGATCGGTGACTCGGTGCGCTCCCTCGAGCCGCTCGTTCTCTCCCTGCTAGTGCTTGCCGTCGTCGGGCTCGCCGTCGGCGGCTGGTGGGTCGTGCGGTGGTTCCGGCGGCCGCCGGGCGCACAGTTACAGCGGCTGCTAGCGACCCACGACGAGGTGACGGTGTTGATGCACCCGAACCCGGATCCCGACGCCATGTCGTGTGCGATGGGCGTCGCGGCGATCGCCGACGCAGTCGACACCGACGCCGAACTGCAGTACGCCGGCGAGATCCGCCATCAGGAGAACCGGGCGTTCCGGACCGTTCTCGAGTTGGAGATGGAATCGATCGACGCCAGCTCCCAGCTCGCTGCGGACCCGGTCGTCCTGGTCGATCACAACACGCCGCGTGGCTTCACCGGGGCCCAGACCGTCGAGCCGGTCGCGGTCGTCGACCACCACCCCGGCAACGGTGCCGGCACGAAGTTCACCGACGTCCGGACCGACTACGGCGCGGCCTCGACGATCATCGTCGAGTACTTAGAGGAGATCGGGGCGACGCTGGACGACGGGGAGGGCAGCGGCCCCGAGGTATCGCCGGAACTCGCGACCGGGCTGCTCTATGGCATCCAGTCGGACACGAACCACCTGACCAACGGCTGCTCGCGGGCCGAGTTCGACGCCTGCGCGACGCTGTTTTCCGGGATCGACGAGGACCTGCTCGATCGGATCGCGAACCCGCAGGTCAGCGACGACGTCCTCCGGGTTAAGGCGACGGCGATCACCGAAAAGCGGATCGAGGGCCCCTTCGCCGTCTGTGACGTCGGCGAAATCGGCAACGTCGACGCGATCCCCCAGGCCGCCGACGAACTCATGCACCTCGAGGGGGTGACGGCCGTCGTCGTCTACGGCGAACACGACGGGACGATCCACCTCTCGGGGCGGTCCCGGGACGACCGGGTCCACATGGGCGAGGCGCTTCGCCACGCCATCAGCGACATTCCGATGGCGAGTGCGGGCGGCCACGCGCGGATGGGCGGCGGCCAGCTCTCGATCGATCACATGAACGGGATCGGTCCCTCCGACGGGATCAGCCGCGAGGAGTTCGAAGAACGTCTTTTCTCGGCGATGGCCGGCGAGCGCTAGTCCTCGCCCAGCGCTCGGACGGCCGCCGGATCGGCCGTGTCACCCGTTTCGACGAAGTGTGCCGCACAGGCGTTTCCGAGCGACAGCGCCGGCTCGAGGCCCCTCCCGCGGGCCAGCGCACAGGTCAGTCCGGCCGAGAACCGGTCGCCGGCACCGGTCGTCCGCCGCGGGTCGCCGACGTCGTACATCTCCGCGACGGCGGTCTCGGTCCGCGTCGCGCCGATGGCCGCGTCCGGGCCGTGGGAGACGACACCGGTGAGATCGAGCGCAGCGCGAAGTGCGGCCAGCGAGTCGGCGGTAGGCTCGGCGTCGACGCCAACGGCGCGCGCGGCGGCCCGAAACTCCGTCGGGTTCACGCTCAGGACCACCGTGATCGAGCCGTCGGCCCGGTCGGCCCGCGAGAGTGCGTCGAACAGCCCCTCGAGCGCGGCCGGGTCGACGGTCTCGATCGGCCCTGGATCGACGACGCTCGGAAGCGGATCCGCGGGCGGGGTCGCCGCCAGCCGGTCGAAGACCGCCGTGAGGCCCCGGACCGAGACCCAGTTCGTACAACACAGCGCGTCCGCGGCGACGAGCCGGTCCCAGTCGACGACCGCGAGCAGCTCCGCGAGTCCCCAGTCCTCGGCCGGCCCCGGTTCGGCGAGCTGGAGTTCCTCTCCGCCGACGTCGACGACGCGGACCGTCGCCGGCGGCCCCATCGAGCGCGTCTCGAACGGAAAGTCGGGAAACACCGGATGGTCGAGGTGGCCGATAAGCGTCGGCCGATCGCCGAGAGCGTGGACCTGTCGCGCCGCGTTGACCGCCTGTCCGCCCGGCCGAACGGCCGTCGGCTCGAGCGAGAACGTGCGGTCGCCGGCCGCGAGCCGGTCGGCGAACGCGTCGGCCGATTCGAAGCGGTCGCCGCCCGAGCCACCGAGCGCGTACCAGCGATCGACGCTACCGTCGGGAAGCGTGACGATATGTCTGGGGTCGTCGTGTTCGAGGATTGCCGGACGGTCGCGATGGTCGTCGCTCACGGTCGGAACTCGTCGCCCGTGGCCAAAAGACACCGGCCAGCGCGGCGAAGGTCGGTTCGAACGGCGGCCCGTCCGGTCCTCGCGAACCGGCCACAGCGGCACGCGTGACGGCCGTTACCGGATCTCTTTCCACTCATCCGCACAGTCGGGACAGATACGGACCGTCTTGATCTCGTCCGGGTCGTTTTCGGTCTTCAGGGGCTTCTCGCACTCGCCACAGACGAGTCGATCGTAGGTGTCTTTCTCGAGTTCGCCGTCGCGGAGTGCCTTCCGGACTGATTTCATATTCGCCCTGTAAGAAGGTGGGGGAGAAAAAGACCGGTGCTTTTTCGAGTGTCGATGCGCCGACCGCTCCGCGTATCGTGACGGCGGCGTTCGTCGTCTACTCGCGACGTACCTACCTGGCCGGATCCGTGGTCGTTTTACCGATCGGGCCGAAGACCCCACCGATGGAGTACGTCCAGGAGCGGATCGCGACGCTCCACGAGTTCGGCGAGGCGAGTTCGGCCGGCGGGGCCCGCTCGAGCGCGGTCGGCGCGGTCGCCGAGACGGCCGTCGTCGTCCCCATGGCCGGCCGCGAACTGGAGAGCCCCGCCGCCGCGCGCGTCCTCGGCGAACTCGAGCGCCTCGAGCCCTCGCCGGCCGCGGTCTTCGTTCCGATCCGTGCCGAGCCCGACCGGGTCGAGCCGTTCCGGGAGTGGCTGGCCTCGTTTGCCCTGCCGATCAGGCTCCTCTGGTGTAACGCACCCGGCATCGAGACGCTGTTTGCCGAGGCGGGGCTCGACGGCGGGTTCGGCAAGGGCCGCGACGTCTGGCTCGCGCTCGGCCCCGCCGCCGCGGCCGGCGACGCGGTCGTCGTCCACGACGCCGACGCCCGCAGCTACGAGGCCGAACACGTCCACCGCCTGCTCGCACCGCTGCAACTGGGGTTCGACTTCGCGAAGGGGTACTACGCCCGCGTCGAGGACGAGCGGCTCTACGGGCGGCTCTTCCGGCTGTTTTACGCACCGCTCGTGCGGGCGCTGGCCGACGCCCACGACGCCCCGATCCTCGACTACCTCGGGGCGTTTCGCTACGCGCTGGCCGGCGAGTTCGCCGCGACGGCCTCGCTGGCCCGTCGACTGCGCGCCCCGCGGGCGTGGGGACTCGAGGTCGGGACCCTCGGCGACGCCTTCGACGTCGCCGGGTTCGACCGCTCCGCGCAGGTCGATCTGGGCCGACACGTCCACGACCACCGCGCGGTCGCCGGCGATACCGGCCTCGAGGGGATGAGCCGGGAGGTGGCCGCGACGCTGCTGGGCGTCCTCGAGGACCACGGCGTCGAGCCCGCTTACGGGAGTCTGGCCGAACGCTACCGGGCCGCCGGCGAGGAACTGATCGACCAGTATCGGGCCGACGCCGCGTTCAACGGCCTCGACTACGAGCCCGCGGCCGAGCGGGACCAGCTCGCCCGCTACGCCGAGTCGATCGCCCCACCGGGAGCCGACACGCGGCTGCCACGCTGGACCGAAGCCCCGTTCGCGCCGGCCGACGTGCTGGCGGCGGCCCGCCCCTGGCGGGACCGCCGCGCCGGCTCGCGCTCGCAAGACTAATCCTCTCACCGCTCTTTGCACTCCGTATGGACGCGACCGCCGACGAACTGGCCGGCGTGGTCGATCTCTTCGGCGGGCTGACCCGCACGGAACTCGAGCGGGCGCTCGCCGAGGCCGCCTACCGCGCCGACGGGGGGTCGGTCGAGGCGGCGGCCCTCGAGACGGCCGTCGAGGACGCCCTCGAGTCGTTCGCGCTCGTGCGGTACGAGCCCGACGCGGACGAGGGGCTTCCCGACGACGAGGCGCTGTTGGTCGCCGGCCCGACCGCTTTTCCGACGGTTCCGGAGGACGCCGAGGACGTTCCACACATCCTCGAGATCGACCGCCGACGACTCGACCGCGAGGCGCTGGGTGAGGCCGCCAGCGAACGGCTGCATGCAGCCGTCGACTCGGCCGTCGCCGCGGACGATACGGACCGGATGCGGACCCTGATCGACGTCACCTACGACCTCGAGGCGTGGGCTCCGATCGATTGCACCGACGAACGCCGACGACTGGAGGAACGGCTCGAAGAATGACCGCCCGACTGACGCTCGAGCCGGTCGCGAGCTACGAGCCGACGGAGATCACCGATCAGGAGTTCGACGCGGCCGTCCTCGCGCCGATCGTCGACCGCGACGGCGAGGACCACCTCCTCTTTACCCGGCGGGCCGACCACCTCGGCGAACACCCCGGCCAGATGAGTTTCCCCGGCGGCGGGGCCGAACCCGTAGACGGGACGATCCTCGACACCGCGCTCCGGGAGGCCAACGAGGAGATCGGCCTCGAGCGAAGCGAGGCCGAGGTCGTCGGCCAACTCGACGACATCCGAACCGTCACCGAGTACGCAGTTACCCCCTTCGTCGCACACGTCCCCGACCGGGAGTACGTCCGCGATGAGAGCGAGGTCGCCGAGATCGTCGTCCTCCCGCTGTCGGGGCTGCTCGACCGTTCGAACTACGAGTACGAGCGCCGCTCTCACCCCTACTACGGCGAGATCGTTATCCACTACTTCCACGTCGACGGCTACACCGTCTGGGGCGCGACCGGCCGGATTCTGGTGCAACTGCTCGAGCTGGCGACGGATTTCGAAGCACCGGAAAAGGTCGACCGGTCCGAGTTCTGAGACGGCGACCGGTGCTTAGAGCCCCTCGAGCGAGCGGAGCTTCTGTTCGACGTCCGGCGGGGCGGCGCTGGGCCCGTCGCGCACGCGGTGGTCCGGAATCAACAACGGGGCGGGGTTCTCGTCGAGGGCGGTCCGGACGAGAATCAGGTCGTCGTCGTCCTCGTGGGATAGTCCCGAGGTCATCCGGGCGAGCGTCTCGACGGAGACCTGCTCGCCGTAGGGGACCGACTGGACGCTCTCGAGGACCGCCCGCCGGTCGGTCGGCATCGTCATCGCGACCTGAACGTCCTCGAAGGTGATCTCCTCGACGGTGTCGAGGTACTCGAAGATCCGGTCGAGGACGGGGTGGTCGTCCTCGGCGTCGTCGTCCGGAATCTCCGGGAACGAGACGCTCAGGACGCGTCCGCTCGCGGCACCGAGCTGGACGTATCGATCGAGGTACGGCGATTCCCGCGCGTAGATTCCGGCCTCCGTAACGTCGTCCATACCCGCCCGTAGGCGAGCCGGGCTTGAATAGCCGCCGGTCCCGGACGTTCGGTGCCGGGACCGCGACACCGCGGTCGGTCAGACGCCGGTACGCGTCCAGTCGTCGTCGCCGCTCCGTTCGAACCGAGCCCCCTGACCGCACTCGGGACAGCCGAACTGACGGTACTCGATCTCGCTGCCGAGCAGCGGGACCGTGGTTTCGGTTCCCTCGGCACGGAGTTCCATCTCGCGGCCACAGCGCGAGCAGGTCGGCGGATCCAGTGTGGGTTCGTTCTCGACGGACATACGGAACCCAGTCTAGAGTTAGCACGGGTCACACTTTAGCCGTTCGCTGCGACCGCCGGCCCCGTGAGGATGACGCAAGCCTTATGTACATATGAGTACGTCGATGTACAATAATGGACTCCGATACCGAACTCGCCCCGGCAGTCCGATCGATCCTCGAGGCCGCTCGGGGCCGGTCGGGCGGGGAGGGCGTCGTCGACGTCGATGCGCGCTCGCTTCCCGACGCGCTGGCGGCGGCCGAGGCCGACGGGCGGGTCCCAGTGATCGCGGAGGTGAAACCGACGAGTCCGACGGCCGCGGGGACCCGCGCCGACGACCCGGTCGAACTCGCGCAGGCGATGGTCGCGGGCGGCGCGGCGGCGATCTCGGTCCTCACGGAGCCGACCCACTTCGACGGCTCGCCCGAGGCGCTGACCCGGGTCCGCGAGGCCGTCGACGTCCCCGTGTTGCGCAAGGACTTCGTCCTCGAGGAGGACGGGATGGACGTCGTCGAGGCCGACCTGCTCCTGCTGATCGCGCGGTTCGTCGACGACCTCGAGGGGCTGGTCGCTGCGGCCCGCGAGCGGGGGTTCCAGCCGCTCGTGGAGGTCCACGACCGAGCAGAACTCGAGCGGGCCATCGATGCGGGCGCGGAGATCGTCGGTGTGAACAACCGGGATCTGGCGCGGCTCGAGGTGGAACTGGAAACCTTCGAGTCGGTCGCACCCCATGCGAGACGCGTGACGGGTCTCGAGAACGCGAACGGCGACGTCGTTCGAGAGGCGCAAAGCGCCTCTCGTGATGACGAGACGCCTACGGCGTCTCGAACCACCGTGAGCGATGTGCCGGACGACGTGACGCTGATCGCCGAGAGCGGGATCTCGTCGCCGGCCGACGTGCGGCGGATGCGCGAGGCAGGTGCCGACGCCTTGTTGGTCGGCAGCGCGATCATGGACCACGGGACGGGCGACAGCGACGTCACCGAGAACACGCGGCGGCTCACGCGGGCGGAATCGACAGCGGGAGACTCCACATGAGCGACCACGACGACACTATTCAGACATGAGTACAGAACACGACCACGACGACGGCGACGCCGGACGGACGGGTACCTTCGGCGACTACGGCGGGCAGTACGTCCCCGAAGCGTTGATGCCGGCCTTACAGGAACTCGAGGACGCCTACGAGCGGTACGTCCTGGAAAACGAGGACGGCTTCATGGACGAGTTCCGCGAGCGGATGCACGATTTCGGCGGGCGGCCGACGCCGCTCCAGCGCGCGGACCGGCTGAGCGACCGCTACGACCGCGAGGTCTATCTCAAGCGTGAGGACCTGCTCCACGGCGGGGCCCACAAGCTCAACAACGCGCTCGGGCAGGTCCTGCTCGCGAAGTACATGGGCAAAGAGCGGATCATCGCCGAAACCGGCGCGGGCCAACACGGCACCGCGACGGCGATGGCCGCGGCCCACCTGGACATGCCCTGCGAGATTTACATGGGCCGAACCGACGTCAACCGCCAGCGTCCGAACGTCTACCGGATGCGGATGAACGGGGCCGAGGTCAACCCCGTCGAGGCCGGCAGCGCCACCCTGAAGGAGGCGATCAACGAGACGATGCGCGACTGGGCGACGACCGTCGAGCGGACCCACTACGTCATCGGCTCCGTCGTCGGGCCGCATCCGTTCCCGCAGATGGTCCGGGACTTCCAGGCGGTCATCGGCGACGAAGCCCGGAAACAGATCCGGGAGAAGGCCGGGCGACTCCCCGACAGCGTCGTCGCCTGTGCCGGCGGCGGCTCGAACACGATGGGGACCTTCCACGCCTTCGTCCCGGACGAGGACGTGGACCTCGTCGCCGTCGAAGCCGGTGGCTCGAGCCTCGAGATCGACGAGGAAGAGGGGATGGCCCCCAACTCCGCGACGCTCTCGACCGGCACCGACGGCGTCCTCCACGGCGCGATGACGAAGCTCCTGCAGGCCGGCGACGGCCAGATCGTCGAATCCCACAGCGTCAGCGCGGGGCTTGACTACGCCGGCGTCGGGCCCGAACTCTCACATCTCGTCGAGACCGGGCGCGTGACGCCCGCGAACGTCGACGACGAGGCCGCGCTCAACGGCTTCCACCGACTCTCGCGGCTCGAGGGGATCATCCCCGCGCTCGAGTCGAGTCACGCGCTGGGGTATCTAGAGGAGTACGCCGACGAACTCGGCGGCCTCGTCGTTGTCAACGTCTCGGGACGTGGCGACAAGGACCTCGAGACCGTCCTCGAGGAGACCGAGAAACGGGATCTCGAGGCCGCACCGGACGTGGAGGTGTTCGACGGATGAGCGAGTACGACAGCGAAGTCGAGGCCGCCATCCGCGAGAACCACCCCGCGCTGATCACCTACATCACCGCGGGCGACCCCTCGCTGGCCGATACCAAAGACTACGTCGAAGCGCTCGATCGGGGCGGCTCGGACCTGATCGAACTCGGGCTGCCGTTCTCGGAGCCGATCGCAGAGGGTCGGACGATTCAGGACGCCATCAACCGCGCGCTGGCGGCCGGGACGACCCCCGAGGGCTTTTTCGAACTGGTCGACGACCTCGAGACCGAGGCGCCGCTGCTGGTGATGACGTATTATAATATGATCCTCCAGTACGGGGACAGCGAGGCGCCACGCGCCTCGGAAGAAGCGAGCGGTGCGAGGCGCGAGCGGAGTGAGGGCCTCGACGAAGCGAACGGCGAAGCCGTGAGCGGGCAACGCCCGCGAGCCAAGCCGGACGTTCGTCCGTTCGTCGAACGGGCCGCCGAGGCCGGCCTCTCGGGGATCATCGTTCCCGACCTGCCCGCCGAGGAGGCCGAGCCGCTGCGGCGGGCCTGCGACGACAACGGACTCGACCTCGTCTTCATCATCGCGCCGACGACCGAGGGCGAGCGCCTGGATCGGATCATGTCCCACGTCTCGGGCTTTGCCTACGTCCAGGCCCGACTCGGGACGACGGGTGCGCGCGAGAACGTCTCGGGCGCGACTCACGAGAGCCTCGAGCGTCTCTCGGAGTACGACGTCCCCAAAGCCGTCGGCTTCGGCGTCAGTAAGGGCGACCACGCCGCGGAGATCGTCGAAGCCGGTGCCGACGGCGTCATCGTCGGCAGCGCGCTGGTCGACATCGTAGCCTCGAGCGACACGCCCGAGGCGGCGGTGGACCGACTCGAGGCGAAGGCCCGCGAACTCAAGCGAGGCGCGCGCAGCGGCGCGGAAACCGTCACGATCGATCCGGAAGATGCACCGGAACCAGAACAGCCATAACCGCTAGCTTGCTACACTCCCGCAATGACTACAGGAATCGACGCACGACTCGATCGAATCGGGACGGACGACTCGTACGTGATCGTCCCAATGGACCACGGCATCACAATGGGTGCCGTCCAGGGACTGAAAGACATCGAATCGACGATCGACGGGGTAACCAGCGGCGGTGCCGACGCCGTCCTCACGCAGAAGGGGATCGCGCCCCGCGTCCACGAGAACAAGAACGGGAAGGGCTACATCGTCCATCTCAACGGCTCGACGACGATCGGACCCGACGAGCAGGACAAGCGACTGACCGGCACCGTCGAGGAAGCGGTTCGGGTCGGTGCCGACGCCGTCTCCTTCCACATCAACGTCGGCTCGAACCACGAGCCCGATCAGATCAACCAGCTCTCGGAGGTCACCGAGCGGGCCCGTCAGCTCGGGATGCCGGTCCTGGCGATGGCCTACGCCCGCGGCCCCGGCGTCGACTCGACGGACCCCGAAGCGCTGGGACACGCGGTTCGGCTCGCCGAGGAACTCGGTGCTGATATCGTCAAGACGGGATACAGCGGCGACGCCGAGAGCTTCCAGCACGTCGTCGAATCGACGCGACTGCCGGTCATCATCGCCGGCGGCTCGAAGGGGAGCGACCGCGAGACGATCGAGATGGTCCGCGGCACGATGGACGCCGGCGGCGCTGGCATCTCCATGGGTCGCTCGATTTTCCAGCACGAGGACCCCGAGGCGATCGCCCGGGCCGTCGCGGGCGTCGTCCACGACGATCTCTCGGTCGACGACGCACTGGCCGAGGCGGGGCTGGCGCTCGAGGCCTGATTCTCGACTCCCGTTCGCTCCGTTGGTCGACGCCGTCCGGTTGCCGGCTCAGTGACAGTGCGTGTTCAGATGCACGTCCCGGTCGGCATAGCGCGGACTCAGTTCGACGGTGGCGTGATCGACGCCGTGGCCGGCGAGTTCGTCGTGGGCTCGCCCGACGACGGCCTCCGCCTCGGCCATCGTCTCGACGCCGGTTTCGACGTGGACCGTCGCGACCGTGATCTGACTGCAGATCTGCCACGCGTGGACATCGTCGACGCGGTCGACGCCGTCGATCGCCTCGAGGTGGGCCCGAATCTCACCGATATCCAGCGGCGTCTCGAGGAAGAAAATCGCGCCGCTACCTCGCAGGACCCGGACCGCCGACCACGCGACCACGGCCGCTATCAACCCCGCGGTAATGGGGTCGACGACGCGGATCCCGGTGACTTCGATCACGAGGACGGAGACGATGACGGCGATCGAGCCGCCGGCGTCGCCGAGCAAGTGATAGAACGCCCCCCTTTCGTTGAGGCTCATCGCGTCGTCGTGGAGGATGAAGACCGAGCCGACGTTGACCAACAGGCCGCCGACGGCGATGGCGATCGTCGGGCCGGTCCCGATGGCAACCGGTTCGAGGAAGCGCTGATACGATTCCCAGAGGATGAATCCGACCATCGGGAGGAGGAGCAGGCCGTTCAGGAAGGCCGCGAACGGCTCGAGGCGGTGGAGGCCGTAAGACCAGCGCTCGTCGTCGCCGTACCCCTCGGCGACGCGGGCGGCGGCGAAAGCCATCACGTACGCCAGCGCGTCGAACAGCATGTGGACGGCGTCGCTGATGAGCGCGACGGAGCCGAAGGCCAGCCCGCCAGCGAGTTCGACGAGGAAGCCGACGACGTTGATCACCGAGACGGCGGCGAGTTTGCGGCTGCTCGTGGTGTCGTCACCGTGGCCGTGATCGTGGTCGTGACCCGCGTGTGAACTCGAGTCACGAGCGCGGGTCGACTCGTTGTGACCCATCGTGGATCGATCTCGCGGGCGGAGACTTATTAAATCGGCTGCTACAAAACGGCGTTTCTACAGCAATCATTAGCAAATATCCTCGAGAGATTTAATAATCGGCCGTGACCGGTCGCTCTCCGGCAAGCCCGGCCTCAGCTACCGTGCCAAGAGTTACCCCGGCAACCGTCGTAGCCCGAGTCCGTGTCGGAACCGACGCTCACGACGCGGCCCGTCGCACGGACCGCGACGGGCCACTGTACGGAACTACTGTACGACGACGGCGCGAACGACGACGTGCTGGTCTGTGCGGCCCACGGCGGCGGGGTCGAACCCGGCACCGGAGAGCAGGCCCTCGAACTCGCGACCCGGTTGTCCGACGCGAGCTGTTGGGCGTGTCTCGGCTACGACGAGGACGACGCGTTCGAGGCGTGGCATCCGCCCTCGTCGGCCATCGACCCGGCCGACTACCCGCTGTTGTCGGCGATCGCCGACCGCGGCTTCGAGACCGTCATCAGCCTCCACGGGCTCGCCGACGATCGGGTCGTCGTCGGCGGCGGGGTCGATGCCGCGATCAAGCGACGCGTGTGCCACCGCCTCGAGCGCGTTGTCTCCACCCCAGTCGAGGCGGTGTCGGACGGTCCCTACGCCGGCGTCAGTCCGAACAACTTCGTCAACTGGCTCGCCGACGGGGACCGGGGCGGGCTCCAGCTCGAGCAGGGGCCCGTGGTCCGCGACGGCGAGCGCGAGGCGGTCATCGACGCGCTCGAGTCCCTCGTCGAGAACGGCGGCTGCCGTCCGGTCTGAGTCGGGCGTGTCGCGTCAGCCGTCGAGTCCGAGCGGGTCCGCGGCGACGAGGTCGTCGACGACCGCACCGGCGGCGCGGGCGGCGTTGTCGATCGCCAGCTCGCGGCTCGCATCGGTGCCGTCGAAGCTCTCGGCGGCCGACTGACCGGGGGCCGGCCGGTCGTAGTTGGCCACCGCCCGCACGCTCAGGTAGCGCTCGAGCCGGTCGAACCGCTCGAGGGCCGTCGCCGTCGCTGCATCCTCCATCTGGGTCGCGAGGAACGGAGCGACGCCGTACGCCTCACAGAGCCACGCGACCTCGCGGGCGCGCTCGCGACCGTGCCAGAACTCGTCGCCGCAGACGCTGGTCCCCGTCTCGACGGTCGGGCCCGCCGCCGGCGCGTCGGGATACTGCGGCTGGGACGCCCGGACGGCGTCGGCCGATCGCAGGTCGACGCTCGCGGCGACCGACTGCGCGCGCTCGACGAGTCGCGGCTCGAGGCGGTGGACGTAGTCGCGGGGCCGATACGCGAGGAGATCGAGCCGGTCCGCCGGGTCGTCGGCCGCGGGGCTCGCATCGGCGTCCCCGCGGTCCCAGCGGTGTTTGCGGTCCCAGTCGACGATCGCGTCGGCGACGACGACCGAGCCGAGCGCGGTCCGGGCGGGCGGGCCGCCGGCGATCCCCGTCGAGACGACGTAGGCCGACGAGAGATCGACGCCGGGGGCCGCAAGCAGGGCGGTGACGGTCGTCGCGGCGTCGCTCTTGCCGATCCCGGTCGTCGTGACGGCAACGCCGTCCTCGGCCACGTACAGCAGCGTGTCCGTCCCGGGGACCGCCACGGCGTCGGTGATCTCGGCGCGCTCGAGCCACGGACGACGTTCGGTAAGCGGCGGGTCGGCGACGGCCGGCAGCACGAGCGCGGACGGTCGGACGGGTGTGTCGGGGTCGGGGGTACGGGGCGTCGGGAGATCGCGGTCGCTCATTTGGTTCGACTCGGTTCCGGCGGCGCAAGTATCCCGCCGTTCCGGAAGGATTTCGGCCTCGCCGGTCATCCGTCGGCCCGTGACCGACGACGCGGACCTCACCCTCGCGGACGAGATCCTCGCCCGCGCGCGGATCCACGCCCGCGAGGTCGTCGCCGAGTACGACCTGCCGGTCGCGCTCGAGGCACTCGAGTGGGCGGTCTCGACGCGGGCCAAACGGCGGGCGGGCGCGTGTCGATGGGACGCCGAGACCGAAACGGCGACGATCGTACTGGCGCGGCGGGCCTACGAGGCCTACGAGTGGCCCGCCTTCGCGGGGATCGTCAGGCACGAACTCGTCCACGCCTGGGAGTTCCAGCAGTTCGGCGAGTCGGGTCACGGGCCGCGGTTTCGCGAGCGGGCCGCCGCGCTCGAGGCGCCACGGCACTGCGAGGAGTTCGCCGACCCGCGCTACGTCCTGCGGTGTCTCGAGCCGGAGTGTGACTGGCACGCGAAGCGCCATCGGGCATCGAAGCCGGTCAAATCGCCCGGCGGCTACCAGTGTGGGGCCTGCGGTGGGGCCTACGAGGTCGAACACGTCGCCAGCGGTCGGACGTGGACGACCGCCGGCGGCTACGGCGGCGCGAAAGCGGCGCTGAGCGAGGAGTGGTAGGAGGGCCGCTCGAGCGGGGAACCGAACCGGTGCGAGCGCGGAAGGCTTATTCGACTCACACTACCTGTTTCGAGTATGGGAATACTCGATCTCATGCTGGGCAGTCCGGGCGAGGGCGAACAGGGCGTCGCGGCCAAGTCGTACACGCTGCCGAAAGAGACCCACGAGTTCGTCTACCCCGTCGCGGTCCGGCGCGCGGAGGTCGAGGCCTTCGCGGAGCTACTTGCGGCCGAGGCCGACGCCCCGGCGCTCGAGGGCGGCACCGAGGACGTCCAGGCGGTTCTCGACGGGATGATCGAAGAGGGCGCGGTCGACGCCGAAGAACTGACCGAACGGATGCAGGGGCCCCGCGGCGAGGTCGAGCCCGTGATCGATGACTGGCAGGCGCGGCTCGAGGGAGACATCGGCGTAGTCTACGCCCGGCCGGGTACCTACGAGAACCTGCTGGCGTTCGTGAAGTTCTGTAAACGACGCGACGACGATACGAGCGACGAGTTCACCGTTCCGGAGAACTTCGCCGACGCGGCCGCCCTGCTCAAGCGCCTCGAGACGGGGACCGACACCCAGTACCGGGCCGTGATCCATACTGACCTCCTGCCCGACGAGTAGCGGTCAGACGATCGTGTCGAAGGCCTCGAGCGAGGCGAGTTCGTAGGTCGGCTCGTGATCGCGCGGACCGTCGGCGTCGGTCGCCAGCCACGCCGAGTCCAGCCCCATCGCGTTGGCGCCGGCGATATCGGCATGGAGGGAGTCGCCGACGTGGATCGCCGCGTCCGGTCCGACGTCGAGTTCGGCCAGTGCGCGTTCGAAGGGGGCCGCGTGCGGTTTCGGGTGGATCCCAGCACTTGGCTCCGTGAAGACACGGACGTCGAACGCGTCCGCAATGTCCAGCGCCCGCAGTTTCCGCGTCTGTGTCTCCCGACCGCCGTTCGTGATGAGTCCGACCCGACCCCGTTCGCGGGCGGACTCGAGGGCCGCCTTCGCGCCCGGGCGGAACTCGACGGCGGTCGGATCCCGCGCCGCGAGGTACTCGGCGGCGAGTTGTGGGGCGACGGCAGTGTCGACGCCCGTTCGCGTCGCCACTTCGGTAAAGAGGTTGTCGTAGAACTCACGGTCGGTCTCGGCGGTCGGCAGGTCCGGGACCGCAGCGCGCAGGTCCGCCGGCGTACAGAACGGCTCGCGGCCGGCACGGTGGAAAGTCGACTCGAGCAGCGTCTCGGCGTCCTGGGTCGAGGTACAGAGGGTGTGATCGAGATCGAAACAGATCGCGTCGTAGGCGGCCATTCGAGTGCATGTAGGGGCGGGGGCGTTCTGAACGTTTCGCCGACTATCGTCTCGTGTGTGAACCGGTTCAGCGGCGACTGTAGATCGCGTCTCTGCGAACCGTCTCGGTACCGCGAATACGTTCTGAAAGCCCCGACCGCGCTCGCGGGCTGCGACTCGCTGCGCGCTTCGCTCACTCCGTTCGCTCCAGTGCTTCCGTCGTCTCGCCTCGCGACCCCGGTCGCCCCTTTCAGTCCCACCCGAACGGTGGGGAGGTCGGGGGCCGAAACGCAGCGATCGTCGAGGGTTCGACTCGAGCCCACCGTCGATCCGTAGCAGTTATTTTTACTGACGAGTCCCACACCGTATGGATGTCGTCAAGCGAGTCCACGTCGTCCCGCTGGGCTACGAGTTCGACCGGATCCTCGAGCCGATCCGGGACCAGCGGGCGGATCTGGTCTACCTGCTCGAGGACGAGGGGGGCGACGGGCGGCGACCGGGCGGGGCGGACCGCGGCGTCGAGGAGCGAAACGCGACGGCGACGGCCGACTATCACGAGGAACTCCGCGCGGAACTCGAGGCGATCGTCCCCGAGGTCCGGACCCGGGAGTGTGACCTGACGGACGTCTACGCCGTCCTCGGGGACGTGACGACGATCGCGGATGTCCACGCCGAGGACCAGGTGTACGTCAACGTCTCCGGCGCGGGGACGATCCCGGCGATCGGCGCGACCATCGCGTGTATGGACGTCTCGACGGACGCTCACGCCTACTACGTCGAGCCCGCCGAGTACGCCCACGACGGAACGACCGAGCCGGTCTCGTTCGGCCTCGACGAAATCGAGGAGATCCCGACCTACCCCATCGAGTCGCCGACCCGCGACCAGGTCGCGATCATGGAGTTCCTCGCCGAGCCGAGCGCGTGGGAGGGCTTTCACGACGACCGGACCGCTCCACCGAAGAAGAAAGACCTCATCGAGTACGCACGGGATCGGGAACTCGCGTTCATGGCCGATCGACGCTCGCCCGACGAGCGCGCCGGCGAGGACAAGGGGGCCTTCCGCGTCCTCGACAGTCACGTCCTCGAGCCCCTCTCGGAGGACGGCTACGTCACGATCGAGTCGGTCGGCCGCCGCCGTGTCGTCGAACTAACCGAGCGCGGCGAGAACGCCTACCGGGCGTTCCGGCACAAGCTCATGGACGAGGGCGGCGATCGACGGTAGTCGGGAGGGGGCG
Organism: Natrinema sp. H-ect1; assembly: GCF_041821105.1. Classification (NCBI taxonomy): domain Archaea; kingdom Methanobacteriati; phylum Methanobacteriota; class Halobacteria; order Halobacteriales; family Natrialbaceae; genus Natrinema; species Natrinema sp. H-ect1. The sequence goes on along the minus strand of NZ_JBGUBA010000005.1, from coordinate 118,914 downwards.
TCAGCGGGGAGACAGCGGAGCGGTTCAGTTCTCGTCGGTTTCGCCGTCGTCCTCGTGGACGAGCGCGTACAGCCGCGGCCCCAGCCGGGCGAACGCGAGATCGGCCTCGAGGCGCTCGACGTGGGCCCGCAGCGCCGCCGGTTCGAGTCCCGGGTGTTCGTAGTCGGTGCTGGGATCGAGATGCGCGTTCGCGCGAGCGAGGAGGGCGGGCGCGGCGTGGGCGAGGCGCGAACCCGGAAGCTCGGGGCCAGCGTTGCGGTCGCGTTCGACGGCGGTCAGGACCTCTCGGGCCACGAGAAGAGCGCGACGCAGCGAGCGGACCGCGTCGGCGTCGGCGGGCGACCCGAGATGCGACGCCAGCAACTCGTCGGCGGCGACGACCCGCTCCGGGTCGACGTCGAACGCGGCGGCGATCTCGTCGCGGTCGGGTTCGCCGGCGTCGGTCCGGCGGGCGGCGAGTCGAACCGCACCGAGGACGGCGGCGGTCCGATCGTACGCCAGCGTCGCCAGCTCGCCGGCGTGGTCGAACGCCGCGCGGGCGACCGCGATAGCAGAGTCCACCTCGAGTCGGCGGACGGCACAGTCGATCGACGGTGCGGCTTCGGCCTCGAGGTGTCGCTGACCCATACTCGAACGCTCTCCCGGACATGTATTATCAGCTATCCTGAAAGTATTGTTACTATCGTTACTATCGCAGGTGTCGAGGTAATTGGTACGAAACAGAATATCATCACGGCGAATCGATCGCGAGCGGTCGAGTCGGCGGGGAATCACCGACCGAACCGACGCCCCTGCCCGATCCGCCACGTTCAAGCCGGTTCCCTTCGAGAGTCGATTCATGACGCGAGCTGTCTGGGTGAAAGCCGACGATGCCGTCGGCGACTGGGACGACCGCCGGGCGCGGATCACCGCCGCGCTCGAGGCGGGTGCAGACTGGGTACTGGTCGACGAGGACGACGTGGAGCGCGTCCGCGAACTCGGCGAGATCAACGTCGCGGCGTTTCGGACCGACGGGGACGTGACGCTGGTCGACGACATCGATGACGCCGAAGCCGACGACGGCGATACGGACGAGTCGGCCGCATCGCAGGCGGACGCGATCGTCGTCGGCAAGAACGGCGAGGGCGACGCGACGATCGACCTGCCGGAGGACTTCGCGGGCTCGGCCGACCTCTCGACGCTGCGCCGGGACGGCGACTTCCAGCGGGGCGCGTACGTCCGCATCCTCGGCAAGGAGTACGAACGGTTCGCCGAGACCGCTGCCGAGGAGGCCGACCACACCATCGTCGTCGGCGAGGACTGGACGATCATCCCCCTCGAGAACCTGATCGCCCGGATCGGCGAGGAGACGAACCTGATCGCGGGCGTCACCAGCGCCGAGGAGGCCAAGACGGCCTTCGAGACGCTCGAGATCGGCTCCGACGCCGTCCTGCTGGATTCGGACGATCCCGACGAGATCCGCGAGACCGTCGAGGTCCGCGACGAGGCCGCCCGTGAGAGCCTCGATCTGACCACCGCCGAAGTCCTCGAGGTCGAACGCGCCGGCAGCGCGGACCGGGTCTGTATCGATACCGGCAGCCTGCTCGAACACGACGAGGGGATGCTCGTCGGCTCGATGAGCCGCGGGCTGGTCTTCGTCCACGCCGAGACGGCCGAATCGCCCTACGTCGCCTCGCGGCCGTTCCGGGTCAACGCCGGCGCGGTCCACGCCTACGTTCGCACGCCCGACGGCGGGACGAAGTACCTCTCGGAACTGCAAAGCGGCGACGAGGTCCAGGTCGTCGACACCGACGGCAACACCCGCGAGGCCATCGTCGGCCGGGTCAAGATCGAACAGCGACCGATGTTCCGGATCGCCCTCGAGACCGCCGAGGGCGACCGCGTCGAGACCCTGCTCCAGAACGCCGAGACGATCAAGGTCGCCGCCGACGAGGGCCGCAAGGCAGTGACCGACCTCGAGGCCGGCGACGAGATCCTGCTGTACTACGAGGACACGGCCCGACACTTCGGCGAGGCCGTCGAGGAGAGTATCATCGAAAAATAGCGGGTTTCCTCGACCCGTCGGTTCGCCCTCATAGTTAATTGGTAACATAGGGCACGAAGATGTCACGGCGGATCGAACGCCGCCGATCGACCCACGGAAACCCGGACTGTCATCGGACCTGATATCGACTCGGCCGCTAACGGATCGTTTTTCGATCGCGTCACGGAAACGGTATACACTATCTATGGTAGCTGGCCCCACACCAATAACACGCTATGAGCGTCACTCGAGAGAAAGTCAGCGCGGTCGAACCGCCGGCGTTCGCGGTGACGCTGCGAAACGCCGGACTGGCGGGGGCCGGCGGTGCCGGGTTCCCAACCTACGCCAAGTGGGACCGGCTCGAGGAGGTCGATTCGCTGCTGGTCAACCACCAGGAGAGCGAGCCCAACTACTACATGGACAAGTGGCTGGGTCTCGAGCGGGCCGACGAACTGGCGGCGCTGTTCGACGGCCTGCTCGATCGAGCGTTCGATCGGATCGTCGTCGCCGCCAAGCGGACCGACCGCGAGGCGTGGCTGGGCGACCTCGAGGCGGCGACCGAGGCGACGGTCTACGAGCCCGGCGACCTGCCGATCGACGGGACCGAAACGGGCGTCGTGATCGCCTACACCGCCGACAAGTACGAGTTCGGGATGGAGACGGTCCTCATGCGGATCGTTGCGGGCGTCGTCATGGCGGGCGACGAGTTGCCCATGGACCACGGCTGGATCGTCCAGAACACCGAAACGCTCGCGAACGTCGCTCGAGCGCTGGTCGACGGCGAGCCGATGACCGAGAAGTTCGTCCACGTCGACGGCCGCGTCCCCACCCACCGGTTCCTCCGGGTCCCGGTCGGGACGCCCGCGACCGACCTCCTCGAGGCCGCGGGGCGAGCCGACGAGTTGGGGGCAAACGAGGTCATCCTCGACGGTGGGCCGGGCTGGTGCTTCGAGATCGAGCGCCCGCCGGACGAGTTCGGCGTCCGAAAGCGGACGAACTGTCTGCTCGTCATGGCGGACTCGGTCGTCGAGGAGAACCGCCTCGGGAGCGGCGGCCGGATCAACGTCCTCGCGTCGGCGGCCTGGTCGGAATCGAGCCACGAGACGGCCCCGACGGCCCGGCTCGAGCCGGAACGCGTCGTCGTGCCGTTGCTGACGAACCCCGCCTTCGAGGGTGTGGTGACGCCCAGCGAGCCGATCGTTCGGGCCGGCGACGAGGTCGAACCGGGCGAGCTGATCGCCCGTCCGGGCGACGGGATCAGTACCGCCCAGCACGCCCCGATCGACGGCACGGTCACCGGCGTCGCGGATCGGTCCGTGACGATCGAGCGCGACGAGGCGTCGGCGGCCGGAACGGCCGGCGCGGAGCCGGCCGATCCACACCGGATCTACTGGTCCTGGTGTCGCGAGTGCGGCCGGTACCTTCCGGAGCCACAGCTCAAGGCGGTCAGTCCAACCGAGTTCGTCTGTAGCCAGTGTCGTTGACGCTATCGAACGCAGGGGCGAACGACCGTCGATCGAACCCACGCCGCGGGGTTCCGTCGATCGACGATGACCTGCCCGTTGCCGTCCCGGTAGCTCGCGTACCGTTCGCGTTCGATGTCGGCCGTCCCACTGTCGTCGGTACGTCGTGTTCCGTCACTTCGCATTCGAAGTCACTCCCGCCGGCCCGCGGGGCCGACGACGATGGCCGTGGTATCCGACGCGGAGACAAAAGGGCTCCGTGGAAGTACTACTAGCGTGGGTATATGCCGCCGACAGTGATCGGTCGGATCGGTCCGAACGAGGGGGCGTCAGGAGTGGGTCGGCTCTTCGTCGGCGGCGGGCTCGAGCCGGGTCGTACACCAGTGACAGAACTCGAGGTCCTCGTCGACTTCCTTCCCGCATTCGGGACAGGTCGCGCCGTCCCCGCCGGTATCGCTGCCCGGTGGGAACCCGAGTGCGCGGAAGGTCGCGTCGATCGCGGCGAAGAGACCGATAAACGAGAGCAGGAACTGGGTCATCGCGTCGGTCTCCTTGGCCATGATGTCCGCGTACGCGTTGATATCGCCGACGCTCGTCATCGGCCCGGCGGCGGTGAGCTGTTCGATCGGCAGGAAGATCGCACTCGCCGAGATGAAGAGGCCGGCGAAGACGGCGGCGCGAAGCCAGTCCCGGATTACGAGATGGCCCGCACCCGGCAGGAGTATCGAGAGGCCGGCCGCGAGAAGCGCACGGAACCATGTCATTGTGTGTTGGGGTCGTAGGGGACCCCGACCCTTAACATTCCGATTTCGCTCGTTTTCACTCGAGCCGACCGACCAGCTCCGCGAGCGTCTCGAGGTCGTACTGCCCGGGCGCAGTCGCCTCTGCGGGATCGACGGGTGCATAGCCGATCTTCGACCCATAGACCGGCGCGACGGCCCGCGTGTGGCTCCCGACCTCGCCCATCGCCATCGTCGCGACGGCGTCCCCGTGGGCGGTCAGTTGCTCGGTCGCCGACAGCAGCGCCAGGGTGTCCGCCGTGGACTCCGCGGTCACTGCCAGCTTCGCGACGTCGGCGTACTTGCCCGCTTCGGTCAGTGTCCGTACCAACTCCGTGCGGGGTGGCGTCCCCTCGAAGTCGTGGGCCGAGGCGACGATCGAGACGTCGCGGTCGCGGGCCGTCTCGAGCAGCCCCTCGGCCCCACCCTCGAGGATCGACGCGAGTTCGACGTCGATCGCGTCGACGCCCGCGAGCGCGGTCGCTTCGGCAAGCGTCTCGAGTCGGTCCTCGTCGGTTCCGTCCCACTCGCCGCCCTCCCACGCGGCGCGGTTGGTCGCGAGGATCGGGAGGTCGCCGTCGTAGGCCTCGAGGGCGGCGAGGGGGTCGTCGGCCAGATCCATCCGGAACTCGATCGCGTCGGCGTGGTCGCGGGCCGCGGGCTCGTCGGCGAGGTCGGCCGTCGACGCCGCGAGAACGAACGAATCGAATCGAAGGCTCATTGCTACGCAGTGCGGACGAGAGCGGGGAAAACGGTATCGTTTCGGCGAACGTCGCCGCGAGTTAGGCCAGGCCGATAGTCTCCTCGGCCTCGAGGAGTTCGTGGTAGCGGTTCCGAATCGTGACTTCGGAGATGTCGGCGACATCGGAGACGGCGGCCTGCGTGGTCTTCTCGTTGGTCAGGAGTGCGGCGGCATAGACTGCTGCCGCGGCGAGGCCGACCGGCGACTTACCGCTGTGGACGCCCTTCTCCTTGGCGTTCTGGAGCAGGCTCCGCGCGCGGTGTTCGGCTTCGTCGGAGAGTTCCAGTCCGGAAGCAAAGCGGGGCACGTAGCTCTCGGGATCGGCCGGCTGGACCTCGAGGCCGAGTTCCCGAACCACGTAGCGGTAGGTGCGTGCGATCTCGTTTTTCTCGACGCGGGAGACGTCGGCGATCTCGTCGAGACTTCGGGGAACGCCGGCCTGCCGGGCGGCGGCGTAGACACAGGCCGTCGAGACGCCCTCGATCGAGCGACCGGGGAGCAGGTCCTCGTCGAGTGCACGTCGGTAGATGACCGACGCCGTCTCGCGGACGTTCGTCGGGAGGCCGAGCGCGGAGGCCATGCGGTCGATCTCGCCGAGGGCCTGTTTCAGGTTGCGCTCCTTGGAGTCACGAGTTCGGAAGCGCTCGTTCCACTTGCGCAGGCGCTGCATCTTCTCGCGCTGGCGCGAGCCAAGCGAGTTGCCGTAGGCGTCTTTGTTGCGCCAGTCGATGTTCGTCGAGAGCCCCTTGTCGTGCATCGTGTTCGTCGTGGGCGCACCCACGCGGGACTTCTCGTTCTTCTCGGCGGCGTCGAACGCGCGCCACTCGGGACCGCGGTCGACGGAGTCCTCCTCGACGACCAGTCCACAGTCCTCACAGACCGTTTCGCCGTGTTCGTCGTCGACGACGAGATTGCCCGCACACTCCGGACAGACGAGATCCTCCTCTTCCGTTTCGGTTTCCGTTTCGTTCGTTTCGGGTTCGCTACGTCGTACTCTCGTGTTCGATGGTGCGTTAGTCATATCGCGAATGCTCCCGGCCGAACCGATCGTAAAAGCCCGGGCGGAGTCGTTACCTCCCACGTTCAGACACTCGAGGGTTAAGGGTTTCGAAATCCCAACCGCACATCCCCCGAAAACGGGTAATTCGGGCAAAAGAGCATGATAGATAGGCGGAGTAAAACTGCGAACGCGAGCGGAAACACAGCCCCCAAATCGGCCCCGCTCGAACGGCCGATATGGAGATCGCAGTCGGGAGTACGAACCCGGTCAAGATCGACGCGGTCGAACGGACCATCGAGCGAGACGAAGCGACCGTCCGCCCGGTCGCCGTCGACTCCGGCGTGAGCGAACAGCCCCGATCGGTCGCGGAGACGGTCACGGGTGCGGAGAACCGTGCCCGACGGGCGCTCGAGGCGACCGGGGCCGACTACGGCGTCGGCCTCGAGGGCGGGGTCGCGCGACTCGAGGGAACACCGGGCCTCTCGCTGATCATGTGGGGCGCGGTCACCGACGGCGATCGATTGGAACGTGGTGCCGGTCCGACGATCCGTCTTCCGGACGACGTCGCGGCGCGACTCGAGGACGGCCGGGAGTTGGGGCCGGTGATGGACGAACTGCTCGGCACCGAGGGACTCGCCGAAGGGGCAGGCGCGGTCGGCGTCTTCACGGATCGGCTCACCGACCGGACGGCGGCGCTCGGGCAGGCGGTTGCATGTTCGTTTGGCCCGTTCCTAACGAACTATTACGACGCCGACAGCTGACCGTCACCGGCACCGACTCGCCGGTTTCACGGCCCGACAGCCGGGCGATTCCGCCGATCGGAAACGGACACGTACAGATGACAGTCGCCAGCAAATATATATTAACCTCGCGTACCAACGAAAGCTTTCGACGGCAGTATACATCGATTACCGGCCACAAAAATCGCAGGACGGCGGCGGGTTAACTGCACGTACCAAACCCCCTAAGGGTGTTCCTCCCATCCGATCGGGTATGAGCACTGCAATGGCCCCCGACCTCACGAGCAAACAGCGCCGGATTTTGGAGTACCTTCGGAACAACGCGGCGACGAAGACCTACTTCAAATCCCGTCTGATCGGCCAGGAACTCGGGATGACGGCCAAAGAGGTCGGCTCGAACATTACAGCGCTCCAGGAGGGTGACTACGACGTCAAGATCGAAAAGTGGGGGTACTCCTCGAGTACCACCTGGAAGGTCGACATCTGAGACGGAACCGATCAAGGGGCTCATTTCGCTGCCGTTTGTCGATCGTTTCACGAGCCCCGCGGCTGCCGAACCCTCTTTTCGCTCGCTCCCCTAGCAGCGCCGAATGACGACGACGGTACTGTTCGACATGGACGGGATCGTTCTCGAGGGACCGCGCACCGACCCGCAGGTATACGCCGACGCCGCTGACGCGGCCGTAGCCGATCTCGAGGTCGATCCGTCGCCGGCACAGCGCGAGGACTTCAGGCGACACGACGCCGAGCGGATCAGGACCCACTGCGAGGAGTTGGGGGTCGATCCCGACCGTTTCTGGGAGTTGAAAGAGCGCTACGCCTCGCGGGGCACCCACGATCGGCTCCGTGCCGGCGAGCGTGGGATCTACGACGACGTCGCGACGATCCGGGACCTCGCCGACCGGACGACGGTGGGGCTCGTAACCAACAACCGTCACGAGACCGCCGCGTTCGTCGCCGACTACGTCGGGATCGACTTCGACGTCGTCCGCGGACGGGACCCCACGTTCGAGGGGTACGAGCGGCGCAAGCCCGACCCCGACTACATCGAGGACGCGCTGGCCACCCTCGGGGTCGCGGAAGGTGTCTACGTCGGCGACTCCCACAAAGACGTCGCCGCGGGGCAGGCAGCGGGCCTCGAGACGGTCTACGTGCGACGGGACCACAACCGCAATCACGAACGGCCGCCGAACGCGACCGTCGAACTCGAGGGGCTGACGGGGCTCCCGGCGGCGCTCGAGTCGCTGTAACCGGGGAGGAAGCCGTATTACTCGGATGGGGAACCTTGGTAGGACAGATAGCCGTCGGCGTTCCGGGCCAGCGTCCGCGCGCGATCGCCGAAGGAGTCGGCGTGGCGAACCACCAGCACCAGCACCGTCTCGGGTCGTTCGACGGCGTAGCCGTCCGCCCGCGAGAGCAGGCCCGCCTCCTCGAGTTCGCCGGCGTACTTGCTGACCGTGGGTGCGGAGACCTCGAGTGCGTCCGCGAGATCGGCGGCCGTCGCCGACGGCGTCAAGAGGAGTTCGATCAGCATGCCACGTGGGGTCTCCCGCCGGAGGTAGCCAAGCGCCCGTTTTTCGAACTCGTCGAACCGGCCGGCGGTGACATAGCGCTTGTAGTCGCCGTCGCGGTAGCGTTCGATCGCGCCGGCGTCCTCGAGTCGGCGGAGGTGGTGTTGGGTCTCGCCGGTCCCCAGCTGGAGGTCATCGCGGATCTTCGAGAAGTGGGCACCGGGCGTCGTCGAGAGGTAGCCCGCGATCGCGTCGCGCGCGTCGCTTTCGCCCGTTTCAGCCGCCGCTGTGTCGGCGCGACCGACGAGCGGGGAGGCAGCACCGAGGGCAGCGAATCGGCGCAGGGTCGCTCGTTTCTCGTCGTCGACCCCGTCGGGCTTCGTCATGTCTATCTACGGTCCACAACGGTTCGACCCGTAAAACAGGTTTCGCTCCGTCCTGTTTTCCGATAGTGACCGGTTACTGGACGGCTGCGTCGGCAAAAGAGCGCGGGGCGGGCCGATCAGTCGCTGGACGAGGGGTCGTCGCCGGCCTCGTCGCTCGGCACGCCGGTCCCACCGTCGGTCTGGCCCTGGAAGTCCTGATCCATCTGTTCGATGACCTCGTCGGGATCCGAGATATCCGCCGTGTCCTGGCCTTCCTTGATCGCCTGGGCCTCCTGTTCCATCGCCTCGACGTCCATCTCGGCCTCCTGGTCGATCTCGCCGATGATCTCGGCGATGTCGTCCAGGCCGATCAGTTCGCGCGTCTCGTCGTCGAACTCGCGGCTCTCGAGTTCCTGACCGTCCGCCTCGACGTCGCTGCCCGAGAGATGCTTGCCGTAGCGCCCGACCAGCGAGGTGAGTTCCTGGGGCATGACGAACGTCGTCGACTCGCCCTGGCCGATCTCGCCGAGCGTCTCCATTCCTTTGTCGATGATGGCGCGCTCGCCCATCGATTCGGCCGAGCGGGCTCGCAGCACGGTCGAAATGGAGTCTCCCTGTGCCTCCAGGATCTGGCTCTGCTTTTCACCCTGGGCACGGATGATCTCGCTCTGTTTGTCACCTTCGGCCTTCTCGACGGCACTGCGGCGTTCACCCTGTGCCTCGAGGATCATGGCACGGCGTTTCCGTTCGGCGGAGGTCTGTTGCTCCATCGCGCGCTGGACGTCCTTCGAGGGGTTGACCTCGCGGACCTCGACCGATTCGACGCGGATCCCCCACTCGTCGGTGGGTTCGTCGAGTTCCTGGCGGATGCGGGCGTTGATCTCCTGGCGCTTGTTCAGCGTGTCGTCGAGTTCCATGTCACCCAGCACGGCACGCAGCGTCGTCTGGGCGAGGTTCGAGACGGCCCGTTTGTAGTCGTCGACCTGCAGGAACGCCTTCTTGGCGTCCATCACCTTGATGTAGACGACGGCGTCGGCGGTCACGGGCGAGTTGTCGCGCGTGATCGCTTCCTGCCGGGGCACGTCCAGCGTCTGGGTTCGCATGTCGAACGCGTACGTGTTCGAGACGAACGGCGGGACGAAGTTGATCCCCGGCTCGAGCAGTTTTCGGTACTCACCGAAGACGGTTAGCGCGCGTTTCTCGTAGGCGTCGACGATCTCGATCGCGCTCAGCAGCGCGGCGATCACGAGGACGAGCAAGAGGGCACCGACGAGTAGCAGGGCCCCACCGAGGGCCTGCATCGGTATGAGTTGGACCACCATATCCCCGCCTTACGGCGGCGGGGGGAAAAGCGTTCCCTTGTTTCGTCGACATGTCTGCCCCGATCGGGACCTCACCGTTCCGTTTCCGTCTCCGTTTCCGGTTCGGTGTCGTTGGGGTCGACCGCGGCGTCATCGGCCGGTTCGTCGTCGGTCTCCGTGTCGGCCACCGAGGCGGCATCGGCTTCAGCGGCCGCCTCGGTCTCGGCCTGATCGCGTGCGAGCGCGCGGTCGATCTCGTCCTCGCCGATCGCATCGAGGGACTCGACGGTCAGAACGTTCCCACCGCCGGGGTCGATGACGATGATTTCCGAGCCCTCCTCGATCCGTCCGTCGGTGGTCCGAGCGCTGTAGTAGGGAGCGAAGCCGCCCTCCTCGAGTTTGACCTCGCCGCTGCGGGTCGTGACCGTCTCGGTGACGTAACCCGTCACGCCGGCCAGCGAGTCCGAGTCGGTCGTCCTGGCAGTACCTTTGCCGCCGTAGAAGTCGAACTCGCGGTAGACGTAGGCGGCCGCGGCACCGATAAGCAGCGTCAACAGGGCCAACACGAGGACGTTCGCGAAGGGCGAGAACAACACACCGAGCAGCCCGGCACCGACGAGCGCGACGCCGATGACGATGAGATGTGCGCCGGGAGACACCGCCTCGAGGACCATCAACACGAGTCCCGCGACTAGGAGCAAAAGCGGCACGTTCCCCGCGAGGGATTCCACCATATCCGGGGCTAAGGTCTCGCCCCGATTAAATGTTTACCGCAGTCGCCGAGTGATTTTATCGTTCGGTCCCCTGACTCTCACGCGATCGGTGGCGACGAGTCCGCCTCAGCCGAGCGGAATCATTACGAGACGAACGAGAACCAACACCATCGCGATCGCCCCCAGCAGGACGAACAGCGCGCTTTCCAGTTCCGGCTCCCCGGGCTCGATGGGCGTCTCGTTCGGCTCCGGCGCGTACTCGTCCTCATCGTCGTCCACGTCGGCCGCGTCATCGCTCGAGTCCGAGAGGTCGAGCGGGATGCGGTCGTCATCGTCGACGCGCTCGTCCCGAACGGAATCGTCTCGGTCCGCGTCGCCGCTCCGGTCGGCGACGTCCCAGCCCTCGCCCGAGTCGGTCCGGGTCGCGTCGGGCCCCGTAACCGACCGCTCGGTCCGGTCGTCGTCGGCGTCGTCTCGCGTCCCGGACGGTTCGTCTGCCATGGCTGATTGTAACGGATCCGCCGTCAAAAACCCGTGGTCCGAGCGCGGGGCGGACGGCCCGTTGTACGGTATCACCGGTCCAACCCCGATGTCCTGCAGTTACACCGGGAAATCGGTCCAACAGTCGGTCTCAGGGGCGCTCGGGACGACCCCCGATATCGCCGCCGTAGACGACGCCGCGCTCGGCGTCGACGGTGACCGTCTCGCCGGCCGACAGCGCCGCCACGTCCGCGTCGCTGATCATCGGCACGCCCAGTTCGCGGGCGATCATCGCCGGATAACCGGTCATCCCCCGCTGGGCGTTGACGATCCCGCCGATCCGGTCCGTCTCGCTCGAGAACTCCGCGTCGAAGTCGGCCGACAGCGCGAGGATCGCTCCCTCGGGGACTCCCGAGAGATCGCCGTCGGTGGCGTGAACGATCGGCCCGGTCGCCCTGCCCTCGACGACCACCTGGCCGGTCGTCAGGGCGTCGGCCGCGACGTGGACCTTCAGCATGTTCGTCGTGTTCGCCCCCTCGAGTTCGGTCATCATGCCACAGAGGACGACGACGGTATCCCCGCTTTCAGCGATGCCGGCGTCTAACGCGGCCTGAACGGCCTTCTCGACGACGGCGTCGGCACCCTGATCCGAGACGGAGGCATACAGCGGCGTCACGCCCCAGGTCAGCGCGAGCTGGCGACGCACCGCCTGACTCGGCGTCGAGGCGACGACGGGTACGCCCGGACGATACTTCGCCGTCTTGAGTGCGGTGTAGCCGGACTCGGTCGCGGCGACGACCGCGTCCGCGTCGATATCCCGGGCCAGAAAGCGGGCCGAACGAGCCAGCGCGTCCGTCCGCGCCTCGCCCGCGGCCGGGACCCGTTGCTCGAACAGTTCGGCGTGTTCCACGGAGCCCTCGACTTCGCGGACGATGCTGTCCATCGCGTCGACGACGGCGACGGGGTGGTCACCGATCGCGGTCTCGGCCGACAGCATGACCGCGTCGGTGCCGTCGAGGACGGCGTTGGCGACGTCGGAGGCCTCCGCGCGGGTGGGTCGGCGAGCCGTCACCATCGAGTCGAGCATCTCCGTCGCCGTGATGACCGGTCGCCCCGCCTCGCGACACTTCCGGATGATCCGCTTTTGGATCATCGGGACGTCCTCCATCGGACACTCGACGCCGAGGTCGCCGCGGGCGACCATCACGCCGTAGGCCGCTTCGATGATCTCGTCCAAGTTCTCGACCGCGCCTGCTCGCTCGATCTTCGCGATGACCGGAATGTCGGCTCCGGCCGCCTCGAGTACCTCGTCGACCTCGTAGACGTCGTCGGCGTCCCGGACGAAACTCGCGGCGACGAAGTCCACCTCCTTTTCGGCGGCCAGCTCGAGATCCTTTCGGTCGGACTCGGTGACGACGTCGAGGTCGAGTTCGACGCCGGGGACGTTGACCCCCTTGCGGCCGCCGAGGTCGCCGCCGGTATCGACGCGGGCTCGGACGCCCTCGCCCTCGGTTCCGAGGACGGTTGCCTCGATCAACCCGTCGTCGAGCAGGATCCGATCGCCGGGCTCGACGGCGTCGATCGACAGCGAGAGCCCGACGGTCTCCGGCGTCGCCGTCTCGCCCTCGACGAAGCGGATCTCCGAGCCCGTCTCGAGCGTCACTGTCTCCCCCTCGGGCAGGGGCGCGGTCCGGATCTCGGGGCCCTGCATGTCGAGCATGACCGCGACGGGCTCGGTGCGCTCCTCGTCGACCGCGCGGACCCGGTCGACCAACGCGGCGCGGTCCTCGCGGCTCCCGTGGCTCGCGTTCAGCCGTGCGACCGACATCCCCGCCTCGGCCAACTCCCGGATCGTTCCCCGGTCGTTCGACGCCGGTCCCAGCGTACAGACGATCTTCGCGTTTCTCATGTCGGGGGCTAACGCCAGGTGGCGTAAAAACCGGTCGCTTACTCGCCCTCGAGTACCAGTTCGGACCGCCGGTTGCGGTCCCGTCGCCTGCCACGCCAACCGTTTTCCGCGGATCGACCCTCCGATTTCCTATGCCGACCTACGCCACTCTCGTCGACCTCGCCGATCGCGACGTCCAGAACGTACAGGAACTCGCGACGATCTGGGGTGAGATCCGGACGGAGTTCGAGGGACACGACACCGAGTTGCTCGACTCCTACGCCGCGCTCGGCGAACACGACTTTCTGATCACCTTCGAGGCCACTGACCGCGAGGCGGCGTTCAAGTCCGCGTTGACGCTGCACCGTCAGGGCCTCGAGGGAGAGACGATGCCGATCGTCGATACCGACGACTTCTCCGAGTTGGTCGACGAGGTATGACCCGTCCGAGCGGACTGGCGACAGCGCTCCCGGACGTCACCCCCGCGTGGCGACGAACGCCGGTCCGCCGCGCCGCCTCAAGCGGCGGGCCCGGATCGGACCGTTACCAGAGGCCGGCGAGGTTGCCAAGCGCCATGAGCGAAAACAGCGAGAGGGCGATCACGACGAGCGCCCTGGCTTCCGCCGATCCGCAAGCGGCGGGAAGTCCCGCGAGCCAGTTCGACCCCACGTCTCGACCGACGACCCCTCGAGCGCGCCCGTCACTCTGTGACATATGAGAACGTATTGCATCTAGCCACATAGCTGTATTTGAGGCGGGTTGACAGGTGACCTCCTCCCCGTCGTAAACGACAGGGCTTCCCACGGCACCGCACCGCTGGGTTGGGATATTTGCTGGTTTACGACTTGTCGGCATGACAGGCCGATGGCAGGGCCACACTGCCGTTACTCCTATCCCAGCATGGGACTCAGAGTTATCTTGTGACCGAGACACCACAGCGGTTCGAGAGGGTGTCTCGAACGTTCTGGGTCCCGGAGTCCCGATATTGTGCATTTGAGTGGGCGGTGTGACCGCCTCGGTGTATGTCATTCTACAACACACTATTACTTAAATATCCGCATTATCGCTGAACGCTGATTATATAGTTGAGCGACGCGATTCACGCCCGCCGTAAACGGCGGGATTCTCTCGCTGTTTAAAGAAAGCGCTCTTCCGTAGGAGATTGTTGATACAGCCTTTCGTTGCGGACCGCATTCAGTAACTGGCCGTCAGAACTGCTGAGTCATGAGTTCTCGATTCGCTTGACTCACTACGGAATCGCAAGACAGCTCTCCATCAACAATGTGCTACGCAAGAGCGTAAAGAAAGATAGTCCCGTGGCGGGGTGTCGAACGGCCGGTACACGACCGCCCAACCACCCGTTCCCGACCGAGTCGCTTACTTGATCTTCTCGCCGACGGCGGCGTCGCCGTGGGTCGTCAGCAGATCGGCCTCCTCGCCCGCGGCGAGGATCATCCCGTTGGACTCGACGCCGAACAGTTCGGCCTTCTCCATGTTCGCGAGCAGGACGCACTTCTCGCCCGGCAGTTCCTCGAGGTCGTGTAGTTGCTTGATCCCCGCGACGATCTGTCGCGTCTCGAAGCCGATGTCGACCTCGAGGCGCGCGAGGTCGTCCGCGCCTTCGATCCCTTCGGCGGATTCGATCCGGCCGACCCGGACGTCCAGTTCCTGAAAGTCCTCGAACCCGATCCGCTCGTCGGCCAGCGGCTCGAGATCATCGGTGTCACTCATACCGTCGGCTTCCGCGTCGGTGCTTTCGTCGCTTTCGGTTTCCTCGTCGCCATCGTCCGAGGCGGCCGCGACGCGTTCCTCGAGCTTTTCAGTCAGTTCGTCGACGCGGTCGTCCTCGATCTTCTCGAAGAGTTCGCCGGGCTCGTCGAAGTCCCGTGGCGGAGCCTCGAGCGCGTCCTCGAGATGCGCGTCGGCGATATCGCCGTCCTCGCCGATCTGTGCCCAGAGGGCCTGGGCCTTGTCGGGGGTGATCGGCTCGAGCAGGACGGCGACGGCCTTGGCGATCTGGACGCAGTCGCGGATGACCTGCGTCGCGTCCTCGCTCTCGGCGTCGAGCTTCCAGGGCTCGTTGCGCTGGATGTACTCGTTGCCGAACTGCGCGAGTTCGGTCGCCGCTCCGCCGACCCCGCGCATGGAGTAGTCGTTGACGTTCTCGCGCACGTCGCCGATCGCGCCCTCGATACGCTCGCGGACTTCCTCGGAGACGTCCGCGTCCGGCGTCCCCTCGTAGTTGCGGTAGGCAAACAGCAGCGAGCGGTACCAGAAGTTACCGATAGTCCCGACGAGTTCGCCGTTGACCGTCTCCTGGAAGGCGTCCCAGGAGAAGTCGACGTCCTGTTGGAGCCCGCCGGTCGTCGTCAGATAGTACCGCAGTAGATCGGGGTGGAACCCCTCCTCGAGGTATTCCTTCGCCCAGATCGCCCGGTTGCGACTCGTCGAGAGCCCCTTGCCGTTGATCGTGATGAAGCCGGTCGCGGCGATCCCGCGGGGCTTGTTGTAACCCGCGCCCTCGAGCATCGCCGGCCAGAAGATCGCGTGGTGCTGGATGATGTCCCGGCCGATGACGTGCATGATCTCGCCGTCGCCCTTCCAGACCTGCTCCCAGTCGAACGCGTCTTCGCCGACGCGCTCGGAGTACTGCTTCGAACTCGAGATGTACTCGATCGGCGCGTCGACCCAGACGTAGAGGACGAGGTCGTCGCCGTCGTCGGCGGCTTCGCCGCCTCCGCTTCGTTGCTCCTCCGGAGCAACGCTACCCTCGCCGGGGTAGTCGATCCCCCAGTCCATATCCCGCGTGATACACCAGTCCTGCAGGCCGTCCTCGATCCACTGCCGGGGCTGGTTACGAGCGTTCGAGGTCCCCTCGAGGCCGTCCAAAAAGTCGGTGAGGAAGTCCGCGAATTCGGAGACCTCGAAGAACTTGTGGGTGCGCTCGCGGTACTCCGCGGGGTTGCCCGTGATCGTACTGGTCGGGTCCTCGACCTCGCCGGGCTCTAAGTGGCGCTGACAGCCCTCGTCGCACTCGTCGCCGCGGGCTTTTGCGCCGCAGTAGGGACAGGTCCCCTCGACGTAGCGGTCGGGGAGGTACTGGTCGGCGTCGGGATCGTAGGCGACCTGGATCTCCTTCTCGTAGATGTAGCCCTCGTCGTCCAGCGTCCGGACGATCTCCTGCGTCGTCTCGACGTTGGTCTCGTCGTGGGTGTGACCGTAGTTGTCGAACTCGACGTTGAACTTCGGGAACGTCTCCTCGTACTGGCGGTGCCAGTCTAACGCGAAGTCCTCGGGGTCGACGCCCTCCTGTTCGGCGTTGACGGCGACCGGGGTGCCGTGCATGTCCGAGCCGCAGACGTAGGCCGTCTCCTGTCCCAGCGTCTCGAGCGCGCGGGAAAAGGCGTCCGCGCCGATATACCCCCGCAGGTGACCGATGTGAAGGTCCCCGTTCGCGTAGGGGAGCCCACAGGTCACGACGGCGGGTTCGTCCGTCGGAAAGTCCTCGTGGCTCATGATCGCCACGTCGCGCTCGCGGGCGTAAAACCCGCCGGTTTCGATCGGGGGCGGACCCGCGGTACGCGGTGGCGATCAGTCGTCGCTCGTGATCGGGACGCTCGCGCGCACCTCGAGCCGGTCGAGATCGCCGATAAAGGAGGCCAGCATCTCACGGGTGACGTGGGGCATACAGACCACGCGCAGTTCGTCGGTCGCGGTTCTCGAGATCCGCCAGCCCTTGGCCCGCAACGCGTCGAAGGTCGAGCGGGGGACGTCGGCCGCCACCAGCGGCAGCGTCGGGTCGGCGACCTCGTAGCCGCGTTTCTCGAGGGCGTCGGCGAGCCACTCGGCGTTGTTCTGCGAGCGGACGTACTGCCGGCGGTACCCCGTCGGCCACAGCTCCTCCATCGCGGCAACGGCGCTGGCGACGCCCGCACCCGAGCGGGTGCCGGTCAGGGTCGCCTGTGAGGTCGACTCGAGGTAGGGCGTGTCGACGGCGAGTTCGTCGAGTAGGGCCGAATCGCGAACGAGCAGGCCGCCCGCGGGAACGGCGGCTTGGCCCATCTTGTGGGGATCGATCGCCATCGTGTCGACCGCGGCGTGGTCGAAGTTCCACTCGTAGTCGGTAAACGGAAGGACGAAGCCGCCCCAGGCGGCGTCGACGTGCATCGTCGCGTCGACCGACCGGGCGATCTCGCCGAGTTCCGGAATGGGATCGACGCGGCCGTACTCGGTCGTCCCCGCGACGCCGATCACCGCGGCGGTGTCCTCGTCGACGGCGGCCCGGACGGCCCCGAGGTCGGCCCGGTAGTCGTCGTCGGTCGGCACGATCCGGAGGTCGATCCCGAGCAGGTCCGCGGCCTTCTGGAAGCTGAAATGGCCCGACTCGGGCATGACGACGTTCGGATTCCGGCTATCGGCCCGTTCGCGGGCGATCCGGACCGCCTGAATGTTCGCTTCCGTGCCGCCACTGGTGATATAGCCCGCCGGCTCTTGGAGTCCGGCGATCTCGCTCAGCAGGGCGACCGCGTCGTCCTCGAGTTCCGAGACGCCGGGGTAGGTGCCCGGATCGCCGGGGTTGGTCGCGAGAAACCGCTCGGCCGCGTCGCGTGCCGCCGGGTGGGGTTCCGTACACATCGAGGAGAGAACCCGGTCGAACGCCTGCGGCTCGATTTGCATATCACGTATGTAATCGGTCATCGATTTATTTGTTGCGTTTGCCGACGTTTCACGAGGGGATTCCCTCGCCGTCTTCGGTTCCGTGGGCGGGTCTGCCGGCCCGGCCGCCGGTAGCGCGAAAGCGTGCCTTCAAGTCCGGGGCCGCGCTACGGCCACGCATGAACCCAGGCGACCGCGTCCGCGTCGATCGCGCGGACCGTACGTACGAAGGCGTGTTGCTCCCCTCGAGTACGGACGACCAGCTCGTGGTGAAACTCGAGGGCGGCTACAACGTCGGCGTCGACCGGGGCGAGGCCGACGTGGAGGTCCTCGCGGAGGACGTCTACAGGATCGACGGCACCGACGCCGCGGGCGACGATGGGGCCTCGGAGATCGAGTTCGACGACGACCTGCCGACGATCTCGCTGATCTCGACCGGCGGGACGATCGCCTCGACGGTCGACTACCGCACCGGCGCGGTGACCGCCCAGTTCGACGCCGAGGACGTCCTGCGGGCGGTGCCGGATCTGGCCGGCCGGGCGAACTACCGCGGGCGCGTCGTCGCCAACATCCTCTCGGAGAACATGGAGCCGTCGATCTGGCGGGACCTCGCGCAGGCGGTCCGCGAGGAGATCGAGGCCGGCGCGGACGGCGTCGTCGTCATGCACGGCACCGACACGATGCAGTACTCCGCCTCCGCCCTCGCGTTCATGCTCGAGACGCCGGTACCGATCGTCTTCACCGGCTCCCAGCGCTCGGCCGACCGCCCCTCCTCCGATAACGTGATGAACGCCGTCTCGGCGGTCGAGGCCGCCAAAAGCGACTGTGCGGAGGTCATGGTCTGTATGCACGCCACCGA
The DNA here is from genome assembly GCF_041821105.1 of Natrinema sp. H-ect1. NCBI lineage: Archaea > Methanobacteriati > Methanobacteriota > Halobacteria > Halobacteriales > Natrialbaceae > Natrinema > Natrinema sp. H-ect1. The sequence goes on along the minus strand of NZ_JBGUBA010000005.1, from coordinate 100,394 downwards.
GTCGGACGACCGCTGTGCCCTTCACCGCGGGACCCGCGTGCGGAAGAACCACACCTCGCGGCGGGACGCCTTCGAGACCGTCGGCGCGGAACCGCTCGGCGAGGTCGAGTACGAGACCGAGACCGTCGAGTTCCGGCGGGCGTATCAGGAACGCGGAGCGAGCGAGTTGGAACTCCGCGACGACCTCGAGAGCGACGTCGAACTGCTGAAGTTCACCCCCGGAATGGACCCCGCGTTCCTCGACGTCGTCGAGGGGAGCGAGGGCCTGATCATCGAGGGCACCGGGCTCGGACACGTCCACACCGATCTGATCCCCCGCATCGAGGAACTCATCGCGGACGGGACGACCGTGGTCATGACGAGTCAGTGTCTCGAGGGGCGGGTCTGTGACCGGGTCTACGACACGGGTCGGGACCTGCTCGAGGCCGGCGTCGTCGAGGCCGGCGACACGCTGCCCGGGACGGCGAAAGTCAAGTTGATGTGGGCGCTCGAAAACAGCGACGACGTCGCGGAGGCGATGGGCACGTCGCTGGCCGGCGAGATTCAGGAGCGGTCGGTTCCGTGGGAGTGATCGCGTCCGCTGGACGCGGCTGAACGGAGACGGAGTCGAGCGACTGTTTTGCGACGCGCGCTCGAAATCGGACGGCCGACAGCGTGTGCCACCGCAGTCGATCCCGCCTCGAGCCCGCGAAGTTCTTTCACGGGCGATCACATGAGATGCCAATACTCGACAACTATGGCATCAGAGTTGGATTCCGAGTCCGCCATCGAGATCCGCCGCGCTACTCACGACGACTACGACGCCGTCGCCGACTTCACGGGCGATATCTGGCCCGACCGCGGCGGCGACTACATCCCGCGAATCTACCACGACTGGCTCGAGGACGAGCCGGGACAGGGAAAGAAAACCTTCCTCGCCGAAGTCGACGGCGAGGCCGCGGGGATCGTCCAGGCCGTCATGCTCTCGGACGACGAGGCCTGGTTCCAGGGAATGCGCGTCGCGGCCGACTACCGCCGGCGGGGCGTAAGCCACCGGCTGAACGAGGCGACCTTCGAGTGGGCCCGCCGGCAGGGCGCGACCGTCGGCCGCGTGATGATCTTCTCGTGGAACGCGGCCTCGCTGGGTGCGGCGCGAGCCAGCGGCTTCGAACCGATCACCGAGTTTCGCTTCGCCCATCCCGACCCCGACCCGGACGCCGCGGGACCCCACGCGGTCTCGAGCGATCCGACCGAGGCGTGGCGCTACTGGACCCACAGCGACGCACGCGCGCATCTGGACGGCCTCGGCCTCGCACCCGAGGAGTCGTGGGCGGTGCGGGAACTCACGCGTGACGACTTCGAGCGGCTGGCCGACGAGACGGCCGTCTTCGCCGTCGAGGGCGAGGACGGTCTCGCCGGAACGGCCTACCGCTCGCGGACCTACGAGCGGCCGGTCGACGGCGACGAGACAGACGGCTCGAGCGACGATCCCGAAACCGAACGGTGGGTCGAGTACGGCGTCGCCGCGTGGGACGGGGTCGAGGCCGCCCGCTCGCTGTTCGCCGCGATCGCTCGCGACGCGGCCGACTGCGGCGCGGAAAAGACGCGCGTCCTGATTCCCGAAACAGCCCGGTTCGTCACCGACGCGCCCGCCGCGGGAGTCGATATCGCCGAGGAACCGGACTTCGTGCTGGGGATCGACCTGACGGCGACTCGCTGACGGCTACCCGCCGCTGACCGGCGGGAACAGCGCCAGTTCGTCGCCCGCCTCGAGAACCGTCGCCAGCCCCTCCTCCTCGACCAGGACGTTCGTGCCGTTGCGAAGCACGTTGATCTGGGAGCGCAGTTCGCCGTCCTCGAGGACGCGGCCCTCGAGGGCGGGGGCCTCCTCGAGCAGTTCCTCGAAGGCGTCGCCGACGGTGTCGCCGGCCTCGGCGTCGACGGTCACATGCTTGTCGCCGGCGCGCTCGGCCAGATCCGCGAACAGTTTCCACTCCGTGGGCATACGTGGCGGTATCGGTGCCGGCGGCAAGTAGCTACCGCTCTCGGGGCCGTTCCGGCGCGTGGCCGTGATCCGGATCGGCGGCCGCCCGCTGACCGTCGTCGGCCGGCGGTGTCGCGGACGAGTCCGCGTCAGCCAGCGACCGTTCGGTCACCCGGCGAAGCGCGTCCGGCCGGCCGAGGACGTACGCGACGTCGCCGGCCGCGAGTCGCACGTCCCCGGCCGGCAGCGGCCGGTGTTCGGCGTCGCCGTCGCCCTCGCGCTCGAGCGCGAGGACCAGCACCGGCAGCGAGTCGACCGACAGGCCGGCGAGGGGGTCGTCGGCCTCGACGGTGACGGTCCGGACCGTCTCGTCGGCCGCCCGGAGCAGGGAGACGAGGTCGCGCTCGGCGTCGGGGCTACCGGGCAGCGTCACGAGCCGGTAGTCCCCGTCGGAGTCGAGATCGCGGGCGTCCTCGGCGTCGAGCGCGACGGTCGCGACGTCGCCGGCGGTCCCGCGGAGTTCCCCGCCCGCGACCCGCCGGGCCGTGCCGTCCTCGCCGCGGGCCCAGAGACGGACCGCGTCGCCGGGGCTGGCGTCGGCCGGGGGGTCGCCCTCGAGCGCGACGGCGACGGTCCCCGGCGCGAGCGTCGGGCCGATACCGGCCGGCCGGCTACCCACGGCGAGGAACGCGACCGTGCCGTCGGGCTCGAGATCGACGTCGACGTGGCCGATCCCGAAGTCGCGCTCGAGGCGGGCCACGAGCCGCTCGCGCAGTTCCGCGTCGGTAAGCCGCCGGGGGAGGAGAAACGTCTGCCCGGCGAGGTCGGCCTTCACCGACTCGTCGACCGGGTCGTAGCCCTCGATGTCGTCGATCTCGTCGGGAAGTTCGACCGTGACGACCCGGCCGGCCGAGCGGACGAGTTGGGTGACCTCGGTGATCGTCCGCGGGGTCGCAACCATGAACACGTCCCGGGCGAGGTAATCGCCGAGCCGCCGGCCGCCGTCGGCCGCGACCGCGCTGGCGGCGAAGGCACCGACCGTGTAGATCGCGGTTCCGGGCTCGAGCAGGCCCGTGTTCCCGATGATCGCCTGCTGGAGCGCCGTCTGAGTGTTCAGCCAGATCGCGACGAGCGCGACGCCGAACAACACCGCGATGCCCTCCGGGATCCCGTCGGCGCTGTACCACCGATAGACGAAGGCGACGCCGGCCCCGCTGCCGGCCGCGAGCAGGGCGAACCCGAGGATCCGGACGACCGCCTCGAGCAGCGTCTCGGTCGGGACCGCCGCCGCGACGATCGCAGTCATTGCGCGATCGCCTCCGCGAACGCCTCGACCGCGTCGTCGGGACCCGCGACGAACGCCTCGTCGCCGGCCTCGAGCCGTCGTTCGATCCCGGGGGCGAACACCCAGCCGTGGCGACGTTCACCGGTCTCGCTGCCCTGTCGACGGACCGCAAGGACCGTCACGTCGGTCCCGGCGATCGTCTCGTCGGTCGCCCCGATCGGACCGACGGTCAGTCGTCGGATGGCGTACCCCTCGCGTTTGACCAGCGAGAGCGCCTCGAACTCGCGGCTGGTGCCCCGCGAGCGCACGACGAGCCGCGGCGACTCGGCCTCGAGGACCGGCTTTACGTCCCGACGGGGGACGGCAATCGTCACGCGGCCCGAGCCGCCGGCCGTCGCCGCGTGCGGTTTCGCCGCGGGGGTGGGCTCGGGGTCCGCGCCGCCGTCGGGCGCGACCGCGTCGGCAGGCCCCGACGAACCGTCGTCGCCGTCGATCTCGTCGTCGGTCTCGGTACGGGCGCTGACGACGGTTCCCCCGATCGAGCGGTCGCCGACGCGGACGCTCACCACGTCCCCGCTCGCGAGTCCCGTCGAGACGAGCGTCGTCAGCGAGACGGCCCGCCGGCCCGCCGGGACGCGCCGGGAGAGACCACCCGAAGGCGGCGCGGCCGTGATGGTCGCCCGAGCCCGTTCGTCGATCGCGACGGCGACGTCCGCGAGATCGTGATCGGTCCGCAGGCGCTCCTCGAGGCGGGCCTCGAGTTCCGAGAGCGGGAGGTCGGCGGGGAGCCGCCACGAACCTCCCTTCAACGTCCGGCGGAGGTCGGCCGACAGCGGCGGGTAGCCTTCCATGTCGTGGATCTCACCGGTGGGACGCACCGTGACCTGGCCGACCGAGCCGACGAGTTCGACGACGTCGGCCGAGAGGGTCCGCTGGCGCAGCGAGGTCAGCGAGAGCCGACGCGGGAGTTCCGCGCCGAGCTTGTCGCCCTGGTTGTGGGCGTACAGCGCGAGCATGAGGACGACCAGCACGGCAACGAGCAGCCGCGGTGACTGGGCGATGGTTGGTTCGACGAGCCCGAGCAGTCCGCCCTGGACGCTGGCGATCGACAGCGCGAGGACGACCACACCGAACCCGGGCAGGGTAACGCCGGTGAAATACCGGACGAGAAAGCCGAGCGAACCGGCGACGAAGGCGGGAACGATACCGGTCAGGAGGCCGAGATAGAGACCGAGCAACACTTCGACCGGAAGGGATGGCATTGTGGGCCAGTGGGCCGGAGCGGTTAAATTAGCACCGGCAGCCGTCTCCGGCTCGAGCGGCGATCCCCCGAATTCCGAACGGAGACGTTTAACTGACGCCGTCGCTCACCGGTGTGTATGGCCGACGACCGGTCGCTTCGAGAGCGACTCCCGGACGACTGGCAGCACGTGCTGACGACGCGGGCGACCGTGATCCTCGTCCTGCTGGTCGCGCTGCTCTCGGTCGCCACTGCGGTCATCAACATCTGGACCCCGAACCCGGGACCGCTCCACGGGTACGTTCCCGAAGCGATTCAAAGCGCCGCCGCGTTCACCGGGGCGCTCACCGGGTTCATGATGGTCGGCAGTGCGCTTGCCCTCCGACGCGGGCTCCGCGCCGGCTGGTGGGCGACGCTGCTGTTGCTCCCGGTGACCGCGGGACAGGGCCTCCTCCAGTCGAGCCAGTACTCGGTTCCGCTGGTCGTCCTCTCGATCGTGTCGATTCCGGCCCTCCTGTTGACCCGCGGCCGGTTCGACAAACCGCTCTCGCTGACGACGACGCAGATCGCGGCCGGTGCGGCACTGGTCGGCGTCCAGCTGTACGGCACCATCGGCGGCTACGCCATGCGGGAACACTTCGACGGGATCAACAACATTCTCGATGCCTTTTATTTTACGCTGATCACCTCGAGTACGGTCGGCTACGGCGACGTCACGCCGAATCAGGAGTCGATCGAGGGGATGTTGTTTACGATGTCCGTCCTCATCCTCGGCGTGGCCAGCTTCGGTATCGCCATCGGGGCGCTGGTCGGCCCGCTCATTCAGGACCGCATCTCGAAGACACTCGGAAAGATGACCGACTCACAGCTGCAACTCCTCGAGGACCACATCCTCGTCCTCGGCTACGGCGAACTGACGGAACCGATCGTCGACGAACTGGCCGACGGCGGCCGCAAGTTCGTCGTCGTGACCAGCGATCGTGAGGTCGCGACGGACCTCACCGACCGCGGCATCTCGGTCGTCACCGGCGACCCCAGCGACGAGGAGCCGCTCCGGCGTGCAAAAATCGACCGGGCGGCCGCGATCCTCGTCGCCACGAACCACGACGCCGAGGACGCGCTGGCGATCCTAACGGCCCGCGAACTCGCGCCGAACACCCGCATCGTCGCCGCCGCGACCGACCGCGAGAACACGAAAAAACTCGACCGGGCCGGCGCGGACGCGGTGATCAGCCCCTCGGTACTTGGGGGGCACCTGCTCGTGCGATCGGCGCTTGGCAGCGACGAGAGCGTGCTGATCGACCGCATTCTCGAGCGCGAGTGACCTACCGTCGGCGACCCCGATGGACGATCGCCACGTCCGCCTCCAGATCGCTGAGCTTTCGGAACGTCGGCGGGGAGACAAAGCGGGAGGCCGCCGAGCGGTCGGTACTCGAGCCGACGAAACAGACGTCATAGCGGGGCGCGATGCGGGCGAGGTAGTCCTCGACGGCGGCGGTAACCACGTGGGTTTCGAAGGGACCGGCAAAGGCATCGACGAGATCCGCGAGCGTCCCCTCGGCCACCCGACGGCGCGACTCCCGATCGATGCAGGTACAGACGCTGATCGGCCGGCCGGACTCGGTCACCCGAATCGCGAAATCGAGCATCGCGCGAGCGGTGTCGCCCGCACCGCGAACTGCGACGAGGCCGCTCCGCCAGCGCGTCCGCCGCACGCCGTTCGAGCGGAAGACGATCGTATCGATCTCGCCCTCGAACAGCCCGGTGATAAACGACGAGAGGCCGCCACCCTCGCGTTCGGCGTAGGGCGTGACGATGAGATCGCAGTTCTCCGCTCGCGCGGTCTCGAGGACGAGCCCCGACGAGAGGTCACTGTCGGCCGCGACGACGACCTCGCAGGGGACGTCGTATGCGCTCTGGAGGTCAGTCGCGAGCGACTCGAGGCGGCGGCCGGCGTCGGTGGCCGCGCGTTCGGCGGGCGTCGGTTCGTCCGGGTCGCCGTCGGCCGAGGCGTCCGGTTGCTCGTCGTCGACCGTCTCAACGACGTCGAAGAGGACCACCTTGCCGGCGTCGTGGGCCCCGGCGATCGACGCGGCGAAGCGAGCGACCGTCTCCTCGCAGTCGGTCATCGGGACGAGGACGTGATCGTCGCCGCTGGTCGTCCGATAGAGATAGCGGGCGCGTTGCTCGTAGAACCGGTCGCGCCAGACGACGAACGCGGCCGCGACGAACGAACTCGAGATGACGATCCCGAGGACGTAGGCCACCTGTGCGTTGCCGGTCACGAGAACGAGCAGGGCCGTCGAGAACGCCGTCGGCACCTCGAGATCGAGCGCCCACGTGCAGACGCCGGTACAGAAGACCCCGAGTGCGGCACCCCAGGCGCTGATGCCGCCACCCAGTCCGACGGCTGCCGTCAGCGCGAGCGCGAGCCAGCCACAGCAGGCCCCGACGGTCATCCCGCCGACGAACTTCCCCGGGGAAGCGTACTTCCCTTCCGGCTCCGCAAAGAGGGTGAAGGTCCCCGAGGCAAGCGGCGGAAAGAGCAGAAACGAGATCACGGGGGTCGCGTTCGCCAGCCACGTCACCGCGGCGATCAGCAGGGGGACGAAGACCAGCACCGACAGGTGAAGCAGGTTCCCCGTCTGCTCGAGCCATCGGACGGCGGCCTCGAGTTCACGTCGTTCCAGTCGTCGAAGCCGCCTTGCGAGCGCGCGGAGTCGCGCACGTACCCCCTCGAGCATGGGATGCGTTGCTCGAGCGACGACCAAAACCGTTTGGCTTCTCGCACGAGCGATCAGCGAAGCCAGCGAGGATCCACGAACTATTCGGGCGCGCCCTCGAGAATCTCGACCCCGCTCGAGGCCCCGATGCGTTCCGCCCCGGCCTCGAGCATGGCCATCGCCTCGTCGTAGCTGCCGATACCGCCGCTGGCCTTGACGGGGAGGAAGTCGCTCATGAGGGCGACGTCGTCGACGGTCGCGCCGCCCCCGCCGAACCCGGTCGCAGTTTTCACCATCGCCGCGTCGGCGGCGGCCGCGGCCTCGCAGGCCCGCCGTTTCTCCGCGTCGGTCAGTAGTGGGGCCTCGATGATGACCTTGACCGGAATCGGGACGGCCACGACCAGGTCGGCGAGTGCCGTTTCGACGGCCTCGTCCGCACCGGCCTGCAGCCGGCCGACGTTGATCACCACGTCGAGTTCGTCCGCCCCGTCCTGCCAGGCTCCGACCCCTTCCTTGCGTTTCGCCGCGGGCGCGTGCTGGCCGTGGGGGAAGCCGACCACCGTCGCGAGGGTGACGTCGGGGGCGTAGTCGGCGGCCATCTCGACCGCGTACGGCGGGATACAGGCGTTCATCCCGTACTCGGTCGCCTCGTCGAGGACCCGCCGAACGTCGGCCGGCGTCGTCTCGGGACCAAGCACCGTGTGATCGATCAGGGGGGCGAGTTCGCTGCGCTCCATACGCGGGGCGACTCGGCGAACGGGCAAAAAGCCGGTCGGTCGGCTCGAGGGCGTTCGAGTCGGACGGGAACCCGTGGCCGTCTCGGAACGCCTTTGGCCTCGGCGGTCGCCTCCTCGGATATGAACGTCGACATCGGGAACGCGCTCGCGTCGGTCGCCTCGCCGGGCGTCTCGCGTGCGTCCCTCGAGCGACTGGACGAACAGGTCGCGGCCGCCCACGAGCGCATCGAGCGCGGCATGGCAAACGCCGACCACGGCTACGAAGCACTGAATCTCCCCGAGCGGACCGATCCCGACGAGATCCGGGCGGCCGTCGAGCCGGTCGCCGACGCCGACGCCCTGATCACCGTCGGTATCGGCGGCAGTTCGCTGGGCGCGGCGACGATCGTCGACGCCCTCGAGTCAGACACCGAGACGGTCTTTCTGGACAACGTCGACCCCGAGTGGGTATCGCGTCGCCTCGACGGGCTGGCGCTCGAGAACGCGGCGATCAACGTCGTCTCGCGGTCGGGGACGACCGCGGAGACGCTGGCGAACTTCCTCGTCGTCCGAGCGGCCTTCGAGGACGCCGGCGTCGACTGGACCGAGCGGACCATCGTCACGACCGGCGAGTCGGGGCCGCTGCGGGACCTCGCGGACCGCCACGACCTGCCGTCGCTGAAAGTCCCCGACGGCGTTCCCGGCCGTTTCTCGGCGCTGTCGGCCGTCGGCATGGTCGCCGCCGCGGTCTGTGGCCACGACCTCGAGGCCCTGCTCGCGGGCGCGGCCGCCGAGCGAGAGACGCTCTCGGGCTCGCTGTTCGAGTGTCCGGCCTACGCCTACGGCGCGACGACCTACGCGCTGGACGGGCGAGGTGCGGGAGTAAACGCCGTGATGCCCTACGCGGAATCGCTCGAGACCTCGGCGGAGTGGTTCGCCCAGCTGTGGGCCGAGAGTCTCGGCAAGGACGACCTCGGCCAGACCCCGGTGCGGGCGCTGGGAGTCACCGACCAGCACTCCCAACTGCAACTCTACCGGGCGGGCCCACGGGACAAACTCGTCACCTTCGTGACCGCCGACACGGACGCCGATCGCTCGATCCCCACGACCGACGTCGAGGAACTCGCGTATCTGGGCGACGCGACGCTGGGTGAACTACTCGAGGCGGAGTTCGAGGCCACCGAGGCGAGCCTGGCCGCGGCCGGCCGGCCGAACGTCCGGGTCGAACTCGAGGCCGTCGACGAGTACGAACTCGGCGGCTTCCTCTACGGGATGGAGGCCGCCTGCGTCCTCGCAGGGGAACTCTACGGCGTGAACACCTTCGAGCAGCCGGCCGTCGAATGGGCCAAGAAGGCCACCCGCGGGCTACTCGGCGGCGGCGAGTTCGAGGAGGCGGAAGCGGTCGCCGAGAAGACCGAGCTTCGAGTCGAGCGGTAGCCGACCGGGCCGACCTGAACCCGTCGTCCGGTTGCGGTGTGCATATGAGCCCTCGGACGAACACTCACGTATGACCGAGACTGCACGGGCCGACGACGCCGGCCCGGTCGCGTCCGGCGCGATCCCGGGTATCGGAACCCTGCTGGCCGGACTCACGTTGGTCGCCATGTTCGTCCCCGTTCGCAACGGCGTCGACGACCCCAGTGTCTGGGCCGGCACCGGCCTGGCCGTCGCCGCCGTCCTCGCCTTCCTCGTTCGCCGCCACGGCTCGCGCGAACCCCGGCTCCTCGCGGCGGTCGCCGCCGGCTCGAGCGTCGGCGTCGTCCTGCTCGCCGGCTACGCGTTGAATCAAGGGGTCACGACGTCGCTGCTCTCGATACCGATCGTGTTCGTGGCGTTCGTGACCGCCGGGCTGACCGTCGGCGTCGCGGTCGCGGACTTCTTCGGCATCGGCGTCGTCGGGCTCAAGCGCCGGACCAGCCAGGCCCTCGTCATGACGGGGGTCGGCCTCGTCGGGCTCATCCTGCCGCAGCTACTGATGATTCTCTTTGCCGCACCGGTCTATCCGTTCCTCGAGACGCTGCCGGAGATCGAGCGGCTCGTGGCCACCCAGCTCATCACCCAACTCGGCGTGGTCATCGGCACGGCGATCGTGGTCGTCGCCTTTCTTCGCTGGACGGACCGGGGGCTGTCGTTCATCGATCTCCGGTGGCCCACGCTGCGGGAGGTCGCCTGGACCGTCGGCGGCCTCATCGTCCTCTTCGGCGCGTTGTTCGCGATCTCGACGCTCATGCAGTCGACCGGCGTCGAGAGCGCGGACCACTCGACCACCCAGCGGGCCGCGGACAACCCCGGACTGATGCTGATCATGGTACCGATCGCGATCCTGATAATCGGGCCGTTCGAGGAGGTTCTCTACCGGAACGTGATCCAGAAGTCGCTGTACGAGACGTTCTCGCGGTTCGGTGCCGTCGCGGTAGCGAGCGTCATCTTCGCGGCGGTCCACGTCCTCGCGTACGCCACCAACGGGCTGGGCGCGGTCATCGCCAGTCTGGGGACGATCTTCGGGCTCTCGATCGTCCTCGGAGTCATCTACGAACGAACGGAGAACCTCCTGATCCCGGCGCTGGTCCACGGGTTATACAACGCGTTGACGTTCCTGAACCTCTATTTCATCCACGCCTGAGCGCGGGACTGCCGACGCTTACGGGGACATCGACCGCGACCGAAACGATCGCGAGCTACGAGGGGTTCTTCCGGGCCAGTTCCGACCCACAGATCGGACACCGCTCTTTCTCCTCGTCGAACTCGCGGCCACAGCCCTGGCACTGGTAGGTCCAGTGGCGCTGCTCGTCGATCCCCTCCCGGGCGATCACGTCGACCGCGACGTTGAGCTTCTCCGCGACGTTTTGCATCGCGTAGTCGTCGGTCACCAAGGTGGCGTCGAGTTCGAAACTCGCAGCGACGAGCCGAACGTCGGTGTCCGAGAGGACGCCGAGATCCCCGGATTCCCGGGCCGCGCGTTCGACCTTTTCGGTGGTGTCGTCGTTCGGGATGTGGATATGCATGCCCGATCCCTCCATCGCGTCGTAGCGATAAGCGCTCTCGTCTTCGAGTTCCTCGCGGACGAGCGGGATCGTCGCAGTCTGTTCTGTCGTATGGAAATCGTGGATAAAAGCCGAGGAGTCGAGAACGTACATACCGTTAGCGCTGGACGACGATGTAGTCTTTCACCGCTTGGACACGGTTGACGGGAACGAGGAAGTGACCGCCCTCGTCGAGGTCGAAGTCGACGGCGCGGGTCGACAGCTCCTCGTCGGGCTCGATGACGAGATCGTGAAGCGTGCCCGATTTGAGATCCATGGTGATGTTATAGAGCAATCCGAGCTCGGTGCCGTCGGAACCCATGACGGACTTCCCCGAGAGGTTTTCAGCGAGTATATCGCTCATGCATGCCCGTACTTACTAATCGGTATTAAACGATTGGGACCGCTCTCGAGGCGAGCGGACCGCCGGAGCGGCCGCCCTCGACTCGAGCCGACGACCGCCGAGACTCGGCGGTCGATCGCGGCGGTCCGGAACGCGGATGACGATGGGTTTAACTACGGCGCTACGGACGATTTAGGTAAGACCTTCTCGGGTGGTTCATCATGTCGGACACGGATACACGCGACCCCACATCCCTCAGAACGCCGATCGTCGCCGTCCTCGGACACGTCGATCACGGCAAGACAAGTCTCCTCGATAAGATCCGCGGCTCCGCGGTCATCGAGGGCGAAGCAGGCGCGATCACCCAGCACATCGGCGCGACTGCCGTGCCGCTGGACATCATCTCGACGATCGCGGGCGATCTCGTCGACCCGGACGATTTCGACCTCCCTGGCCTCCTCTTTATCGACACGCCGGGTCACCACTCCTTTACGACGCTGCGATCTCGCGGGGGCGCGTTGGCCGACATCGCCATCCTCGTCGTCGACGTCAACGACGGCTTCCAGCCCCAGACGCTCGAGGCCCTGGACATCCTCAAGCGCTCGGAAACGCCGTTTATCGTCGCCGCGAACAAGATCGACACCGTCCCGGGCTGGAAGGAACACGAGGACACGCCGATCAACGACACCTACGAGTCCCAAACGGATCGCGTGCGCGAACGACTCGACGAGAGTCTCTACGAGATCATCGGCAACCTCTCGGACGAGGGGTTCTCCGCGGACCTCTACTGGCGGGTCCAGAACTTCCAGCGCAACGTCGGGGTCGTCCCCGTCTCGGCGATGACCGGCGAAGGGGTCCCCGACCTCCTGACCGTCATGATGGGACTGTCCCAGCGCTACATGAAAGAGGAGATGGAGATCGACGTCGCCGGCCCCGGCGTCGGCACCGTCCTCGAGGTCAAAGAGGAGAAAGGGTTCGGGACGACTATCGACACGGTGCTGTACGACGGGACGATCCGGGCCGACGACACGCTCGTCGTTGGCGGGCAAAACGAGCCGATCGTCACCGAGGTCCGGGCCCTGCTCCAGCCGCGGCCGCTGGCCGAAATTCGTACCGAGAGCCGCTTCGAAACGGTCGATGAGGTGTCGGCCGCATCCGGGATCAAGGTCGCCGCGCCCGACCTCGCGGACGCGATGGCCGGCGCGCCGGTCCGGGTCGTCCGCGACCGCGACCTCGACGAGGTCATCGCGGAGGTTCAGGCCGAACTGGCCGACATCGCCGTCGACACGGCCGAGGAAGGCGTCGTCGTCAAGGCAGACACCCTGGGCAGCCTCGAGGCGATGGCCGACGCCCTAGGCGAGGCCGAGGTCCCGATCGTCCGCGCGGAGGTCGGCGACGTCGCACCCCGTGACGTCTCGGTCGCCTCGACCGCCGAGGACCCGAAACAGCAGGTGATCCTCGGGTTCAACGTCGACACGTTAGACGACGCCGAGCAACGCGCCGAGATCGAGGACGTCTCGATCTTCACCGACGAGGTCATCTACCAGCTCGTCGAGGGCTACGAGGAGTACGTCGAAAACATCGAACAGGCCCAGCAAGACACCATCCTCGAGAACATCACCCGGCCGGCCCGATTCCGGATCCTGCCGGATCACACCTTCCGCCAGAACGATCCCGCGGTCGTCGGCGTCGAGGTAAACTCGGGGACGATCCAGACCAACGCCAACGTCGTCAAGTTCGAGGGCAACGAGCCCGAGCGTGTCGGCCAGGTCAAAGGCATTCAGGAACAGGGCGAGGACGTCGACGAGGCCCGCGCGGGCAACCGCGTCTCGGTCGCCATCGACGGCCCCACCGTCGGCCGCGGAATCGAGGAAGACGACGAACTCTGGGCCGAGATCCCCGAGAAACACGCGAAGATCTTAGAGCAGGAACTCGCAAGCGAGATCCCCGGCGACGAACTCGAGGCGCTGAACATGTACCTCGACAAGCAGCGCAACCGCGATCCGTTCTGGGGCAAGTAGACGTCCCTTTTTCCGCCTCGGGATTCCTCACTTCGTTCGGCGCTCTTGTGGCGTAGATTGTTGGTGAGTTAGAGTGCAGTTTCGACGATGGTTTTAGGAAACCGATCAGAAATCGAATCCCTCCACGGACCAGGCAGGAGGGAAGTTTGACGATCGGGGATCCTCACGGACGCGGCGTCGCGTCTGGGCCGTACTCCACGTCCCAGTCATCGAAGAGCGCCCGGAACTCCTCGCGTTTGCGTTCGATCTCATCGTCACTGAATTCCTCTTCGGCTTTCGTCAGTTCCTCCTCGTAGGTGAGTTCGGCGGTCGCGTAGCCGGTCACCTCGTCGCTTTCTACGACCCAGGATGGGAGGCACTCGCTCTCGAGGCTGAGATCATACTCGTACCCCTCCGCGCCCATACACGCTGCAGAATAGTGCTTGTCGGACTGTCGTTCGAACGTCGTTTCGAACTCTGTCACGGACCGAGCGGGACCGATGTCGATACCGACGCCAGTCGGTTCACGTGATATCGAGAGGTCGATGGTCACGTGAGACCACTGGTAGCGGGCGTCGAACGGGAGACACGGGTGCCCGCAAGTGTTCAGAACGACGTCTGGATACCGCTCGTCGCCCGGGTCATATATTAGACACTTCATCCACGTCTGGACGGACTCGAACCGGTCGATGACGAACGTCTTAGACTCGATGTTGCCCATACAGATGATTCGACCGGTCGATAATATAAATGCTGTCCGAGGAGAAAACGAAAATTGAGCTGGGGACGCCCCTATCTGTTCGGTCCGGTGGACGGGACCGTCGTCCTCAGCCCGCGAGGCGCGCGGCAGCACGCGGCTCCCCGTCCTCGCTGGCCGGTGTCGGCCCTCAGAACAGACACAGTTTCCCGCCAGCCAGCCAGTCGGCGATCGCGCCCTCGGACACCGTTCCCGCGCGTTCTCGAGCGGTGCATCTAGTTCGAGATCGACGTAGAGTTCGTCGCCCCAGCGGGTCGCTCGCCAGCGGCGGGTAGTGCCGCCTCGAGGGCGGCTCTGGTGGCCGGTGGGTCGTCGGCCCAGGTCGCGGTCGGCGACGGTAACGCGGAGATCGCTCATGGACGAACCGACGAACGGCGGGGACTCCGGAGCGGCGACCGCAGCGGTTCAGTCGGCGGTGTCGACGGCCCGCAAATCGCGGCTCGTGGCCCGTTCGCGCGTGCGCTCGAGCGCCCCAGCGACCGCCTCGGGGTCGTCGATCGCCGAGCGGTCACAGCGGAGATCGAAGACGCTACTGTCGAGGCCAAAGCGCCGCCGTTCGACGACGAGTTCGTCGTCGGTCAGCCGGACGCCGTCGACCGTCGCCCAGGGAATGAATCCTTTCCAGAACGACCGGTCGACGACGAGCCCCGCCTCGTGGACGCGGATCTCCGGCGGGTTCCAGCGGCCGGTCTCCTCGAGGTCGTACCAGTCGTACCGTCTCGAGAGTATCATGACGACCCCGTAAACGACCCAGAACGGCCCGAGGTACCACTCGCCCTGCCAGATGCTGACCAGTCCGGCGAGGATCATGAACGCCATGATTACGGTGTAGGCCGGCTCGCCGGTCCACCCGCCGCTTCGCTGCCACGTCCACGTCGCGGCGGGTTCGTCGGCCGTGAGCGCGTCGACGTACCGGTTTTTCGCCATCCGCTCGAGGCCGAAGCCCGAGACGCCGGCCAGAACGGCCGCGGCGACGGTCAGGACGATGAACCGACCGGTGTCGGCGATCGGCATGGTCCCGGCGGTAAAGAGAAGCGCCGTAAACGCCGCCGCCGGGGCGTAACAGCCGAGTCGTCGCCAGCGGCTCCGGCCGATACGCTCGGGCAGTCCCCGCGCCCGGCTGGCGTAGATATGGCCGACGATGGCGACGGCAGTCACTGTACTCGGCAGGATGCCAAGCAGCGCCGCCGTCCCCACGTCGGCGAACACCCCCGCGATCGCGACGATCCCGGTGACGACGATCCCGAGATAGAAGCCGAACCCGGCCTGGAAGCCAATGTCGGGGTCGCTCACCTCGAGGGGACGGTGCCGGTCGTATGATGCCACGGTGTTCGCGATTTCGATTCCCGAGCATAAAATAAAACCGGTACCCTTAGTCCGATTACACGCTCGCCGGTCTCGACTCACCCGCCGCTGTATGCTCTCGTCGACGGCGTACCGGCGGCTCGAGACCGCCCGGCGAGTTCCAGTGTGAGAGTTACCACACTGCAGGTCGTGGCTAGCGTATGCTCGTACAGCTCTACCAGTACAAACACGAGGAGGTCCAGTTCGACGACAACCGAACGACCGGTGAGTCCCAGACCGAGGACGCGGTGAATCCCGATGCGGACGACTACTTCGGGGCCGAGATGGACGAGTTCGACGTCGAGACGTGGGATACCGTCGAGTACGAGGGCGACCCCATCCAGCGCCGGTCGGTCACGATCGACGGCGTCACCGCCGTGTCGGTGCTACAGGACGCCGACGAAGGGGATCCGGGACTCCCCGGACGGACGATCCAGATACGAATGGAGGGCGGGAACGAATCCCTCGAGGGGGCCGAGATCGTCGACGTACAGGACGAAGCGCCCGGGTGAGAGTCCCGGTGGACGACCGTGGCTGTCGTGGCCGTGATAGTGACTGTCTCCAACGGCAATGGGGAGTGACAACCCCTATCGGGGCGGTTCGCTCCCGAAATCGTTTTCAAGCGGTCGCGCGCACACTCGGTATGCCGACGGAATCGGACACTCATTATGACCCCTCGCTGGGGAACAAGTTCATCTTCGTCACCGGCGGCGTCATGTCGGGGCTCGGCAAGGGGATTACGGCCGCGAGTACCGGCCGACTCCTGAAAAACGCCGGGTTCGACGTCACCGCAGTGAAGATCGATCCGTACCTGAACGTCGACGCGGGGACGATGAACCCCTACCAGCACGGGGAAGTCTACGTACTGGAAGACGGGGGCGAGGTCGACCTCGATCTGGGGAACTACGAGCGGTTCCTCGACATCGACATGACCTCGGATCACAACATCACGACGGGGAAGACCTACCAGCACGTCATCGAGAAGGAACGCGCCGGCGATTACCTGGGCAAGACCGTCCAGATCATCCCGCATATCACCAACGACATCAAACGGCGGATCCGGGAGGCCGCCGAAGGCACCGACGTCTGTATCATCGAGGTCGGCGGAACGGTAGGGGACATCGAGGGGATGCCCTACCTCGAGGCCCTGCGCCAGTTCGCCCACGAGGAACCGGAGGAGAACGTCCTCTTCACCCACGTGACCCTCGTCCCGTACTCGAAAAACGGCGAGCAGAAGACCAAGCCGACCCAGCACTCGGTCAAGGAAGTCCGTTCGATCGGCCTCCAGCCCGACGTGATCGTCGGCCGCTGTGAGGATCGACTCGATCCCGAGACCAAAGAGAAGATCGCGCTGTTCTGTGACATCCCGACCGAGGCAGTGTTCTCGAACCCCGACGTCGAGGACGTCTATCACGTCCCGCTGATGGTCGAGGACGAAGGGTTGGACCAGTACGTCCTCGAACACTTCGGGCTGGCCGAGGAGGCCCTGCCGGAAGGCGAACGTGCCAACGAGTGGCGCGAGATCGTCACGAGCGAGAAGGACGGTGCGGTCGACATCGCGCTGGTCGGCAAGTACGACCTCGAGGACGCGTACATGTCGATCCACGAGTCGCTGAAACACGCCGGCTTCGAGGTCGGCGTCGACGTGAACGTCCACTGGGTCGCGGCCGACGAACTGAGCGAGGGCCACGACGGCCAACTCGAGGGGATGGACGGCGTCATCGTCCCCGGCGGCTTCGGGATGCGCGGTTCCGAAGGGAAGATCCGCGCGGTCCAGTACGCCCGCGAGAACGACGTGCCGTTCCTGGGCCTGTGTCTGGGCTTCCAGATGGCCGTCGTCGAGTACGCACGGAACGTGCTGGGCTTCGAGGGGGCCCACTCCGCCGAGATGGAGGAAGACACGCCCCACCCCGTCATCGACATCCTGCCCGAGCAGTACGAGGTCGAGGACATGGGCGGGACGATGCGGCTGGGTGAACACACGACCGTCATCGAGCCCGAAACGCTGGCCTACGACCTGTACGGCGACACCTCCTGTTCGGAGCGCCACCGCCACCGCTACGAGGTCAACCCCGAGTACTTCGACGCCTTCGAGGACGAGCCGCTGACGTTCTCCGGCACCGCGGGCAACCGGATGGAGATCCTCGAACTCGAGGATCATCCGTTCTTCGTCGGGACGCAGTTCCACCCCGAGTACACGTCCCGACCCGGCCAGCCGAGCCCGCCGTTCCTGGGGCTGGTCGAGGCCGTTCTCGAGGGACCGGCCGATGACGACGACACCGACCCCGCAGACGACGACACCGACGCGGAAACAGAGGTAACCCACTGATGGTAGATACCGAGACGTTCGTTCCCGACGCAGTCGCAGAGATCGAAGACGAAATCGGCGATGCAAACGCCGTCATCGCCCTCTCGGGCGGCGTCGACTCCTCGACGGCCGCCGCGCTGGCGTACGAGGCGATCGGCACCCAGCTTACGGCCGTCTACGTCGACACTGGCCTGATGCGGAAAGGCGAAACCGACGAGATCCGCGAGACGTTCGACTACATGGACAGTCTCCGGATCGTGGAGGCCCAAGACCGCTTCCTCGAGGCGCTCGAGGGCGTCACCGACCCGGAGGAGAAACGCCACATCATCGGCGAGCAGTTCATCCGGGAGTTCGAGACGGTCGCGAAAGAGGTCGACGCGGACTACCTCGTGCAGGGGACGATCTACCCCGACCGCATCGAAAGCGAGGGGACCATCAAGTCCCACCACAACGTCGGCGGCCTCCCGGAGGTCGTCGACTTCGAGGGCATCGTCGAGCCCATGCGCGACCTCTACAAGGACGAGGTCCGCGAGGTCGCCCGCGCGCTCGACCTCGAGGAGGTCGTCTCCGAACGCATGCCGTTCCCCGGCCCCGGCCTCGCCGTGCGGATCATCGGCGAGATCACCGAGGAGAAGTTGGAGGTGGCCCGCGAGGCCAACCACGTCGTCGAGGAAGAACTCGAGGAGTACGAACCCTGGCAGGCGCTGGCGGCGGTCATCGGCAAGGCCACCGGCGTCAAGGGTGACAACCGCGTCCACGGCTGGGTCGTCTCGGTGCGCTCGGTCGAGTCCCGCGACGGAATGACCGCCCGCGCCCAGGAGATCGACTGGGACACCCTCCAGCGCATTCAGTCCCGAATTACGGGGTCCCACGAGAACGTCGCCCGCGTCGTCTACGACGTGACTCACAAACCGCCCGCGACCATCGAGTACGAATGAGCGCCACGACCGCGGTCGTCGCCGGCGACGACGAGGACGGCATCGGCGCGGCCCTCGAGAACGCAGGCGTCGACGTGACCCGCGTCACGGGCGTCGTCTCCCGTCCCCAACTCGAGGAGGCCGGCGTCGTCGAGGCCGACCTCTACGTCCTGACCGACGTCGGGCAGGCGACGACGATCCCGATCGTCTGCGATCTCAACGATGACATCCGAACCGTCGTCTACGCCAACCGGACGGTCCCGGAGTTCGTCAAGGGCCAACTCGACATCGCGATCGACCCGCAGTTGATGGACGCCGACATCGTCGTCGAGGAACTCGTCGACTGAGGCAGCCGCCGGAACACCGGTCACGAGGAGCCGGGGCGATGGCAGCCGAATTCGTCGTCGTCCGAACGCCGGCGAAGCGTCCGTTCCGGCGACCGTCAGCGTTCGCTTTCATTACGTCCGAGACGTCCAGTATAAACCGTCTGACGGCGGATCTCGAGCCGATAAAGCCGCGTTGAATTCGGTCAAACTCGGCGTAAGAGCGGTATACCATCACCGCCGTTCAAGTGGGATCGGCCGCTACCATCGCGTGGAGGTCGACGGGCAGACCCCAAGGCACCCACCACCTGTTCCCGCGACTTCCAGCAACCCCACCACAGCACCCTTCCCCCACCACTGCCAACCGATTCTCGCCGACGCGAGCCCGCCCCACCGGCTCGCGTCACACCCTGCGACCCTGGCATTCGGGGCACGGCCCGACCGTGCCCCGGGGATGGATCCCCTTTCCTCGACGCGAACTATAGTAGCCACTGAAAGTCATTGCACACCTGATCGCACGACAGCGTTGTGATCAGTGTGTGAATCGTTTCAGTGGCTACTATACCGCTCCCGGAGCCGCCGGAGGATCGGAATCTCCGCGAGTCGCTCGTCTTCGAGCAGGTCCCAGTCGATGCCGGTCGGCTGGTCGTCGGTCTCGGGCCGGAACGTACGGTCGGGCGTGACCACGAGATCCATCGCGACGTCGTGACTCCCGATCGCGACCGGGCCGTCGATCACCTGCCGCTCGTGGACCGTCGTCGCGACCGGCGTCGAATCGTCGACGAGACCGAGATCCCGGAGGACGGCGTACTCGAGGTCGCTGTACCCCTCGCCCTTGCCGATTCGGCCGCCTTCTTTCATCACGGCGACGCTCCCGGAGACGATCAGATCGACCCGATCGACCTCGTCGGGGCCGACCTGCTCGCCGTGGTCCGACGAGCCCGAGACGGTCGTCGCCGCGTCGTAGTCGGTGAGGGCGTCCGGGTCGAGCTTCAGGAAGCACTGCTCGTCCCGGAGCCGCGGGACGGCCATGTAGACGGTCTTGCCCTCGCGCAACGCCCGCCGGCGGACGGGCAGCTGCGGCGCGTCGGGATTGGCCTTGATCGCCGTCGCTCGCTCCCACTCGGGTTGCTCGGCCAGTCGATCGGCGGCGTCGTCGGCCCCTGCGAAGTTCGGGATCCGGCCGTGGGGCGGGAACGGGAAACGGGCTTCGCCGCTCTCCTCCAAGTCATCCCAGACCCGCTCACGGACGGCCGTCTTCTCGAGGGTCTCACCCACGTCAGGCACCCCCGTCGGCGGGTTCGGCCCCGTTCGCGTCGGTCGGTTCCTCGTCGGCGTCGGACGCCTCGTACCCGGCGCGCTCGACGAGGGACGGTGCCTCCTCGAGAACGATCTCCTCGATGGCGAGCTGGACCGCGTCGACGTGACCCGGCAGGCAGAAGACCGGCGTGCCGTCGGCCACGCCCGCGAGCGTCCGTGCGCCGACGACCGCCGTGCCGACCCGCTCGTAGCCGAGAACGGTGACGAGTTCGCTGAACGCGGCCAGTTCCTTCTTCAGGAGCGGTTCGACCGCCTCGATCGTGATATCGCCGGGCTCGACACCGGTCGCGCCGGCCGTGATCACGATATCGACGTCGTCACGGTCGAGCAGCCGTGAGACGATCGACTGGACCGTATCGTGATCCGAGTTGACGTGTTCCCGTACCGCGACCTCGTGTCCGTCGGCCTCGAGGAGATCGGTGACCGTCTCCCCGGCCGCGTCCTCCTCGAGCCCGCGGTCCGAGGCGATCGTGATGACGCCGGTACACAGCGTTCCCGTGGCGGCGTCGGCGTCCGTTTCGTCCATACGTCGCCTTCGAAAGCCGGCGGGTAAAAGCTACGCACGCGGGTTACGGCGTGGGGTCGGGCCCCGGCCCGCCGTTCGGACCCCGCTCCCGGTCCGGCATGGCGTCGGGATCGTACGGCGGGTCCGACCCCGAGTCGGTGTCGAGATCGGCGATGAGCGACTCGAGGGTGCGGACGTGGTCCTCGAACAGTTCCTCGCCGCGGTCGGTGAGTCGATACGTCGTCTGGGGGGTGTCGTCGACGAACTCCTTTTCGACGGCGACGCAGTCGGCCTCGGCCATGCGGTCGATGTGGCTGGCGAGGTTCCCGTTGGTCACCTCGAGGGTCGACGTGAGGGCGGTAAACCCCGTCGGACCGTTCGCGTAGAGGTGTGCGAAGATCCGAAGTCGCGTCGGTTGGTGGACTAGTTTGTTGAATTCCATGTCAGTATCGGAAGAGAGCAACGTAGGTCGCGACGTGATGCAGTGCGATGCCGATGCCGAACGCCGCGTACTCCCAGCCCTCGAAGGCGGGGATGTAAGGGATGGCCGCCGAGAGGACCATGATCCACGCGCCGCCGACGACGAACGCGTACCGGTCGGCGGGCCTGACGTCGTACGCGGCGAGCAACTGGCCCATGAGGACGTAGCCGACGCCGACGACCGCGCCCGCGGCGACGATCGCCAGCCGAACCGCGTTCGTCGGGCCCAGCGACTCGAAGACCGGGCGAAGTCCGACGACCAGGGCGATGACGCCGGCGAGGACCGCGACGAACCAGCGCCGCTGGCTCGGCAGCCCCGCGGCCGGCGGCTCGTAGCTCGACCGGAGGCGTCGCTTCGCGAGTTCACAGCAGCCGACGACGCCGGCGAACGCGACGGCGATCCACGGCCGAAACCCCTCGCGGAGCCAGAACTGGACGATAGTGAAGAGGAGCCCGGTACAAACACCCTCCACGATCCAGAACCGCCACCAGTAGGGGTGGTCCGACGCGAGCCCCATGGCTCCCTTGATCTCCGCGAGTTCGGCCTCGAGCCGGTCGGGATCGACGTCGTCCGAGACGTTCTGGGCCATCGTTACTGTCCGTTCGTGGTCGGTACACCGTTCGTATAGTAATTAAACAGGGCGGTGTAGGTCGGCTCGACGATCGACAGATCGGCCCGATCGATTCCGGTCTCGGCCGCCAGATTGGCGAGCAGTCGCTCGGGGTCGTCGGCCGCACCCCCGTATTCGCGCGGGACAACCGCACGAACGTTGCCTGCTACCGCGAACGGCTCGCTGTCAGCGACGGCGGCCAGCGCGCTCGCGTTCGCCGCGCGGGTCTCGAGGACCGGCGGGACCGACGCAAGCAGCTCCTCGGGCGCGCCCGTCGCGACGATCCGGCCGCCGGCGAGGAAGGCGAGTCGATCGGCGACGTCGGCGTTCATCGGCCGATGGCTGGCGACGACGAGGGTCTTCCCGGCCGCTCGCTTCTCGCGGAACAGTTCGTGGACCGTCGGGATCGTCGCCAGATCCAGCGCGGCCGTCGGCTCGTCGAACAGGTACAGCGGCACGTCGATGCTGGCCGCGATCGCGAGTTCGAGCTTCCGGACCATCCCGCCGGAGTAGTCCGCGACGGGCCTGTCGAGGTCGTCCGCGATGCCCAGCCTCGCGACGTGGTCGCGCCACGCGTCGGTAAACTGCGGGTGGAGCCGTCGATAGAAATTGACGTTCTCGCGGCCAGTGAGTTTCTCGAGCGCCAGCGCGTCCTGCAGGAGGAAGCTCGTGGTGTCCGCGCGGGCGGTCGCGGGCTCGCCGAAGACCTCGACGTCGCCCGCCGACGGCCGCTGGCTGCCGGCGAGACACGACAGCAAGACCGACTTGCCGACCCCGTTCGGCCCCATCAACACGAGCAGTTCGCCCGCCTCGACGGTGAGATCGACCGCCTCGAGGACGCCGTCGTCGCCGAAGGACTTGCTGACGCCGTCGGCGGTCGCGACCGGCTCGGTCACGTCCACCACCCCCGGTCGTAGAGGGTCCGGGTGACCAGTACCGAGCCGGCGACGACCGCGATCAGCGTGTAGCCGGTCAGCAACGCGAGGAACGCCGGTTCGGTCGGCAGTTGGGGCGGTGAGACGCCGAGTTCGGTCCAGTTCTCGGCGGGGACGAGGTGAGCTACGAGCAGCCGCGTCGCCAGCGTGTTCGGGAGGTAGTTCAACGCCGGGCCGTCGATCGGCGACTGTGCCGGAACGACCCCGTTGAGCCCGGTGAGGACGAACGCCATGACGGCCACGAGCGTCGTCGCCATCGACGCGACGCGTTTGTTCCCCGCGACGACCACGAACGGGACGGCGACGACCATCCAGAACAGACAGGTCGCCACCCCGGCGAGCAGGACGACCGGCACCGACGCGGGCCCGCGGAGCCCGAATGCCGCGCCGGTCGCGACCGCGACGACGATCGTGACGGCGAACGACCCCGCGGCGAGGACGAGCCCGGCCGCCATCCGGCCGGTCAGTTCGGCCGACGGCGAGATCGGCATCGACCGGTAGGCCGCGTACCGCCGATCCTCGAGGTCCGTCGCGAGCTGGCTCCCGAAGAGGAACAGAGAGACGAACATCGCCCCGAGAACGCCGGTGCCGATCGCGACGCTCGCGTCGGCCGCGGCCGACGTTTCGGTCCCTTGCGTCACCCGGAGCAGGTACGTGATCGCGGGGAACGCGATCACCCACGCCAACATGAGACCGCTGTTCCGGACTTCCCGGAGACTCCGGTCGGTGAACGCGCGGGCCTGTGCGAACCAGACGCCGCGGCTCCCGGTCGATACGCCGTCCGCCGCTTCCGTCGTCGGTGTCTCGGTCGCCATCGGCTTCGCGTCGACCCGACGGACGGCCCACGGAAAGTAGTTTGCATTGCAAAGTCACTTTGCAGTACAAACAAAGGGGCGTCGCCGGAGTGCTGGTAGCCCAACTGTTATGGACGCCGTTTCCGTTGGCCACGGTATATGCAGGCAGTCCAAATCACGGAACACGGCGACACCGACGTCATCGAGTACGGCGAGTTCCCCGACCCCGAGATCGATCGGGACGAGGTACTGGTCGACGTCAAGGCGGCCGCGCTCAACCACCTGGACATCTGGACGCGCCGCGGAATGCCGGGACTGGACCTCGAGATGCCCCACATCCCGGGCAGCGACGCGGCGGGCGTCGTCGAGGAGGTCGGCGAGGACGTAACCCGCTTCGAGGAAGGCGACCGCGTCGCGGTCTCGGCCGGCGTCGGCGACCTGCGGATGGACGACCCGACGCTCGACCCGACGTTCCACATCATCGGCGAACACGTCCGGGGCGTCCACTCCGAGTACGCCGCCGTCCCCGAGGACAACCTCATCCCCGTCCCGGAGGGCGTCGACTGGGCGGTCGCCGGCTCGAGCAGTCTGGTCTTCCAGACCGCGTGGCGCATGCTCATCGAGCGGGCGGACCTCGAGGCCGGCGAGAGCGTCCTTGTACTGGGTGCAAGCGGCGGGGTCGGCCACGCCGCCTTACAGATCGCCGACTACGCGGGCGCGGAGGTCTACGCGACCGGTAGCACCGAGGAGAAACTCGAGTACGCCGAGGAACACGGCGCGGATCACGTCTGTAACTACGAGGAGGAGAACTTCGCGGACTGGGTTCTCTCGGAGACGGACGGCCGTGGCGTCGACGTAGTCGTCGAACACGTCGGTGCGCCCACCTGGCGGGACTCGCTGAAGAGCCTGACCAAGGGCGGCCGGCTCGTAACCTGTGGCGGCACGGGCGGGGGCAACCCCGAGACGGACATCCCGCGGATCTTCTGGGAACAGCTCACGATCATCGGCTCGACGATGGCCACGCCCGAGCAGGTCGACGACGTGATGGAACTGGTCTGGGACGGCACCTTCGAACCCGCGATCCGCGAGGAGTTGCCGATGAGCGAGACGGCCCGCGCTCACGAGATCATCGAGAACCGGGAGGGCTTCGGCAAGGTCGTCGTTCGGCCGGACAGCGAACTCTAAACCCCGTCTCGATCACGGCCGACCCGGTTGGCCAACCGTGAGGGCTTTTACGATGCGGTCAAAGGGTCCGATAGTGAGTTCGAACGACGACGGCGGCTACGTCCACGATCCGGCGGCGTTCGACGCCGACGACGGGGAAACCGACGAGTCGGCCGACGACGACGATGGGTGGGACCCGTCCCACCCAGAGACGGCCGACCGGGAGTTCGACTGGCGCGGCTGGGTCCTCGTCGGCGTCCTCGTGTTCGCCTTCCTGATCGCCCCGACCGCGATCTATCTCTTCCCGCCCGGCGCGGAGGGGTATCGGTTCGCATTACTAATCCTGCCGCTGGCTCCAGCTATTCTGCTCGCCGTGACTGCCGTCTGGGCGACGACGCGCCCCTGAAAAAGCGGTCCCTTAGGGCTCGCGAACGCCCTCGAGGGTCTCGAGGACGGCCGCCCCGTGGCTGACGTCCCGTTCCGGGGCGTCCTCGTGGTCGACGTACGAGGCCAACGCGGTATAGAGCCGGTCGGCCTGGGAACCGGTGAGTCGCGTCTCGCCGTCGGCTTCGACCGCGTCGATCGACTCGAGTACCCACTCCGGCGGTGTCTCGTCGCCGTCGAGAGCCTCATCGAGCCGGTTCGACAGGACGTGATGGGCGACCCATTGCTCGTCTCGGGAGAGCGTGACTTCGTACGTCTCGGTTTGTGGTGAGGAACTCATTTCGTCAGACGGGACCATGGTGTCGGTCCTCAGGCAACGCTACGAACAGCGTGATAATAAGCCTTGTTACCGAGTGGCATGATTGCCGCGTTCCGCTAAACTACAACGGTCGCGTGCCACGCGGGGGTGACCGACGGACCCACGGCCGACAACGGGTCGGCCGTCGATCAAAAGCTACTAACAGAATCGCCCCGAGGAACGGGACGACCGAATGGATCTCACGAGGCTGACGGAATCGATCGCGACCGGCCGCGTCGGACACGCGATCTCCCGTCTCGTCCCGTCGACGGCCGTCTGGGAACGTGAGTGGGACGTCTGTTGTGTCCTCGACGGCTGCCGGTACGATCTCATGCGCGAAACCGCGGCCGCCGGCCACGAGTTGCTGCCGGGGCCCGAGGGGGTGGGCTCGCTGTGGTCGGTCGGCTCCCAGTCGGCAGAGTGGATGGATCGGACCTTCGCCCCCGAGCATCGCGAGCGGATGGCGCGGACCGCCTACGTGACCGGCAACCCTTTTTCCTCGCAACCCTGCGACCACATCCTCGTGACCTCCGACGAGGTCCTCCCGCTTTCGGCCGACGACTTCGGCGTCCTCCACGAGGCCTGGCGCGACGAGTGGGTCGACGACGATATCTCGACGATTCCGCCCGCGCCGCTGACCGACGCCGCGATCGCCGTCTGGCGCGCCCGCGAGCGACTGGGGATCGATCGCGTTCTCGTCCACTACATGCAGCCCCATGCCCCCTTCCGGTCCCAGCCGGACTGGTTCTTCGGCTCGGCCGACATCGAACACTGGGGCCAGTTCGTCGAGGCCGACGACGATGACGAAGAGTTCGACCCCGAATCGCTGACCGCCGAGGAACGCGAGGCGCTCGAGGCCTTCGCCGAGGCCGACGACGACGATGACTCGATGAACGACCCCTGGCTGCGGGTCCGCGAGGGCGACCTCTCCCGTGAGGCGGTCTGGGCGGCCTACCGGGACAACCTCGAGTGGGTCTTAGACGACCTGACCCGACTCTACGAGAACTGCGACGGCCGGCTCGCACTGACCAGCGACCACGGCAACGGCCTCGGCGAGTTCGGCGTCTGGTCACACCCGCCGGGTACCCCCGTCCCCGCCGTGCGCCGGGTCCCCTGGGTCGTCCGCGAGGGCCGCGACCGGGAGACCTGCGATCCCGCCCTTCCGGCGGGGATCCGCGAGGGCGATTCGGCCGCCGGAGACGACGACGGCGAGATCGAATCGCGCCTCGAGGCGCTGGGGTACCGATAATGGACGGGACCCCGATCCGAGACGCGATCTATGCCCTCCGAAAGGCCCGGCTCGGCCTCGAGCGCCGCCGGCTCGATTACGGCCGGGAGACGCGCGAACGGGCCGACCGGCTGGCCGACGTGCTGCCGGCCTCGGCCGACGAACTCCGCGAATACGAGCGCGAGTACGACGACCTCGAGTGGTTCCACGACAGCTACGCCGACCGCGTGGCGGCGATCCACGACGCCGGCGTCGCGACCGACACGACCCACTGGCGCGACGGGGTGACGCTGTACGTCGTCTGTCGCGCGCTCGAGGTCGAGACGGCCGTCGAAACCGGCGTGCTGTTCGGCTCGTTCGACGCGCACATCCTCGCCGCGATGCACGAAAACGGCGGCGGCACGCTGCATGCGGTGGACCTGCCCGGCGGCCCGCCCGGCCCCTTCGAGTACGGCCACCTGATCCCGGATCGCTGTCGCGACCGATGGGAACTCCATCGGGGCGACGCACGGGAGGTGCTGCCCGACCTGCTCGAGTCGGTCGGCCCCGTCGATCTGTTCCTGCACGACTCGGACCACCGGCTGCCCCACATGCGCTTCGAGTACGAGACGGCGTTGGGGCAGCTCGAGTCCGGCGGGGTCCTGGCCAGCCACGACGTGCGGCTCTCCGGGCTGTTCGACCGGTTTACCGAGGAAAACGGGTTGCGATCGTGTGTGATCTGCGATACGGGGATCGCTCGAGTACCGCCGTTGGAGAGTACGTACTGACGACTCGAGTCGTACTGCTATCGTAGCAACAGGGGGCCGCCACACCCTTGCCAGCCGATTCGCTCGTTTCACTCGCGACAACCTCGCGCAGTGTCGTCGGTCGGCTTCGCTCGGCTCACGGATCCATCAGTCACTGTTCGCACCATCGAGGCCTCACTACGGTCGGCCTCGCACCGCTCAGCCGACCGTCAGCGCGCGCCGCCGCGGATCGATTAGCCGATCGCGGGGAGACGTGATTTCCGTAGACTGGACGACTACTGTTCGCCTGCGCCGTCCGAACCGCGCTCACTCCGGTCGCGGGTCGGTGAATAGGTCCGCGGCGGGGGAGAGTCCCGACAACGCATCCGCAGCCAACACCGCCGCTCCGCCGGTCCACGTCGGCCGCTCGCCCGGCCAGAACTCCTCGTCCTCGAACTGGTAGCCCGTCCAGAAGACCCCCTCATCGTCGGTCCACTGGAAGAGCCAGTCGTAGATCTCGCGAGCGCGCTCCGTCCGGCCCACCGCGGCCAGCGAGACGACGAGTTCGCAGGACTCGGCGACGGTCACCCACGGCTCGTCCGCGACGCAACGACAGCCCAGTCCCGCCTCGAGGTACCGATCCATCCCGGCCTCGAGTCGGTTCCGTGCCGGGTCCCCGGTCAGCACCCCACAGAGGACGGGGTAGAACCAGTCCATCGCATAGCGGGACTTGCTCTCCCACGTGCGGTCGAACCGGTCGGGGCGGGTTCGGATCGCCTCGCCGAGGTCGGTACGGGCCGCGAGCCAGCGCTCGCAGGCCTCGTCGTGGCCCAGCACGTCCGCGATCGCCGCGCCACAGGCCAGACTCTTGTAGAGGGAGGCACAGCCCGAAATCAGTGCGTCCTCGTAGGGCTCGCCGTCGGGGCCGACGGTCCAGTAGATCTCGCCGGTCGGTGCCTGCTGGCGGCGAGCGAACTCGAGGGCGTCCCGGACGGTCGGCCAGAGTTCCTGGAGAAATGCCCGGTCTTCGGTACAGAGATAGTGGTGCCAGGCGCCGACGGCGACGTAGGCGCTGCGGTGGGTTTCCTTGCGCGGCTCGTCGCCGGCGTGGGCCCCGTCGTTGTCCTCGGCCTCGCCGTAAGTCGCCCACAGCGCCCCGTCGTCGTGCTGGGCGTCGGCGATCCAACGGTACGCGCGACGGGCTGCATCCTCGCGGCCGGCGATCGACAGCGCCATCGCGCTCTCGACGTGGTCCCACGGATCGGCCGGCCCCTCGGGATACCAGAGGATGAGCCCGTCCGAGCGCTGGGCGCGCTCGATGTGTTCGAGTGCGGGCTCGAGCCCCCAGTCGGAAAGCGACTCGAGCGTGGCGTTGCTCACGCCGACCCCTCCAGTTCGAAGTAGTAGACGACGCTCTTGCCCAGCGCGGGGTCGAGCCCGCGCTCGAGCAGCCGCACGGGCCGGGGCGACTCGAGGACGTCCCACTCGAGGAACCGGTCGTAGGCCCGCAGGGGCAGCGGCGCGTCACCCTGTTGGTCGCGGTCCCACCAGAGACACTTCAGCCACCAGTAGGGGGCATGCAGGGCGTGGGCGAAGTGGCCGTCGACCCGCTCGAAGCCGCGGCGTTCGATCGCCGCCCGCAGTTCCTCGCGGTCGAAGATCCGAACGTGGCCGCCCTCGACCTCGTGATACTCGTCGGAAAGGGCCCAGCAGACCCGCTCGGGGCCGGCCCGCGGGACGCTGACCGCCAGCGTCCCGCCCGGCGCACAGACCCGCCGGAGTTCGTCTATGGCAGCCTCGTAGTCGGGAATGTGTTCGAGGACCTCGGTACAGAGAACGACGTCGAACGCGCCGTCCTCGAAGGGCAGTCTGAGCGCGTCCCCCGAGAGGAACGTGACCGGCACGTCCGACTCGGGCGCGATGTACTCGTCGTGATCGTCGCGGGCCGCCTCGAGGTTCGCCCGCTCGAGGTCGAGTCCGACGACCTCGCCGACGTTCTCGAGGGCGGCAGCATTGACGTGACGACCCTCGCCACAGCCGACGTCGAGGACCCGCATACCGGGGGTCAGCGTCAGCCGATCGAAGTCGATCGTCTCCATCTCAGACACCCCGCGACCGGGTTTCGATGGCGGCCCGATACTCCCGGACCGTCTCGCGGGCGGCCCGTTCCCAGTCGAATTCCTCAACGATGCGATCCCGGCCACGCTGGCCGAGTTTCCGTCGGCGCTCGTCATCGACCAACAGCTCGCGAACGGCGTCGGCGATAGCGTCGGAATCGCCCGGTTCGACGAGGACCCCCGCGTCGCCGACCACTTCGGGGAGACCGCCGCCGGTCGTGGCGACCACCGGGACGCCACAGGCCAGCGCCTCGCCGGCGGGCAGGCCAAAGCCCTCGTAGATCGAGGGGACCACGGCGACGTCGGCGGTGCCGTAGAGTTCGACCATCCGTTCGTAGCTGATCTCGCTGTGGGTCTCGACCGCGTCCGCGATCCCCAGTTCCGACACCAGCCGGTCGCAGTCCCCGCCTTCGTCGAACTCGCCGACGACGACGAGTTCGGCGTCGATCGATTCCCGAACGGTCGCGAACCCCTCAAGCAGGTGTCGGGCCCCCTTCAGCGGGACGTCGGCGCTGACGGTCGTCATCACGCGCGGGCGGTCGTGATCGCCGTCGACGGGGCGAAACAGGTCGGTGTCGATCCCGTTGTGGACGACCCGGATCGAGTCGGGGTCGGCTCCGAAGTCGGTGACGGTGCGGTGTTTGGCCGACTCCGAGACGGTCAGGACGTGGGGCAGCTCCCGAACGACTTCGCGTTGCATCCGCAGGAACCGGTACCACCGTCGGATCAGGAGCCGTTCTGTCCAGTCGTCGGCGGCCGCAAGCGCGGCGTCGCGGTCGACGGTGATCGGGTGATGTACCGTCGCCACGACGGGATGCCCGCGCTCGCGAAGCGTCCGGAGGCCGTGACACAGCGACTGGTTGTCGTGGATCACGTCGTAGTCGGGATCGTGTGTCTCGAAGTAGTCGACGACCCGGCGGCCGAAGGCGTAGGGATCGGGAAAGCCGCCGGTGAGCGCGCTCAGCCACTCGTAGAGCGCCAGCGGCTCCCGCAGATAGGAGGGTTCGAACTGCCCCAGCCGGTCGAGTTCGTCGACCACGTTCTCGCCGGGGAGTTTCACCAGTCCGACGTCGTCGTCGAGGTCGGGATACGGTTTGCCCGAAATGACGTCGACGGAGTGGCCCAGCTCCGTCAGCGCTCGGCTCAGGTACTTGACGTAGACGCCCTGTCCCCCGGAGTAGGGGTTCGAGCGGTAGCTCAACAGACAGATATCGAGCTGTTCGGCGGGCCGCTTCGCCTCGGCCGACGGCTCCGCCGTCGCCGCCGTGGCGGTCGACTCCCCCGTCGACGCGACCGACGTACTGATACTCCCCCGGAGAAGCCGTCTGAGCGTACCCATCACCATCGCAGTCTATCCGCCATGTGTGGGCACTCCCCTATAAACCTCCCGCTCGTGTACTGTTTCTCGAGGGTGTTTCGTCGTGCGTTTCGTTATCGCACGTCCCGTCGCATCGCGATCTCGAACCACGGGCAGAGTCGCAGTTGGCGGTACCACTCCGGGTTCGAGTGGAGTCGCTCGTACGGGACCCACATCAGGCCGGCGACCTCCTCCTCGTTGGGATCGAGGCTCCGGTCGGACAGCGTCAGCTGCAGGACGGCACAGACCTCGTGTTCGACGCCCGCGTTCTCGAAGTAGCGCTTGTACTCGAACCGGTCGGTCAGCTGCAGGTCGTCGTACTGGTCCGGGGAGATTCCCAGTTCCTCCTCGAGACGCTGGCGGGTCGCTTCCTCCTGGCTCTGGCCCTCGACGGGGTGGGAGGCGACGGTGCCGTCCCAGTAGGTGCCCCACAGGCGCTTGTCCGGCGCGCGCTGTGCGAGCAAAATGTTGCCCTCCCCGTCGAAGACGAGCGAGGTAAATGCCCGGTGACGAATCCCGTCGCCGGTGTGGGCGTCGAGCCGGTTGACCAGTTCGAGTTCGGTATCGTCGGCGTCGACGGCGATCACGTCCTGTCCGGCGTTCTCGTGTTGGAGGTCTTCCTCCGGCGTACTCATACCCGCACAATTACCGTGACTCCTGAAACCAGTATCGTCTCGTGACGGCCGTTTCGAATCGATATGCTCCCTATCCGGCGGGTTCGAGCGACCATAGCTCGCCCCCGTCGGGATCGGGCCGGTACGCCTCCCCGACGGGAATCGTGAGCGCGCCGCGCTCGGTCTCGAGTCGCAGCCGTTCGGTCTCGAGGGTCTCGCCGTCCAGGCTGTACTCGACGGCGTCCGCACGGCTCTCGATCGACAGCGTCGGCGTTCGTCGGCGGACGATGTGCGTGCTATCGCCGCCGAACAACCCCTCGAGGGCCGCGCCGCTCAGCAGGTCCGTCGTCGCGGCGTCCTCGACGATCGTCACCTCGAGCAGGCCGTCCTCGACATCGGCCTGTGCGGTCCGTGCGCCGGTAAAACGCCGGCAGTTCCCGATGAGGACGAACATCGCCTCGCCCTCCCAGGCGCGGGCCCGTTCGCCGTTCGGGCCCGCGGCCGTCTCGACGCGCAGCGGGAGCGAGTCGAACTCCCCGACCGTCTCGATCGTATTCTTGACGTAGGCCAGCACCCCCAGTTCGGCCTTGCTCTCGGGGGTCGTCTCGCTGCTGGCCTCGGCGGTGATCCCCCCGACACAGGAGTTGACGAAGGTTCGGTCGTTGGCCCAGCCGACGTCGATCTCCCGGCGGCGGCCCTCTTCGATCACCGAAAAGGCATGCTCGATCCCCCGAATCCCGACGTTCGTCGCGAAGTTGTTGCCCGTCCCCGCGGGGACGACGGCGACCGTCGTCGACTCGAGGGCGTCGGCGGCTGCGACGCCGTTGACGACCGCGTTAAGCGTGCCGTCGCCGCCGGCCGCGGCGACGAGGTCGGCGTCGGGCGTGGCCTCGCGAGCGAGTCGGGTTGCGTCGCCCGCCTCCTCGGTCCGTCGGATCTCGAAGCCGTGTTGCTCGGCGAGCCCGGTAACGGTGTCGACGTGGTCCCCGTTGCCGCTGACCGGGTTGCAGACGAGGACGCGATCCGCGGCCGCTCGAGCGTCGTCCGGCCCCTCCGATTGCATACCATGGGAGACGCCGGCCGAGCGCAAAAGGGTCTGGCCGGCGTCTGCGTAGCCGTGTACACCGTCGACCTCCACGCGCACACGCGATTCTTCCACGGCCGCCGCGGGCTCGGCGACCGGTTCGATCCGCTGGGCGTTAGACTCCTCACCGAGGTGGCCGAACGCCGCGGCCTCGACGGGGTCGCGACCACCAACCACGACTACTACACGCCGTTCGATCCCGCGCCCGACGTGGCGACGCTACCGGGCATCGAGATCACCACGGATCGGGGCCACGTCCTCGTCGTCGGCCCCGATCCGCCCCGTGCGACGAAACCCGGCGCGCTCTCGCCCGAAGAGGCCGTCGCGCTGGCCCACGACCGCGATTGTGCCGCCATCGTCGCCCACCCGTTCCGGAACAGCACGGTGCGGGAACTCGAGGACGTCCCCTTCGACGCGATCGAGGTCAACGGCAAACACCCCCGCTCGCAACCGCTGGTCGAGGAACTGGCCGGCGAACGCGACCTGCCGCTGGTCGGCGGCAGCGACGCCCACTACCCCGTCGAGGTGGGCCGGGCGTACACCGTCGTGGAGGCCGACCGGCTCACGCCGGAGTCGGTCGTCGCGGCCATCCGCGACGGCCGGGTGAGCGCAACGGTCTCGCGATCGGGATTCGACAGCCTACTGCGGCGGGCCTACCGTGCGATCCACGACCGGAAAGGGGTGATCGACGCAATCGACCGCCCGACGCCCGGCGTGGGCACACCGCCCGGCGAGGACGAGGGGACAGTCGAACAGTAGCGACTGCTCTCTCACAGCGGATCGATGAACCGCCATGCGGTGGCGCGCGCTGAACTGTGCCGAGCGGAAGTGAGGCACAGTTCGAAACCGTGCGAGGGATGAGCGAGCGACTCTGGAGCGAGCGAATCGGTTGGGGAGGGCGTGGCTACTCCGTGTTGCCACGATAGCAGCACACTTCCCCTCGGAGACATCGGTTCTCGAGCGCTATTTCCGCCCGACCGCCTCGAGCGAACGCCGACAGATTCCACCACGCCAGCAGTAGATATAAGTGACCACTGACCAACAATTAGCACGGAAGCCGATCTCCGACAGGGGACGTCTCGAAACGTCCCGGGTGCTAGGACCACCCGAGACTCGGCTTCCAACCCGAGAGGGTTAGCAAGCCATGATTCAGTTCGTTCTACCGGGATATAAACGTCCCGCACGACAGCCGCATCGCCAGTCACGACCACGTTCGAGTCCGTCTCCACTCGCTCGAGAACCCGCGGAGGCGGGCCGATGAGGAGCGATCCCGAGGACGGCGACGACACGCCGTTTCCCGACTGTCCGACCTGCGGCGAGCCGGTCGCGTTCGTCGTCGCCACGGGGCCGTCAACCGGCACCGTCGAACCCTGTGGCTGCTCGCTGCCGCCGGCCCTGTTGACGCCCGATCGGGAGGACTGACAGGGGGCCGTCTGACCGGCGCTCGAGGACCGCCGGTGGCCCGCTCGAGGCCGGGCACGAAACGCCTCGCGGACGGGTCGTGTCTCCGAACCGCGGCGGCACAGTCGCCCCCACCGCGGGCGGGCTACGTCGCCGGCGGAACCCGGAGCGTGACGATCGTGCCACGCGGCTCGTTCTCGCTGATCCGCAGTTCGCCCCCGACGTTCTTCGTCACCCAGTAGATGAGCCACAGCTCGAGTCCGGTGCCGTGGACGAGCGGCGTCTCGTGACCCAGTTCGATCATCGGTCGTTCTTCCGCCGGGATGCCGGGGCCGTTGTCGGCGATCACGATGTCGACCCAGTCACCGCTGTCGGTCGCCTCGGGCGGGGTGACGCCGACCGTCACGTCCGGGACGGGGCGGTCGTTGTGACTGACGGCGTTGTGGATCGCTTCCCGGATCGCCATCTCCAGGCGGTCGTCGGCCTGTACCGGAACGGAATCGGGGGCCGTGACCGTGATCGCGGCGTCCGGGTACTGCTCGTCGAAGTCGGCCGCCAGCTTTGAGACCATCGTGCCGACGTCGCAGGTCGCGTCGGCGTCTCGCTCCCGCTGGAACAAGTCTCGAACGGCGGCCGCGTTCTCGCTGATCTTGAGGAGGTCGGCCGCCTGCTCTTCGATCGCCGTCACGGCGGTGTGACGGTCCTCTTCGGCGGGCGCCGTCCGGAGCCGGGTCACGTTCCCTTTGATGACGTTCATCGCATTTCGGATGTTGTGTCGCAGGATTCTGTTGAGGACGCCCAGACGCTGTCGCCGCAACCGCTGTGCCGTGATATCGGTCTCGATGGCCACGAAATGCGTGATCTCGCCCGCGTCGTCGGTGATCGGTGCGATCGTCTGGTCGACGTGGTACAGTTCGCCGGACTTGCGCCGGTTGATGAGTTCGCTTTCCCAGATCTCGCCCGAGCCGATCGTGTCCCAGAGGTCCTCGTAGAACGCCTCGTCGTGCTTTCCCGACTTGACGATACGCGGGTTCAGGCCGACGGCCTCCGTGCGGCTGTATCCGGTGTCCCGTTCGTAGGCCGGGTTGACGTACTCGATGGTCCCGCTGCGGTCCGTGATGATGATCCCGTGACCGGCCTGTTCGACCGCTTTTCGGAAGAGCTGCAACTCCCGCTCGCGTTCCTTCCGCGCCGTGACGTTCTGAATCGCGCCGCGTAACGCGACGACGGTTCCGTCCTCCGTGACCGGTTCCCCGACCGTCCGGACCCATCGTTCGTTCCCCTCGGCCGTGACGATCTCGAGGACGCCGTCGTACGACTCCTCGTCGCGTCGACATGCCTCGACGAACGCCCGAATCTGGGGCCGATCGTCGGGCCGATAGAACTCGATCGCGTCAGAAAGCGTGGGCTCGTAGTCGTCGTCGACCTCGAAGATCGCTCGCGTCCCGTCGGTCCACCGGAGATCGTTCGTTCGGAGATCGAGTTCCCACCCGCCGACGGCCGCGAGGTCCTCCGCTTTCGTCAGGAGGTCCCGGTTCCGCTCGAGTTCACGCTCCGTCGTCGCCCGTTCGGAGATGTCACGAACGATACCGACGATCCGGCGGACCGGACCGCTCGAGTCGACCGGGTGCAGCGTCGTCTCGACGGTTCGTTGCCCGACCGGCAACGAACGCGTCGCGCTGACGTCGACCGGCTCCTCGCCCTCGACACACTCCCGGTATCGACAGAGGGTGTCGCCGTCGGGGGATAACTCGAACATGTCCTGCAGGGATTTCCCCGTGACCGACGCGTCGGTCAGGCCGGTCGCCGCTTCGTAGGCCGGGTTGACGCGTCGGAACCTGAACTCGGGATCCCGCTCCGTCCGTTCGACATCGATTAGAAAAACGGCCTCCTCGACGGCGTGAAACAGTGTTTCGGCCTCGTCGGGGGCCACCGATCGGCCCCGATTCGAATCCGTCGTCCGATCGGCCGCGACCGACTCGTTTCGATTTCCGGAGCGTTTCTCGGCGGTCATTAGAACGGAATGTGGCCCATCGGGCAAAAAAGAGAGGGAGTTCGCCTACCGAACGGGAACACCGGCGCGACTCGAGTCGCCCGCTCCCGACCGGAGCGAAGCAAGCGGCGGATTCAGCCGAGTTCCTCGTCCAGAATCAGCCGCGTTTTCGTACTCACGACCTCCTCCTGATCGCGGGCCTTGGTGATCAGATCGTTGACCCCGCGCGTGTCCGCGGCGTCGACCACGAGGACGACGTCCTGTTCGCCAGAGACCATCCAGACGAAGTCGACCTCGTCCCACTCGGCGATCCGTTCGGAGACGGCCTTGGTATCGACATCGACCGCGACGCTGAGTTCGATCATCGCCTGGACGTTGCCCGTCCGGGTCGAGATCGTAAAGCGCTCGATCACGTCGTCGTCTAGCATCCGCTCGACGCGGTTCCGGACGGTCCCCTCGCTGGTCCCTACTTCGTCGGCGATCTCCGTGTAGGGCGTGCGGCTGTCTCGCCGGAGAATATCGAGGATCTGTCGGTCCAGGTCGTCCATGGAGATGCGTACCTACGGCGAACCCGCACTTACCGATTACGAAAATCGTAACTGAGCTTCGAAGACAACACTTATGCCGGTCCATCCGATACGTAGATCGTAATGACGGAAGCCTACGTCGCACTGGAAGGCGGCCACGTACTCGAGGGACGTGGTCGTGCCGACGGGACGGCCCGCGGCGAAATCGTATTCACGACAGCGTATACCGGCTACGAGGAGAGTCTCACCGATCCCTCCTACGAGGAGCAGATCCTCACGTTCTCGTATCCGCTGATCGGCAACTACGGCGTCCGCGAGGAGCGCTTCGAGGACGACCGCATCCACCCCCGCGCCGCGATCGCCAAGGAGTTCACCGACGAGATCGTCGACTGGTTCGAGCGCGAGGGCATCCCGGCGGTCGACCACCTCGACACCCGCGACGTCGTCACCGACATCCGCGACGGCGGCGCGATGAAATGCGGTATCGCCGTCGGCGAGGACGTCACCGAGGAAGACGCCTTGGAGCAACTCGAGGCCTGCAAGGCGATGAGCGACCACACCGAGATCGGCGCGCAGGTCAGCGTCGACGAGCCCGAAGTCTACGGCGAAGACAACGACGGCGAGACGGTCGCGCTGGTCGACTGCGGTGCGAAGGGGTCGATCATCAGTTCGCTGCTCGAGCGCGACGCGACGGTTCACGTGCTGCCCTACGACGCCGACGTGTCCGCGGTCGAGGCCGTCGACCCCGATCTGCTCTTCATCTCGAACGGCCCCGGCGACCCGGTCAACTTCGGGCAGGCGATCAGTCTCGTCGAGGCGTTCGTCGAGGACACGCCCGTCGCCGGCATCTGTCTCGGCCAGCAGATCGTCGCCGAGGCCCTCGGCGGGTCGACCGAGAAGATGACCTTCGGCCACCGCGGCGTCAACCAGCCCGTCCTCGACTTGGAGTCCGGGCAGGTCGTGATGACGACCCAGAACCACGGCTACACCGTTGCCGACCCCGGGGAACACCTCGAGGTCACCCAGATCAACGTCAACGACGACACGCCGGAAGGAATCGACGGCGTCGAGTACGACGTGATCACCCGTCAGTACCACCCCGAGGCCAACCCCGGCCCGCACGACACCCTCGACTTCTTCGACGACGTCCTCGCCATGGCTTCCGGGCGAGCAGACTCGCAGGCGGTTCCGGCCGACGACTAACGGCCGCGACCCTCGTTTTCCGTTCGATAGCCGCTTTTCAGTCCCCCTTCGAAATCGATAGCGACGCGAACCCGGTCACTCGAGCGTGCGATGGAACACGCAATCGCCGCTCGCGGGCCGTCTCCGGTCAGTCCTCCGTCGGATCGTCGCCGTCCGCGTCGCGAACGTACTCCCGGATCGTCTCGTCGTCGACGGCCTCGAGCAGCACCGCGTCGTCCAGCGCGGCCGCGAGCCGACGCTGTCCGCGGTCGACCCGCCGACTCGCGGTGTCGGGGTCGACGTAGCTGTCGTCGCGCTCCTCGGCGTAGGCCTCGGCGAGGCGACGGATCTCGGCCGGGTCGTACTCCTCGGGAGCGTCCGATTCGAACAGTTCGACCCAGCGGTCGGGATCGGCCCACTCCTCGGCCCTGTCCGCGGCATCGCGTCGCCAGTCGTAGCACTCGGCGAACCGGCCCCAGTAGCCCGCGTCCTCGCGGCGGTCCCGGAGTAACGACCGGGCGACCGTCGCGCCGTGGCCGGCCGCGATGATCGCCTGATCGCCACCGCCGGCCAGCGGGCCGGCGACGTAGAGGCCGTCGACCGGCGTCCGCCCGTCGTCGTCGGGATAGGTCCCGTCGAAGCGCTCGACCGTCTCGCCGTCGCGCTCCTCGGTGACGAACAGCGCGTCGGGGTCGTCGAGCCCGCGGAGGTACGAGCCGTCGTACTTGGTCGCGGCGATCACGTACCGCGTTCGATAGGTGCCGCCGTCTTGCGTCTCGAGCCGAAACCCGCCGTCGGCTGGCAACGCGACCGACTCGACGAGGTCCTCGTGGAACCGACAGCCCGCCGTCTCGGCGTGATCTCGCGCGAGATCGAGGAAGGTCCCGACGTCGATTCCGCCGGGGAACCCGAGGTAGTTCTCGAGGGAGACACACCGCCGTAGCGACGAGGGGCCGCGGTCGAAGACCGTCGTCTCGAGGCCCGCTCGCGCGGTGAAGACGCCGGCGGCGCAGCCGGCTGGCCCGCCGCCGACGACGGCTACGTCGGCGTCGAACTCACGGTCAGTGCCGCCAGTCGCGTCGTCGCCGTCGGTGCCCATCCTACGCGCCCTCGGTGACGATTTCGGCCACGCGCTGGCGGTCGAACAGCTGCTCGTCGGCCGGAATATCGGGGTAGGACTCGCCCGACTCGTAGCCGGGCCACTCGCCGAACCGCTCGGGGTAGAGCTGCTTGGCCGTCATCTCGAGCTGGAAGAGGTTCATGATCGGCCCCTGATAACGCATCCCGCCGGGGACGACCCGGTCGTCCTGAACCGCGGTGAGCTGGCTGCCGGCGGAGTCGTTTTCCAGTCGCTTGCGAACGTTGCCGATGGCGTATCGAGGCGTGATCCCCCAGAGGTGGAGGATCACGTCGGGATCGGCGTCGAGCATCGCCTCGTAGCCGACGGTGCCCCAGTCGCGCTCCCAGTCCCGGTCGGCGAAGACGTCGCGGGCCCCGAGCGGGCGCGTGTCCGCCTGCCAGTAGCCGTCCGCATTGAGGTGGTAGGCGAAGAACTGGCCATCGCCCAGCGTGACGCGGGCGACCGTCGGCCGCTCGCTCTCGGGCGGGAGGTTCGACTCGATCTGCGAGCGCAGATCCGCGTGGACCTCGGCGAGCGCCTCGTAGCGTTCTTCCTCGCGGAAGACCGCCGCGACCCGCTCGAACATCTCCCAGAGGGTGTAGTACTCGTAGCTGTCGGCGTAGGCCGACGCGGGCTCGCTGTGGACCCCGCTGTGGAAGTTGCCGACCCACGGGCCGATCTGATCGGCGACGTCCGCGACGGTCGAGGCATCCCAGTCGTCGTCGGTCTTGACCGGGTAGGAAGGGTCGAGGAAGTGAACGTCGCTGTCGAGGGCGTAGAGTTGCTCTTCGCTGAGTCCCTCCGCGAGGGGGTTCTCGAGCCCTTCCCACTCGAAGGACACGCCCTCGAGTCGGTCGTAGTAGGTGTTCATCGTCGCGCCGGACATATAGGGTGCGAAGAGGGTGGTGACCGCGTCGCCGTGGCCGAGCGCGACGGCCATGTCCGCGTACTGCGGGAAGGTAACGAAGGCGTCCTGCGGCACGGAATCGAACTCGACCTCGCCCATCGGGGCCATCGAGACGGTATAGGAGTCGCCATCGGTCGCCGATTCGGAATCGATTCCGCCGATACAGCCGGCTACTGCCGCACTGCCGGCCGCGATGCCCGTCGCGACGAACGCGCGACGGCTCCGGTCCGCGTGTGGGGTCGGATCCATACGTTTTAGGCGAGCCTAATTATTCAAAAAGCGTTCGGTTTTAGGCTGGCCGAAACGTTGCGGTCCGCCGGACGGGCCCGCCGAAACGGTCACGCCTCGAAGTCGTAGGTGACCGTCACGCTCGCGGTCACGCTGACCGGATCGGCATCGATCTCGGTCGGCGGGGCCCCGCCGGCACCTCCGGCCGCGTCGTCGCTGGCTTCGGTACGGACCGCATGCACCTGCACGTCACCGGTCGTAACGGCCGCCGTTCCCGTGATCTCGACCTCGCGGTTGTCGGCGATGTGTGCCGCCTCCGCGTCGGCGTTTTCCAGCGCGGCGTCGATCGCGTCCTCGCGTAGCGTCGATCGGGTCTCTTCCTGTAGCGTAAACCGGACCCGGCCGATGTCGTCGGCACCGGCCTCGATCGCGGCGTCGATGACCTCGCCGACCCGATCGACGTCCGCGAGGGTCACGTCGAACGAGTGAGACCCCTCGAACCCGTCGGTCTCGCGCCCGCGAGCGGGATGGACGCGGTACCGCCCCTCCTCGACGTTCTCGTCGGGGATGCCGAGGTCGTCGAAGGTCTCGCGGAGCCGTTCGGCACCGCTGGCGAGTTCGTCGGTGACCGCGTCGGCGCTTTCGCCGGTCGCAGTGACCCCGACATCGACCGTCGCCTGATCCGGTTCGGCCTCGACCTCGCCGTCGGCACTCACCGTGATCTCGCCGTCGGCGTCGGTACCGTTCGCATCCGAGCCCGTAGTCGATCCCGGTTCGGGGTCGTCGTCGCCCTCGGTCGCGCTTCCGGTACACCCTGCCACTGCGGCCACGAGTCCGACGCTCGAGGCCGCGAGGAATCGTCGTCGATCCATACTGAACGCTCGTTCGGAAACGGAAAAAAGCCCGCCCCAAGCTCAAACGTGACTTTGAGCCAGGGCTGCGAGTCACGAACCCGTACGAACCTGTTCGGGATAACGCGGACTGGCGTCCTCGCCAGTGATTCGGGTGATGGACTCATCGCTTCCCGCTGCAGCCGAGATCGATGCCGCAGCGACCGTCGACGAACTGATCGGCGAGACGCCGCTGTTGCGACTCGATGCCGTCGCCGACAACTGTGTCGGGAAAGTCGAGGCGGCCAACCCCTACTCCGTCAAAGACCGGATCGCACGGGCGATCATCGACGCCGCCGAGCGCGAGGGCGCTCTCGAGCCCGGCGGCACCGTCGTCGAATCGACCAGCGGCAACACGGGGATCGGGCTGGCGGCCGTCTCGGCCGCTCGAGGCTACGACTGTGTGCTGACGATGCCCGAATCGATGTCGACCGAGCGCCGCCAGCTCCTGCGGGCGCTAGGGGCCGACCTCGAGCTGACCCCCGCCGAGGACGGGATGGGCGGCGCCAACGAGCGGGCCGCGGAAATCGTCGCCGATCGGGAGAACGCCGTCCTCGCGGGCCAGTTCGAAAACGAGGCCAACCCGGCGGCCCACCGGGAGACGACCGGCCCCGAGATCTGGGAGGCCACGGACGGCGCAGTCGACGCGGTCGTCGCCGGTGTCGGGACCGGCGGCACGATCACGGGCGTCTCGGAGTATATCAAGGAAGAGCGGGGGAAGACCGAGTTCACGTCGGTCGCGGTCGAACCCGCCGAGTCGCCGACCCTCTCGGAACTCAGTTCCGACGGCCACGACATCCAGGGGATCGGCCCCGGCTTCGTCCCGGAGATCCTCCGGACCGAACTCGTCGACGAGGTCAGGGCCGTCGAGGCCGACGACGCCAGAGCCGCGGCCCGGACACTCGGCCACGAGGAGGGGTTGCTCGTGGGCATCTCCGCC
The DNA here is from genome assembly GCF_041821105.1 of Natrinema sp. H-ect1. Lineage (NCBI taxonomy): Archaea > Methanobacteriati > Methanobacteriota > Halobacteria > Halobacteriales > Natrialbaceae > Natrinema > Natrinema sp. H-ect1. The sequence goes on along the minus strand of NZ_JBGUBA010000005.1, from coordinate 58,588 downwards.
GGTGCAGCGATCGCGGCCGCCGCCGACTACGCCGCCGACAACCCCGACGAACTGATCGTCGTCGTCCTCCCCGACACCGGCGAACGCTACCTCTCGACGGACCTCTACGACATCGAGGACTGACCGCGGACTCGAGTCGCGGAACCCGCCTCGGGCGCGACTGATCCGGGAATCGAGTCGCACTCGAGCAGCGGTATCGGCAGGACGTGCGGCCCCAGCCACACTTAACCGGGCCCCGTGCAATGCATCGCTCATGGAATCCGTTGGCAGTGGCCTCGCGGCGATCGACTGGCACGACGACCGGGCCGACGTCTACCTCTCGCGACCCGACAAGCGAAACGCGATGACCGTCCCGCTCATGGACGACCTCATCACGGCCTTCGAGCGGGTCGACGCCGACGAAGACATCCGTGCCGCCACCCTGCTCGGCGAGGGGCCGGTCTTCTGTGCCGGGATGGACCTCGAGATGATGCGCGACCGGGTCGAGCCCGACGCCGAGATCGACCGCAACAAGTTCCCCGAGGTCCTCGAGACGATCGAGGAGACCCGGCAGCCGGTCGTGGCCGGCATCAAACGCGCCGCACCCGCGGGCGCGTTCGAACTCACGCTGCCCTGTGACTTCCGGATCATCGGCCGGAACGCGAAGTACGGCCTGCTCGAGGTCCAACTGGGGACCTTCCCCCATGCAGGGGGCACGCAGCGGCTCCCCCGGCTGGTCGGACTCTCGAAGGCCAAAGAGATCGTCCTGACCGGCGAGTTCGTCGACCCCGAGGAGGCCGCCGACATCGGCCTGGCCCACGAGGTCGTCGATACCGACGACGTCGACGAGCGGGCGAAGGCCTTCGCCGACGACCTCTGTGAGAACGCGCCGCTCGGGCTTCGAAACGCGAAGAAAGCCCTCAACGCCGCCCTCGAGACCCCCCTCGAGCAGGGGCTGGCCTACGAGCGCCAACTGGCCTACGAAATAGACGACACCCACGACTACCGCGAAGGGTTCGAGGCGCGACTCGAGGGCCGGGAACCCGAGTTCCGCGGCGAATAACAGGTGGTGGGGCGGGCCCGCGATACCACGTCAGCGCCGGTCGTAGACCCGAACCGCCCGGTCGTGGCGCTCCGAGAGCCCGTTGGGGTTCCGTCGGCTCGAGCGGTCGGCATAGCGGGCGCGGACGCCGTCCCAGAGCCCGCGTGCGATGTTTTCGGTGACATCGACGCCGTCCGAGACCCAGCCGGTCGGCGTCGCCTCGCCGGCGGCCAGTCGACGGACGCCGCCGGCACCGTCCCGGAGCGCGCTCCCGACGGTCCGGGCGAACACGCTCGGTCGGGGACCGTAGTTCTTCGCGAGTCGGTAGGACAGCGAGCGGTAGGTCGCCCCCCAGTCGGGGTCGGCCCGGCCGCCGTCGGTCCCGACCTCACGGCGGGCGGCCATCGCCGCGTCCCACGAGACCTCGTACTCGAGGCCGGCAACGCGGTGGGCACAGTCGCACTCGCTTTCCTGGACGAGGTACTCGTCGAACCCGTCCAATGCCTTGAGGACGGACCGCTCGAAGGCGACGTTGTCGCCGTGAAACTCCGTCACCGTCCGGCCGCCGATCCGCCGGGGCGAGCGATCGCGCTCACGATCGGAACCGCCGGTGATGGGGCCGGTGACGACGTCGGTCTCGTCGGCCATCGCCCCCTCGATGGCCGGATACCAGCTGTGATCGATCGTGTACTCGCCGTCGAGGAAGGCGATCGCGTCTCCCGTCGCGAGTTCGAGGCCGGCGTTCCGGGAGACGCCGGGGTTTCGCTCGGAGATCTCGACGAGGACGTCGACGTCGTCGCGATCACGGACGACGCCGGTGGTCCCGTCCGATGACGGGCCGTTGACGACGATGATTTCCGTCGACGACGGCGTTCGCCCCCCGAGGGCATCGAGACACGACGGCAACCGCTCCCGGTCGTTCAGCGTCGAGACGACTACCGAGAGCTCCATACGTCCCGGTACGGGCTCCTGATAGTAAATAGATTGGATTGACCCCGATGCCGTCACCGAACGCGCGCGTTCCAGTACGATACCGACGCGAAGTGATCGGTGACCGGGAGCTTCCCAACCGCCTCGTCGATCGCCCGAAGTGGCGAGGCGAGCGCGTTCGGAATCGATCGATACAACCCGTAGGGGAGGAGGAAGTCGTCTTCCACGTCGACGAGCGTGAGATCGGTCTTCGCGAGCAGGACCGCCACTTCGCTCTTCGAGTAGAGTCGGGACCCCATCGGCAGCGCCCAGTTGTAGACGCTCCGGCTCGAGAACCGATTGAACGTATCGAAGACGATCTGATCGCGGGCCACCCGTCGCATCTCCTCGAGGAAGGCCTCGGGGTCGTCAGCGAGGTGGAAAAACCGCATCGCGATGACGGTATCGAAGTGATCGTCCGGGAACGGCAGCCGCCCCGCATCTCCCCGGAGGAACTCCAGCGTTCCCGAAAGCTCGTCCTGTTTCGCCTTCCGTCGTCCCTGCTGTAACATCGCCGCCGAGATGTCGAGTCCGACGACGTCGGCCCCCTGGTGGGCCAGCATGACCGTAAACCGCCCGGTACCACAGGCGATCTCGAGGACCTTGCGGTCCTCGACCGGCATGATGGCCTCGAGGACGGCCTCCTTCTCCCGGCGGTCGATCAGCTGGCCGCCCCGGGAGAAGCGCTTGTCGTCGTATTCCTCGGCGATGTCGTCGGCTTGGTACCACTCCTGTCCTTTCACACTGAGCGAATCTACTGTCGCGATGGGATAAAACGATACTGGAGTCGACTGACGAATCGGTGTCAACGGCAGTTACCCATCCGCCTGCGGTCGATTGGAGCCGGGCACAATATATTGTGTTAATACCTCATTCATATGCCTTATACAAACTGCATTGTTCGTATCCACATATAGGGAAGCTTTACCACTGGCGATTGCACTCAAGTGGGTATGAGCATGAGTACAGCCGAGGACCGTGGCGCTGCTGCCGAAGAAACGCTGTCGGAGGACGAATACCGCGACCGACTCCGCGATCTGCCCCCGAGCGCGAAACTCGTTGCGAAAGTTCTCGAGACCGACTCGCCGCTCTCGCAGGGCCAACTCGCCGAGGAGTCGCTGCTGCCCGACCGCACCGTCCGCTACGCCCTCAATCGCCTCGAGGACGTCGGACTGGTCGGCTCCCGATACAGCTTCCGTGACGCGCGCAAACAGGTCTACTACCTGAATCACTGACCGACTCGCCGCCCACGTCTCCACTGCTCGGGGGAGCGGAGAGGGAATCGAGTGCCGGTCGCCGCCGATACGTCTTTTTTCACCCGGTCGTACTGTCCTGACATGCACGTTACTCGGTGGTCCGTCCCCGTCGCGACGCGCGCGCCGTCCGGCGACACCAACGCGTACCTCCTCGAGGGAGCGAAACCGACCTCGGACGGCGAATCCAGCTCCGAATCGGCGATCCTCGTCGACCCCGCGGCTCGAACCGACGCCCTCGACCGGGCGGTCCGCGACCGATCCGTCGATCACGTTCTCGTCACCCACACCCACCCCGATCACGTCGGTGCCGTCGCGGCCTACGCGGCCGAAACCGACGCGACGGTCTGGGCCCGCTACGGCCGCGTCGACCGCTTTCGCGACGCGACCGGGATCGAGCCCGACCGCACCGTCACGCCGGGGACCGAAATTCCGCTCGGCGAGGAGTGCGTTCGCGTTCTCGACGCGCCCGGCCACGCGCCGGACCACGTCGCCCTCGAGGCCGGCCACGGCGGCCCGATCTGCTGTGGTGATTGTGCCGTCCGCGAGGGTAGCGTCGTCGTCGGCGCGCCCGAGGGGGACATGCGCGCGTACGTGACGACTCTCCGTCGCCTCTGGGCGGCCGATCCGCCGGCGCTGTATCCTGGCCACGGCCCCGAGATCGACGCGCCCCGCGAGACCCTCGAGCGACTGCTTACCCACCGTGCCGACCGCGAGCAACGCGTCCGCGAGGCCGTCACCGGCGGCGCGGACACGCTCGAGGCGGTCCTCGAAGCGGCCTACGACAAGGACCTCTCGGGAGTGCGGGACCTCGCGCGGGCGACGGTCCGCGCCCACCTCGAGAAACTCGCCGTCGAGGGGCGGGTCGAGTGGGACGGCGAGCGCGCTGCACCGTCCGCGGACGACTGACTTTTCCGCTTCGACCGCCTCCCCTCGAGCGTGCAATCGCTCGAAGCCGAACTCGACGACGCCCGCCAGCTCTCGATCGCCGACCTCGCGGACGCGATCGAATCGATCGGCTTCGAGTGTACCCGCTGTGGAGCCTGCTGCAAAGCCGACGACGCGGACGACCACACGGCGACCGTCTTTCCCGACGAAGTTCGGAATCTCGAGGAAAGCGACGAGTACGACGAGGAGTACGACTGGCGCGATATCGCCCGACCGATGCCGTACGGCCTCTCGGAGACCGACGACGGCGGCCTCGAGGGCGAGACCTTCGAGTGGGCACTCCAGACCGACGGCTGTGGCGACTGTACGTTCTACGAGGAAGACGACTCGGGCACGGGTGCGTGTACCGCTCACGACGACCGGCCGCTGATCTGTCGCACCTACCCCTTCAGCGTCGCGCTCGCGGGCACCAGTCAACCGATGGGTGAAGCCGTCGACGAGGCCGGCATGGTCCGCGCCCACGAGTGCGAGGGACTGGGTCGCGACATTTCGCGTGACGACGCCGAAGATCTGGCTCGAGCGCTGAAGGAACGGGCCGTGCGGGAACTCGAGGAGGCCATTGCCGTCCGCGACGAGTACGCGCCCGCCGATCCCGACCCCGGCGAGGTCGTCGTTCACGACTCCGAGGGCGCGAAGCGGGCGGACGGGACGCCGCTCGAGAAGTAATTCCTGACCTAGAATGAAAGAATGAAATCATTATGTAGCGGCGGCTACCGCTATCACGTATGGGTCCCCGACGACGGAACGTTGCGAACACCGAGCGGTCGACGCACGAAACGATCGTGGACCGGTTTCCGCTCGCGAAACGGCAGTTCCGGACGTACGTCACGAAGCCGCGATACTGGCTCTTCCCACTACTGCTATTCGGTCTGGGTGTCGCGTCATCACTGGAGTTGGCGTTCGGTAATGCCGACGCAAAGCAATACCTCGGATCGCGGTATCCACTCATCGCTTTCCAATGGTTTTGCTCGATTATCGGCGGTTTCGTCGGTATTTTCGCCGGATACGCATCGGTCACCGGCGATCGAAACACCGGCCGACTCCCGCTTCTCTTGAAGTTACCGTACTCGCGGAGCGAGTACCTGCGACAAAAATTCCTCGGGCACGCGGGTGCGCTCTCGGCGCTGCTCGTTCTCGCACTGGGTGCCGGCTTCGCTGTCTGTACGGTCGCTCTCGGTCCCCCGCCGATCCTCGAGACGCTCGCGTTCGTGGCCGTGTCGGTCCTCTACGTTCTCGTCTGGCTCTCGATCGCGATGACGGTCTCGATGGTCGTCGCGACCGGTCGCCGAGCGATTGCCGCCCTCCTCCCGATCTTCGTCGCCACGGGGATGCTCTGGCGCATGACGTTTACGTCGATTCTGACGCCGATCGTCGGCGATCTTCCGCAGCCGGTATCGCTCCTAGTTACTCGTCTCGTCCCGTTCCGAGCGTACCTCGTCGCGACGAACTGGATCGCCGGACTCCCGAACTCGCACAGTTACGGGACGTGGATCAGTCAAGAACTCAATACCGAATTCGTCTCAGACTCGACCATTGTTTCGATGGAACTGGGCAGTTCGGTTCCGTGGTATCTGTCCGAGTGGCTGGCAATTCCTGTACTCGTGTTCTGGCTCGTCGTCCCGCCGGTCGTCGCGTCCCGGCGATTCGAGGCCGTCGACATCGTCTGAAATTCCGCTTTCGACGCTCCCGCTCTACGCTGCGGCAGTGTATTCCGAGAAGACGTCCTGTAGCGACGCCGTCTCGAGGTCGAAGTCCTGCGGTCCGGCGCCGAGGTCTTCCAGCGTCGTCAACACGTCGACCGTCGCGTTCTCGGAACACTCGAGGACGATCGTCCCCTCGTCCGTCCGAACCGACGCCACCGACTCGAGCGCCGACAGCGGCGACAGATCGTCGGGGACGCGTTCGACGGCCACCCGTATCGTCGTACTCGTCCCGAGGTCCGACCGGAGCGTCTCGAGGTCGTCGACGGCGACGAGGTTGCCGTCCCGGAGGATGCCGACGCGATCACAGACCGCCTCGACCTGTGCGAGGAGGTGACTCGAGAAGAAGACCGTCGTTCCGGCGTCGGCGCGTTCGCGGATGATTTCCTGCATCAGTGCGACGCCGTTGGGATCGAGTCCCGTCGACGGCTCGTCAAGAATCAGGAGGTCCGGATCGCCCGCGAGCGCCATCGCGAGGAGGAGTCGCTGGGTCATCCCCCGCGAGTAGTCGGTCGCGACGCGGTCGGCGTCGTCGGCGAGTCCGACCCGCTCGAGGAGGACGTCGGAATCGTCGTCGACGCCGCGGGATTCGATCTCGAACGCGACGTGGTCGCGGCCGGTCCAGTCGGGCATCATCGAACAGCCGTCGGGGACGACGCCACACCGCCGTCGGATCGCCGGGCCGTCCGTACGGGGATCGAGTCCGAAGACCGACGCCGACCCCGACGTCGGACGGATCAGATCCAGCAGGATATCGATCGTCGTCGACTTGCCGGCCCCGTTCGGCCCGAGGAAACCGAACACCTCGCCCGATTCGACGCGGAGATCGAGCGACTCGAGGGCAACGGTATCGCCGTACCGCTTCGTCAGTCCCTCGGTTTCGATCACACACATATTTCAGTATGCCAACCAGAAAGACGTTAGTACTACCGGTAGCAATCCAGAATCGTCTCAGTTGAAAGGACGGTGCCAACAGGACAAACGGGAGCGAAACCGGCGTCGACACGGCTCGAGCGTACGGCGCGCTCCGCGCGCCGTTTCACCGAGCGCGAGCGGGGCGAGGGCTGAGCGAAGCGAAGCCCTCGGAAACGCGAGCGCTCGGTCTTTTTTGGTCCAGATTTTTTGCGCGAGTGGTCGGCGAAGCCGACCCGAGCGCAAAAAAGGTGGGTCCTAGAAGGTGTCCTCGATGATCTCGCCGACCGCGAAGTTCGACTTGACCTCGGTGACTTCGATCTTGACCCGTTCGCCGACGTCGGCACCCGGCACGATAATGACGTAGCCGCGTTCGACGCGGGCGATGCCGTCGCCCTGCTTGCCGATGTCCTCGATCTCGACGTAGCGGGTTTCCCCGACGTCGACCGGTGGCTGCGGCTCCGACGGTGCGCTCTGGGGCTGGCTCGCCGTCCCCGAGTCGTCCTCGGTGGCCGCCTCGTCCCGCGAAATGAGCGCGACGCGGTAGACCTCGCCGGGGTCGATGTCGCCGGTTTCGACCTCCTGACGGGGTACTTCGATGACGTAGCGATCCTCTTCCTCCGAAACGTCCGTACTGAACAGACACAGCAGCTTTTCAGATATCTCCACAGGTAGACCCTCTATTTCATTGCAGAGACCCATCCATAATAGAACTACCGACACCGAGCCGTCGATTGACGGGGAAAGAGGCTTGTGTACCCGTTCGACCGGCGGGCTCGAGGAACCATGCGAGTGTGTGACGATCCCTGACGCACGGAATCAGTCCGCGCGCTCGAGGGGGCGAACCGTCGCGAGCCGCGAGAGGTCGACCTCGGTACCGAAGTCGGCATCGGACAGGGTCTCGTAGGGGCGGTCGACGACGATGTCGCCGGCGGTACTGTCCCCGATGCCGGGGATGGCGGTGAGTTCGTCCATCGAGGCCGCGTTGAGATCCAGCGGGTGGGGGACGCCGGTCACCGAGCGGTAGCCGTGGTCGACGACCGCGACGTCGATCGTCCGCCCGAGTTCGCGCTCGCCCGGAATCCCGACCAGCAGGGGGTAGGTGCCGAGCTGGCGGCCGAAGGTCTTGCCGTCCTGATGGTACTCGAGGTGAACGTCGGGGAGGACGGTGCCGAGCGGGGCGACCCGCTCGAGCATGGGGTTGTCGATCTCCTCGCGGACCCGCTTCTTGTAGCGTTTGAACAGCTGTTTGTGGTCGTTGGCGATCTCGGCCCCGGTGTCGCTCATGTCGGTGCCGTCGAAGGCCATCACCTGCCGGATATTGATCCGCCGGAGCATGTAGCCCTCGTCGTAGACTCGCTGGAGGAACTCGCGGTTGCGCTCGTAGGTTTCCTCGCGCTCGCCCTTGAGTCCGTGCAGGAGGTTGATGCCGGGAAGCAGCTTGGGGAGCCGGTTCGGGGTGTTCCGACCGACGCTCGGGCCGTCCCCGGGGTCTTCGCCGGGTCGCCAGCCCGCTTCCTGGTTGACGATCTTGACCGCCTCGAAACACTCCTCGGCGGTGACGTTGAGGTTGTTCTCCTCCTGAACCACCGGATCGGCCGACTCGAGGCCGAACGCGGCCGTGTCGCCGGGCGTGTTGTGTTCGGCGATGATCCGGATCCCCTCGCGGCTCTGCTCGGGCCACTCGACGATCGTGATGGGGTTCATGTTGTCCAGATGCAACGTCTCGAGGTCGGGCGCGACCTCGCGGATGCCGCCGTAGAGTTGGCGCAGGGCGTCGGGATTGGGCGCCTCGCCGTCACCGCCGTAGGCGAGGATGTCGGCCTGCCGGCCGAGCCGGAAGTGTTTGACGCCGTAATCGGAGAGGGCGTCGACCTCGCCGACGACCGTCGGCGGCGGCCGGAACTCGGGGTTGCCATAGAGCGGTTCCGTACAGAACGAACACCGATACGCACAGCCCCGCGAGGTCTCGAGTTCGGCGATGAGATGGTCCGGGTGGTTGGGATGCTGTTCGACGACGAACGCGCCCTCCCGCGCCCACCGCGAGACCTCCTCGATGTCGCGCATCCGGTTGTTGAAGCCCTCGAGGCCGCTCTCGACGAGGTCGTGAACGGCGGCCTCGACGTCGCCCTTGGCGACGAAATCGAAGTCCAGGTCCTGCCGTTCGGTCTCGGTCGCACCGGCGTTTTCGTCGCCGACGCCGAACTTGACGGGGCCGCCCATCAGGCTTGTGCCGGTGGCGGTCCAGGCCAGTTTGCGGACCTCGTCGGGTTCGGCCGGCGTCCCGCCGACGTACTTGCCGGGAACGGTCATCCCGCCCAGATAGAGCAGGAGGTCGGCCTCGTCGACGTCCCGCCAGTAATCGGGCTCGTCGCGGAGTCGGTCGATCGTGTGATAGGTGATTTGCTCGCGCGGGACGCCCGCGTCGACGAGCGCACCCGCCGCGTACCGGGGATACGTCGAGATGTACGGCGGCACCCCGAAGTGTGCGGGCTCGTCGACGTAGCCGTCGACGATTGTCACCGACAGCGTCTCGGGGTCAGTCATGGCTCCCGGTAGCGCCTCGAGGGGTAAAACGGTGACTACACGCCCTCGGTCGACGGTCGCCGCCGCCGGATCGCTACCGCCGCCGGTCCGCGAGGAGGACGGGCTCGTCGTCAGGGACCGCGACGGCCCGGCGGTCATCACGAGCCTCGCACCCGGCGTCGAGCGAGCCCTCGAGCGGGACTGAGCCACCGGAGCCTGCAGCCGTCGTGGGTGAAGCCAATGTTGATTAGTTTCCCGACCGAACGGACGGGTATGCCGCCGACGGAAGAGATCGTGTGTACCGACGACGACTGTTTTCTCGACATCTTCGAGAACCACTACACCTACGACGTTCCCGACGACCTCGAGGTCACCGACCTGTCGTGTCCGGTCTGTGGGGGGACCGACTGCCTCGAGCGGGTCGAACTCTGACGGGGGAGTGGCGTCCGTCCGTCGCCTTGCTGGGACGGTGTCGAGCCGCGCGTCTGACGTTTCTTTTGGCATGGGCAAAAGAGATATGAAACGGGCTCACGTATCCGTTCGTACGGCCATGTCTCCCACGTACTGTCAGTCCCTTCTCTCGGTCCCCACGACCGCTGCCCGCACCGGCCGTCTCGCCCGGGGTGAGGTCCCGTGAGCCTCCAAGATCTCGGGGAATCGGTCGGCAGCACGCTGTATCGACAGATCGGGCGCGCGAGCGGCCGCGTCCAGAACCACCGTTCGCTCCCCGTCGACATCCTCGAGAACGACGACGCCTATCGGGTCGTCTTCGACGCACCCGGTGCCGAACCCGACGACGTTCAGGTCCGATATCTCGATGGCACCGTCAAGATCCGGATCGATCGCTTCCGGGGATTCCACGAGGGCTACGAGATGCGGTTCCCCGGCCGGGGGATGTCGTTATCCGGCGCCGCCGAACTGCCCGGCGACGCCGTCGTCGATCCCGACGCCGGGACCGCCCGACTCACCGAAACCGGCACGCTGAGCGTCGAAATCCCGAAGGGATCATCGCTCGAAGAGCCGTCACACGAAGCGGACCCGAGCGCCGAGTCACACGATGAAACCGATCGGAGTGGGTCCGTCGAGACGGACCCCGAGACCGAACCGGTCGCCGTCGACGACTAACTCAGTTCGGCTCCGTCGACATTCCTTCCGCGATCTCGAATTCTTCGTCGCCGTCGAACCGGGTCGGGTCGAACGCGTCGATCCCGTCGCTGCCGAGGATCTCGGCCGCGAGTCGCTGTCCGATCGCCGGCGCGCGCATAAACCCGTGACCCTGGAAGCCGGTCGCGACGTAGACCCCGTCCCGAACCGCACCGACCAGCGGGTCCCGGTCCGGGGTCGCCGTACAGAGACCGGCCCACGAGCGCGTGATAGCGTTCTCACCTCCGAGATCGATCGCCGGAACCCGGTGTGAGACCCGCTCGCGGAGATCGGTCCGGAACTCGGGATCGGCCTCGCGGTCGTAGCCGTCGGGATCCGCCTCGCGTTCTTCGGTCCCGTCGCCCGCGAGAATGCCGCCGGCGTGCGGTCGCAGATAGAAGTCACCGCTCGCATCGTAACACATCGGTTCCGCGAGGTCGCCGTCCCCGAGCAGCGCCTGGACGCGATAGGGTTTCACGGCCAACTCGAGACCCGCGTCCGCGAGCAATCCGCCGGTCCAGGCCCCGGCTGCCACGAGGACTGCGTCGACCTCGTGAACGTCGCCGTCCGGACGGATCACCCGGCTCGGATCGGCCCGGACCTCGACCGGGGTCTCGGTCTCGAGGGTCGCGCCCGCACCGGTGGCCGCGGCCGCGAGACAGGCGGTGTACTCGGCGGGATCGGCATAGCCCGCCGCGCCAGCGATCCCGGCGACGGCAACGTCGTCGGTCCGCAGGGCGGGGAACCGGTCCGCGAGCGCGTCGCCCTCGAGTTCGAGCGCGACGACGCCGTGTTCCTGCATGCGCCCGACCTGTTCTCGGATCGCGTCAGCGCGTTCGGGGTCGTCCTCCCGGGCGAGCCAGACGTAGGGACACTCGACGAACGCAAAGGTATCGTCGCCCGAGAGCGCGCGGAAGCGCTCGATGGCGTCGCCGGCGATCTCGGCGTCGAGCCCGTCCGCGAACGCGTCGTAACAGATCCCCGCCGCCCGGCCGCTGGCACCGCTGGCGACGCTCCCGCGGTCGTAGACCGTCACGTCGGCACCCTCGCGGGCGAGGTCGTAGGCCGCGGTCGCGCCGACGGCACCCGCGCCGACGACCGCGACCTCGAGGCCCCTGCCCTCGCGCGTGAACGCGTCCGCACCGACCGCCAGCTCGGCGTCGTCCGGGCTGCTCATCGTCGATCCCCCACCGACGCGGTGGCCGATCCGCTCGGCGACTGCCCGTCGGCTGCGTGTTCGGTTCGCATAGCGGTCACTCGTGTGGCGGACCACTTACCTCTGGGTGATTCCGCGATCCGAGCGAACGCATCGCCTGTGCGAAGACCGGCGCGTCGAACGAAAGGGGGAGTGGATGGGGGAAGAGGGGGTACGACGGCAGGGGGCGTGAAGCTCCATGGTTCAGCGCCGATCGTCCCTGCCGTACCTTCGGATATTCCCCGATCACGGATACCGTTACTCCCAAATAAATTTGGCCGAGCGCGACATCGACGCGGCTCAGGTCACGTACAACGAGTATGCGATCACGAAGAAGCCGGCCAGTACCAGCAGGCTCTCGAGGAGGATGCCGGTCATCAGCGGGACGCCGAGTATTTCATACAGCATGCCGGCCAGTACCAGTCCGAGGGTGACGAGGCCGAAGCCGAGCGAGAGATAGCCCAGCGCGGACTGACGAGTGCGTCGGTAGGCCTTGTAGGCGAAGAACGTGATGACGCCGCCGACGATGAGGACGAGCGTCTTGACGACCGCGAGGGCGATCGCGGTCGGCATTGTCGCGGCGGAGACCCACATGACTGTTCCTATCCTGATTTTCAACAGCCGAACCAAGAACCTTGCCGTTCCCGGAGACGGTGTTCCGTGCCACCACCCCACACCATCAGTCGCCGGTACTGATAGTCGGCGTCGACGCCGGTCTCAGGGATCGGCGGTTCGTGACTGCTGTCCACCGTGTGACGGCACACTGGCGGATCACACCGCCGTGAGACGGCTGCGAGCGAAGCGTTTTGCCGACGGCGACGCGAGACACACTCATGACGCGACTGGTCGAACTCGAGGCCAACGGCCCACGGAAGCTCGAGCCCGAGGACATCGACGACGAGAAAGGCGACGTGGCGGTCTGTCAGTGCGGACTCTCGGACGACTTTCCCTTCTGTGACGGGAGCCATCGGCGGACCCGCGACGAGGACGAGGGCACGACCTACGTCTACGAGGACGGCGAGCGGCGAGAAGTCGAACGGGTCGTGACGGCCGACGAAACGGACGAGTAGAGGCGCGACGGCAGCGCCATCGCTCACAGCGAGCGGGCGGAGTTACAGACGACGAGCAGGCTGCTCGCGGCCATCGCGACGGCGGCAAACAGCGGGTTCAACAGACCGGCGACTGCCAGCGGGATCGCGACCGCGTTGTAGGCGAAGGCCCAGCCGAGGTTCTGCCGGATCCGTCGGTGCGTGGCCGTCGCCACGTCGAAGGTTTCGCCGACGGCCGTGAGGTCGTCGCCGACGATCACCGCGTCGGCCGCGTCGGTCGCGAGCTGTGTTCCCCCGCCCATCGCGATGCCGACGTCGGCCGCGGCCAGCGCGGGCGCGTCGTTGCTGCCGTCGCCGACCATCGCGACCGTCCCGCGGGCCCGGAGCCGGTCGACGGTCTCGGCCTTCGCTTCCGGCGGCACGCCCGCGAAGACCTCGTCGACGCCCTCGAGGTCGCGGAAGCGCTCGGCCGCCGCCCCCTCGTCGCCGGTGAGGACGACGACCTCGTGGTCCGCCGAGAGGTCCGTCAGGGCCGCCTCGAGATCGTCTCGCGGTGCGTCCCCGACGACGACGACGCCGTGAGCCCGGTCGTCCCAGCCGACGACGACGGGCACGCGGCCCGCCGATCTCGCGTCCTCGATCCGGGGCTCGAGGGCGTCGGGGATCGCCAGCCCGCGCTCCCGACAGAAGTCGGGGTGGCCGACGACGACCTGGTCGCCGTCGACGCGACCGCTGACGCCGCGGCTCGCCCGCTCGAAGTCCGCGACGGTGCTGGCTGCCGTCGCGTCGTCGGGTGCCGCGTCGGCGACGGCGGCCGCGACGGGGTGTTCGGAGAGGGACTCGACCGCGCCGGCCCGTCGGAGCAGTTCCTCGCGCCCGGGGCCGTCGCCCGCGGCGTCGCCGCCGACCACATGGACGGCGTCGACGGTCATCGTCCCGGTCGTGAGCGTCCCCGTCTTGTCGAGGACGACGGTATCGACCTCGGGGGCGTCCTCGAAGATCGTCTCGGCGGCGACGACGATCCCCCGTTCGGCGGCCGACTGGATCCCCGCGGCGATGGCAAGCGGCGTCGCCAGTCCCAGCGCGCAGGGACAGGAGACGATGACGACCGTGAGCCCGAGCAACAGTGCCGTCGACGGGCTCGAGCCGGTTGCCAACGAGACGGCGATCGTCCCGACGGCGAGGGCGACAACCAGCGGGACGAAGACGGTCGCGAGCTTGTCCGCGAGCCGCTGGACGCCCGGCCGGGAACTCTGGATCGACCAGAGCAGGGAGACGAGCCGGTCGAGGGTGCTTTCCGCCTCGTCGCCGACCGCGACGACGATCGGGGCGTCAGTGACGACGGTCCCCCCGCGGACCGGATCGCCCGGCTCCTTCTCGGCCGGCAGCGACTCGCCGGTGACCAGCGACTCGTCGACCGCGGCCGATCCCTCCACGATCTCGCCGTCGAGGGGAACCCGCTCGCCGGGACGAACGAGCAAACGATCGCCGGGCTCGACCGCCTCGAGGGGCACCGTCTCGCCGCTCTCGCGACGGGCCTCGTCGACCTGTCGTTCGGTCAGATCGGAGAGCAGGCCGGTCGCGCGGCGCTTGACGATCCGTTCGTAGCGCCCGCCCGCGGTGACGACGAGGACGACGGCGACGGTGACGTCGAAGTAGAGGTGACTGCTGCCGAGCAGCGTCGCGACGGCGCTGTAGCTATAGGAGCCAAGCGCCGCCGTCGCCACCAGCAGGTCCATGTTCGGGCTGCCGGCCCGGAGGCTGACGTACGCACCCCGGAGGATCGGATAGCCGGTATAGAAGAGGACGATCGAGGCGAACACCCAGATGTTCGCCGACAGAAAGGCGGTCTCGTACCCGCCGAAGTCGGCGACCGGCTCGTAGCCGAAGTACCTCGGGTAAAGGAACAGGACGTACCACACCATAATCATCATGCCGAAGAACCCGCCAAGCAGGAGCGGTGCAAGCCCGTCATCCGATCCGCTCGCATCACCAAGAGCCGATCGATCGGACGCGGTGTACCCGTAGCCGGAGACGAGTTCGGGGAGGTCGTCGGAATCGAGTCGGTCGGGATCGTAGACGAGCCGAATCGTATCCGTCGCGTAACTTGCCGTCGCGCCGCGGACCCCGGGTTCTCGCTCGGCGGTGGTCTCGAGGAACGCCTCACAGGTCGAGCAGTGCATGCCGTCGACCGCGAGGTAGGCGTCTTCGCCGTCGAGATCGTCGAGGTCCGGCCCGTCGTCGCCGGAATCGAGGCGGGATCGTACCGCCGCCTCGTCGGGCGCGTCGTCGGTCCCGTCGAGCGTGCGAGCGACCTCGAGACAGCCACGACAGCAGTACGTGCCGTCGACGTCCGGGTCGGTGATCGGCTCCGCGGGTGTCGGCAGATCACAGAGGTCGCAGGTGTCGGCAGCCGCATCGTCGACCGTCGCCGTCCCGCCGGTTGCAGCCGGTGACGATATCGAGCCTCGTGCGGGTGGTGAATCCGGTGTCATCGTTAGAATAGTGGTTCGTACGGGAGCGGGGGATGTGGCAGGTGGATGCCGTACAGCATCAGGCCGTGCGAAAGGGGAATGTAGCCGAGGAGGATAAACGCCGCGCCCAGCGCGCGGTGGAGTCGCACCCGCGTGTCGACGTCGATCGCGGTCATGGCGGTGCCGTAGACGAACAGCGTGGGGATCGTTCCGAGTCCAAGGACGGCCAGCGAGAGCGCGCTGCGTGCCGGCGATCCCAGCGCGAACGCGTAGAGATACGCGGGATAGATGATCGGACACGGCATGACCCCGTGGACCGCACCGAGCGCGACGATCCCCGGCGACGTCGCGAGCCGATCGACACGGCTCGAGAGCAGTTCCGAGAGTCGGCGAAACAGCGTGCCGACGATCGGGAGCCCGTGGCCGGGAACGGCGGTCTTGCCCCGGAGATAGTAGAGGCCGCTCGCGACGATCGCGATCCCGACGAGGATTCCGGTCGCCCCCCTGACGCTATCCCCGACCGCGGCGACGGCCTCGCTCGAGGCGACCGTCACCGCACCGAGGAGACCGAACAGGCCACCGATCGCGGCGTAGCTGGCCGTCCGGCCGAGGTTGAACAGCGCGTGCTGGCGCACCTCGTAGCCGGTCAGCGTGTCGTCGCGGCGCTTGTCACTGGCGTCGCCGATCCGATCGGCGTAGGTCGTCACCAGCGGGCCGCACATACCCAGACAGTGTGCGCCGGCGAGCAGTCCGACGACGAAGAGGACGAACAGGTTCACGTGTTCGGGGGCGAGTCCGGGGCCCGGACTCGCCATCAGCGGTGTTCCGACGGGGAACCGGACGGCTCCGTACCCCGCGCTAGTCGTCAGTAGCTCCGGGGAAAGTGAACTGAGGGTCATCTCGCGGGCGGCGGTCACCCGGCAGTTCCGTTGCCGTCACCGTGGTGATCGCCGTGCGAGCCCTCGACCGGGGACATCGCGAGGTACAGTGAGCCGACGATAAGAACGACGTTAACCGCGCTGACGGCGCCGGCGACCGTCGAGTTGGTGAGCCCATAGACGAGCAGCGGAACGATCGCCAGTAGCCCCGCGATCGCAGCCAGCCGCGGCGGTACTGTCTCGAGGTTCATACTCGGTACTGGGCGGGACGAGCGCTTAATACCCCACCATCTTCCCATCGAACGGGAACCAAGGTTGATAGTAAGTCGTCCCTATTCCCTACTCGTCCGTATGAGTTCGAAAACTGAACAACGGGAGCCCGAACATGTTCAAACACTCGGGCACGAGGAGTACGATCCGATCGGGACGGCGATCCTGATCGGAATCTACTTCCTGATACTGGTATTGCTGTGGATATTCATGTACTTCGTTGAGTTCCTCGGCAACGGGCCGACCGTCGTCGGAATGGCCCTGACGGTGGTGGGACTGGCATGAACATTCACACCTACGAGAAGGTATGGCTCGTCGCCGCCATGGTATTAATCGTTGGTTTCATCGCGACGATCACCTACGGGGCAGTCGGCCCGGGTATCGCGATGATCGACGACGAAGGCGGCGACATCAACCCCGACGAGATCAACGACGACGAACGGTTCGCCGAGCCCGGCGTCGAACACGTCGGCGGCAACGAGTACGAAGTCGCGGTCGTCGCACAGGCGTGGTCGTACACGCCGAGCCAAATAGAGGTGCCAGCCAACAGCGAGGTGACCTTCTATGTCACCAGCCGGGACGTGACACACAGTTTCTCCGTCGTGGGAACGAACGTGAACACGATGGTCATTCCCGGGCAGGTCTCGGAGATGACCGTGAAGTTCGACGAACCCGGCGAGTACGGCATCCTCTGTAACGAGTACTGCGGCGAGTATCACCACACGATGGAAGGCAAACTGAACGTCGTTCCCGAAGACGAGTTCGACCTGACCGAACTGTCCGTCGAGGCCGACGACGAGGTCGAATCGGGCAACGAGACGACGATCACCGCGAACGTGGAAAACGGCATGCAAGAGGACCTCGAGACGACCGTCTCCCTCGAGATCGGCAACGAGACGCGTGAAGAAGCCGTCACCGTCCCCGGCGACGGCAGCGAAGAAGTCGCGTTTACCGTCGACAGCGCCGACCTCGGCGAGGGCGACCACGACTGGACCGTGACCGTCGACGACTACGAGGAAAGCGGAACGCTGTCGGTCGTGACCCCCGATGGCAACGAGTCCGCCGACGGAGGTGACGGCGATGCGTAACGCCTACGTCGACCAGTTCCCCGACGAGGCGCGAGTGATCAAAGCCGCCTTCTGGAGTTCCTTCATCGCGCTGGCGATCGGCGGGACGCTCGGCCTGGTGCAGGCGCTTCACCGGACCGACGTCTTCAGGTTCATTCAATCACCCGACTACTACACCGTCCTGACCGCCCACGGCGTGTTGCTGGCGATCACGTTCACGATCTTCTTCCTCGTGGGGACCTTCACGTGGGCGGTAACGACCAGTCTGGACCGGGGCGTCGTCGACGTCCGGTTCACCTGGGCTTGGTATATCATGATGGTCGTCGGCACGGTACTCGTCGCGATCGCGATCTTTAGCGGCTTCCTCGAGTCGGCGCCGTCGGTACTCGGCTCGGAGCTGAACGCCGACGTCCTCTTTACGTTCTACGCGCCGCTGGAGGCCCATCCGATCTTCTACATCGGACTGGTGCTGTTCGTGGTCGGTTCCTGGCTCGCCGGTGTCGACTGGTTCCGAACGTGGTTGGCCTGGCGGAGCGAGAACCCCGACGAGCGGATCCCGCTGCCGACCTTCATGGTGCTGACGACGACGCTGTTCTGGTACATCTGCACGTTCGGTGTGGCCCTGTCGATCCTCGTGTTCCTGCTGCCGTGGTCGCTGGGGATCACCGAGTCGGTTAACCCGCTGTTGACCCGGACGCTGTTCTGGTACTTCGGCCACGCCGTCGTCTACTTCTGGCTGATGCCGGCGTACATGATGTGGTACATCATGCTGCCGAAGTTCTCCGGCGGAAAGCTGTTCAGCGACCCGCTTGCACGCGTCGTCTTCGTGCTGTTCCTGCTGCTCTCGACGCCGCTCGGAATCCACCACCAGTATCTGGATCCGGGCATCGCTGAGGGGTACAAGTTCATCGCGATGACGAACACAATGTTCCTCCTCTTGCCGAGCCTGCTGACCGCCTTCACTGTCGTCGCGAGCATGGAACACGGCGCGCGCCAGCGTGGCGGCGAGGGCTACCTCGGCTGGCTGAAGGCGCTCCCGTGGCGCAACCCGATCTTCACCGGGATGGCGCTCGCGGGCCTGATGTTCGCCGCGGCCGGCTTCTCCGGCATGATCAACGCCGGCATGAACATCAATTACCTCGTCCACAACACGTGGTGGGTCGTCGGTCACTTCCACCTCACCGTCGGCACCGCCGTCGCACTGACGTTCATGGCAGCGTCCTACTGGTTCATCCCGCAGCTGACGGGCAAGGAACTCTGGAACCGGTCGGTCGCGCTCGGACAGGTCCTCCTCTGGTTCATCGGCATGACGTTCATGTCCAACGCGATGCACCGCTCCGGACTGTTCGGGATGCCCCGCCGGACCGCCGAACCGCAGTATCAGGGCTTCGACTTCGAACCCGCCGTGGGTACCGTCGGCGAGATCAACATGCAGGTCGCCCTCGGCGGCGTCATCCTGACGCTGTCGCTGGCCCTGTTCCTCCTGAACATGATCATGACGTCGATCGGCGACGACAGCGAGTCGATCCCGGACAACACCTACGCGGGGACGCTCTCCGGGGCCGAGGACTCGCCGCGCATCCTCGACAACCTCAAGCTCTGGACCGCGATCGCCGTCGTTCTCGTGATCATCGCGTACACGCTCCCGCTCGCGAGCATCATCGACGCCGGCGGCCTCTTCGGGCCCGGCATCGAGGGCGTCAGGCTCTCGACGTGGGTCGACCCCGCCGTTATCGAGTCCCTCAGTGGGGTGATCCGCTAGATGCGCATCTCGAAGGGGGCGCTACTGGTCGTCGTGGCCTTGCTCGTCCCGTTCGTCGTCGAGTTCCGAACGGCGCTGTCGTGGTTCGGGATCAAACTCACCATCCTCGAGTCGCTCGCCCTCGCCGGCGTCCTCGTCATCGGACTCCTGCTCTGGGCGGTGTGGCCGGAAAACGGTAACGGCGGGACGGGAACGGCCGACTCGAGCTGACAGCCGAACTCGTTTCGCTGCGTTCCGTCGCTGTTTCTCAGAAGGCGTCGCGTTCGCGAAGCCGATCGACGACTTCGCGAACCCGCTGTGACGACGTCCGTGGCGCGACGAGGATCCGGTCGTCGTCGGCGGCGACGATCAGGTCCTCGACCTCGAGCAGGGAGACGTGCCGGTCGGGCGCGGCGACGACGTTGTTCGCCGCGTCGACCGACAGGATCTCACCGGCGACGCGGTCGTTCGTCGCGGCCGCGTCGCGGTCCGAGCGGGTCCGCCCCACGGCATCCCACGTCCCGAGGTCATCCCAGTCCACCGGCAACGGCGTCACGAAAACGTCGCTCGCCCGCTCCATGATCGCGTAGTCAACGCTGACGGCATCGACCGCGTCGAACCCGCGTTCCGGCTCGCCGGCCTCGAGGGCCTCGACCAGCGGGGCAAGCGGCGAGTCCCGCGCTTCTCGCAGCAGGGCGGCGGGCGTCCAGGCGAAGATCCCGGCGTTCCAGTACGCGCCCGCCTCGCGGAGCCGCCGCGCTTCCTCGCGGTCGGGTTTCTCGGTGAAGCGCTCGACGGCGTCGTAGTCCGCGCTCGCCCCCTCGAGTTCGTCCGCGTCGCCGTCGGGAACGATGTAGCCGTAGCCCGTCGCCGGCCGGGTCGGCTCGACGCCCAGCGTCACGAGGCCGCCGGTGTCGGCGGCGATCTCGGCGGCGCGCTCGAGGTGGGCGGCGAAGGCGGCGTCGTCGCCGACGTGGTGGTCACTGGGGAGACAGACGAGGACGGGGTCGCGGTCGAACCGTTTTCGGAGCCGCCATGCGGCGTAGACCAGCGCCGGTCCGGTGTCCTTGCCGGCGGGTTCGACCAGTAGACCCGCCTCGGGCGCGTGGTCGTGTATTTCGTCGGCGAAGGACTCGCGAGTCAGGACGAAGCGCTCGTCGGCGAACGCCGTCCGATCCATCGTCTGCGAGAGGAGCGAGCGGTCGCCGCCGAACTCGAGGAACTGTTTCGGGCGCTCCCCGCGACTCGCGGGGTAGAGCCGGCTGCCGATACCCCCGGCGAGGACACAGGCAACGATGGGCCGATCCATCTTACCAGGTCTCGATCCGCCCGCGTCGGACGTCCTCGGCACAGCCCTCGCAGTCGGGGTGGTCCGCCTCGTAACAGGCCGGTCGGTACTCCTCGTCTAACTTCGCCGCCCGCTGTTGGGCGTAACGCCGACAGACGATCTTCGCTCGGCCCGCCTCGTCGGTGGGTAACTCGCGGGCGTTTCGCGCCACCTCGTAGGCCTCGCGGGCCTCCTCGAGCTGGTCGTCGGTCGATCTGCGAAGCTCCTCGAACTGCTCGCCGGCTCCCTGCAGCGTCGAGCGCAGGAACCGCTCGAGTCGACGCCGATCCGCCATTGCCCCGTGGTTCGACCGCCGGACACATAGGCCCGCCGGTGGTCGGAGGCGCGGCGACGGCTTGCGGAACCGATGCGAACGATTTTCATCGTCCCGACGGAGGCAACGAGCATGGCTATCCGCGATGCACTCCGCGGGATCACCGCACCGACGGTGACCCCCTTCGACGACGGCGCGATCGACGAGGCGGCCCTGACCGATCTGCTCACCCACCTCGAGGCCGGCGGCATCGACGCGGTCTTTCCCTGCGGGACGACCGGCGAGTTTCCGAGCCTGACCGCCGACGAGCAGCGCCGGGTCGTCGCGGCGACCGTCGACCGCGTCGACGTCCCGGTCGTCGCCGGTGCGGCCGCCACGAGCGTCGCCGACACCGTCGCGGCCATCGATCGGGCGGCCGAGGCGGGAGCCGATGCCGCCGCGATCGTCGCACCCTACTTCACGACCGCGAACGCGCCCGACGGCAACCGGCGGTTCTTCGAGGCCGTCCTTGAGGAAGCGGCGCTCCCCGTCTTGCTGTACAACATTCCGCAGTGTACGGGCCGGCGCATCGAACCCGAGACCGTTGCCGCCGTCGCTGAGCGCGACGAGGCGATCGGCATCAAGGACTCGAGCGGCGATCTGGCGTACTTCCTCTCGGTGCTGCGGGCGACGCCCGAGGAGTTCCTGTGTCTGCAGGGGTACGACGCCTTGCTGGTGCCCGCCTTGCGGATGGGGGCCGACGGCGGGATCAATGCCCTGTCGAACGTCGTCCCCGAGGTGCTTGGCGAGGCGTTCGAGCAGGCGGACGCGGAGCGCGGGCAGGAACTCCAGTCCGACGCGATCTCGCCGCTGTTCGAGGCCTGTACGAGCCACGGCTTCGCGCCCGCGACGAAGACGGCCCTCGCCGAGCGCGGCGTCATCCCCTCCGACGAGGTCCGCCCGCCGCTGGTCGGCGTCGACGACTCGGGAACCGACGCGATCGCCGCCGCCCTCGAGCGCCGTCTCGAGGGCGGCAGGCAGTAACCGCTGGTCCGCGGGCTCGGCGGAACCCGACGACACCGCTGCAGACCGACATCTCCAATCGGCCCCGCGACGCCGTCTTGCGGTTTCTTCCGCCGCCGTTCACTTTCGCTCCGGTGGCGGTAGTTTAAATACCATCGGGAGCGAACGGGTGTATGCCTCCCACTGAAACCGAAGAGGAGGCGTGAAGCCAATGAGCGACGTACGACAACACGCGGACGACATCCACGAGCAGTTTTCGGACCACCTCGACGTCGATGTCGAGGACGTCGAGGAGCGCCTGACGACGCTCGTCGACGAGTACAAAGTGCCGATGGACGAGGCACGCCGGAGCGTCACTAACCACTACCTCGAGGAGGCCGGCCTCGATCGCGAGGACATCTCGAGCGGCGACAGCGAGGCGGCCAACGTCGAGGACGTCGACGAGCCCGAGGAGTGGATCGACCTCACCGCGAAGGTCATCGAACTCTGGGATCCCCGCAGCGACTCCGTCGCACAGGTCGGCCTGCTGGGTGACCCGACGGGGACGATCAAGTTCACCAAGTGGGCCAAATCCGACCTCCCCGCGCTCGAGGAGGGCGGCGTCTACGAACTTCGCAACGTCGTCACCGACGAGTACCAGGGCCGGTACTCGGTCAAACTCAACTCGACGACGGTGATCGAGGAACTCGACGAGGACCTCGAGGTCGGCAACGACACCAGCGAGGTCGAGGGCGCACTGGTCGACATGCAAAGCGGCAGCGGGCTGATCAAGCGCTGCCCCGAGGAGGGCTGTACCCGCGTTCTCCAGAACGGCCGCTGTAACGAACACGGCGAGGGCGAAGGCGAGTTCGACCTCCGCATCAAGGCCGTCGTTGACGACGGTATCGACGCCCACGAGGTCATCTTCGACAAGGACGCCACGGAGAACTTGACGGGACTGAGCCTCGAGGAGGCCAAAGAGATGGCGATGGACGCCTTAGACACGACCATCGTCGCCGACGAGATCCGCGAGGACATCGTCGGCACCTACTACCGCATCGAGGGACCGACCTTCGGCCGGTACGTGCTGGCCGACGACGTCGAGGAACTCGACGGGCCGATCGATGGCGAGGAACTGCTGATCAAAGCGAGGTCGATGTGATATGAGCCAGGCAGAACTCACCCGCGAAGTCGCCCGCCGCGTCTTCGCATCGGAATTCAACGACTCGACGTACACCTTCAAAGAGAGCGACGACGAGCGCGCGCCCAACTACGCGCTCCTCCCGACGGGCGACCGCGCGAACCGCGTGTTCGTCACCGGTACCCTGACCGAGACCGAAGACGTCGGCGACGAAAGCGAGTACTGGCGCGGCCGGGTCGTCGACCCGACCGGGACGTTCTTCGTCTACGCCGGCCAGTACCAGCCCGAGGCCGCCGCCGTCCTGCGGGACACCGAACCGCCGGCCTATGTCTCCATCGTCGGCAAACCCCGGACCTACGAGACCGACGACGGCACGGTCAACGTCTCCCTGCGACCCGAGTCCATCGCGGTCGTCGACGACGCCACTCGCGATCGCTGGGTCGTCGAAACCGCCGAACGGACCCTCGATCGCATCGAGGCCTTCGAGGCCTGGGAGGCCGAGCAGGAAGCGCCCGAAAGCGGCTCGACCGCACCCACGAACGAGTACGCCGAGATGGCCCGCGAGCGCTACGACTCGCCGGTCGTCAACTACCGCAACGACGTCATTCAGGCGCTCGAGCAACTCGAGGACGTCGAGGAGCCCGACGACGCGGAAGCGACGGTCTGACGGCTGGACCAGTCGACCGGTTTTTTGTTTTAGTCGAACCGCGAGCTACAGCACGGCCTCGAGCAGCGCCCCGATCGCGTCGAACTCGTCGTCGGTGACTTCGTGGCCGGTCTCGGGATACCACCGCTCGTCGACCGTAGCGGCCGCCTCTTCGAAGATCCGGACCGCTTCGGTGGCGTGGTCCGGATCGACGTGTGGGTCGTCGGCGCCGTAGCCAAAGAGTACTGGCGTCCCCTCGAGCGAGCCGTCGATCGCGGTCGCACGGAGTTCGGCGAGCGTCCCGGGAAGCGTACCCGAGAGGACGGCGATCCCGCCGTACCGCGCCGGGTTCAGGCGGGCGAACTCGGCGGCGACGCAGGCCCCTTGGGAGAAGCCCGCGACGACGGTACGCTCCGGCGGGACGCCAATCTCGGCTGCCGCCTCGAGGGCCGCCGCCACGCAGTCGACGCTCGAGGAGAGCCACGGGTCGTTCTCGGCTCGAGGGGCGGTCGCCCGGCGGGGATACCAGCGGCTTCGCTCGGCGTCCGGCGCGAGGACGGCGACGCCGTGGCGAACCGCCGGTTCCAGGAGGTTGATAACGCCCTGTGCGGTCGCGCCGCGGCCGTGACAACACACGAGCGCGGCGTCGGCGGCCAGCGCGGGCGCGCCGGCAGTGAGCAGCGGTCGGCCGGCGTGGGGTCCCGAGACGCCGTCCATCGAGCGGCCGGAGCCGGTCATCGGTCCGTGGGAGAGTCGTCGCTCTCGTCAGTCTCACTCCCGGTCGGCGCCGTCAACTCGGGGAGTTGGCTCTCGATCAACTCCCGGTCGCGTTCGAACCACTCGGGCAGGTACAGCGACTCGCCGGGACCCCCGGTCGGCCCGCTGGCGGCGACGCCGTCGGTCTCCGTCGCCAGTTCGAGGAGGATGCCCCCTGGTTCACGGACGTACAGTGAGTGGAAGACGTGCCGGTCTTTCACGCGGGACACGTCGTCGCCGCGCTCGTCGAACAGGTCCCGCCACTCGTGGAGGGCGTCCTCGCTCTCGACCCGGACCGCGACGTGATGTAGCGTTCCCTGTCCCTCGCGACCGAACGGCGCATCGCGATCGAGGACGTCCACGACTGCGGCTCGTGAGCCGGACGCACGATACCGGATCCGATTGCCGTCTTCCGCCTCGTGTTCGAACCCGAGCGTCTCGAGCGCGCCCGCGGTCGCGTAGGGATTGACCGACAGCGTCGCGACGCCGTGGAGACCGCGGATCGCGTGGTCCGTCGGGATCGGTCCTTCGGTCCACGGCTCGACGTCGCCCGGAACCGGCGGGCCGGCGACGAGTTCGAGTCGCGTCCCTGCGGGGTCGGCAAAGCGCAGCACCCGTTCGTCGAACCGCTCGAGCGGTCCCTCGACCGCGATTTCGTGGTCCGCGAGTCGTTTCTCCCAGTACGCGAGCGAGCCTTCGGGGACGACGAACGCGACCGATTCGGGCTGGGGAGCCCCGAACCGGCCGGGATCGCCGTGGGGGTCCGCGAAGTGGGTCAGGACCGTCCCCGGCCGGCCGGCGGCGTCGCCGAAGTAGAGGTGATGCTGGAGGATATCCTCGAAGTTGACCGTCTGCGTGACGAGCCGGAGCCCGAGGACGCCGCCGTAGAAATCGATCGCCGACTGGGCGTCCCCGACGATCCCGGTCACGTGGTGGAGTCCCGCCGTGTCAGTCAGCATACGCCGTGTTGGGTCTCGAGGCGCATAGCGTGTCGGGTCCCGAGTGGTCATGGCGGTTCTCGCCCGGCGCTCGAGCGCGGTCAGCGGTCACCGCGACGCCCCGTGTCTGACTAATAGTTAAGTTCCGTGAACGACGACTAGGGGTATCGATGGGGAACAAGAACAAGACCATCTCGTTCCGGGTCAACGAGGACGCCTTCGAGGCGCTGCAGGCGATCGCCGAGGAGCGCGACATCTCGCTGTCGGCCGTCTTCCGGGACTACGTCGACCAGTTGGTCGAACACGACGGCCAGGTCGAGGTCGTCCCCGAGGCCGACCTCAAGGCCCGCACGGACGAGGGGGAGGACGTGTCGTTCCCACCGACCGTCGAGGTGCCAAAGCGGTTCGTCCGCGAACACGAGCGGCTCGAACTCGAGGCCGAACACCTCCGGGAGCAACTCGAGGAGTACAAGGCCTACGTCAACGACCTCCAGGACCGCCTCGAGGACGAGGAAGAGGAGATCCTGTTGCTCGACGAACTCGACGACGAAGACGAATCCTACCAGTTGCGCTGACGATCGTTCCCGGTCGGAACGCACCTAGCGGTCGTCGTCCGCGCCCAGATACCCGAGTTGCTGTAAGTCCTCGCGGGTCGAGTCGTCGAGATCGGCGTCCGCGAGCGCGTCTCGTCCGATGTCGTGTCGTTCTTCGACCACCAACAGCAACTGCCGCACAGTCCGGAGCTTGAACCGTAGGTCCGGGTCCTCGAGTTCCTCCTGGACGCTATCGAGCATCGTGTTGATCGTCTCTATCGTCGTGTCCGGCATCGATTCTCGATAGGGGAGGACCACTGATGTCGCGCTCGATGATTATAGATTGTTAATAATGTTCGAAACGCGTAGGTGGCCACTACAACCGAGAGACGGCGCGTCGACCAGGGTGTAAGGGCGGAATCGGAGAACGGAACAACAGTCGGTTACCGCTCGAGGTTCCGTTTCGCCCGCCGGATCTCGTCGTGTTTCTCCCCGGCACCGTCCACTCGCGCCAACCCTTCGGCGGCCTCGAGGGTTCGAACGGCGTTATCGAGGAAGGAGAGAACGTCCCCGGAGTAGGCATAGACCATGTAGTCGTCGGTCATCACGTCGACGATCGCGTCCGGGCCCAGTCCCTCGGCGCGCAACTCGAGTAGGTACGTCATGAACTTGCGCTCGGGACAGCCACAGTAGGGGTTGTTGTCGCAGCTACAGTCCAGAAAGTCCTGCGTGAAATCCAGCACCCGCTCGCGGGTCGCGTCGTCGAGTTTCTCGAGGCCCTCGCCCTGGAAGAGCATGTCCAGCGTCGCCCCCTTGAACGCCCCTTTGGGGATGTTCGTCTCGAGCTGGGAGCTGAGCTGGCGGTGATTCTTGACGTAGATCTTGTCGGTGATGGCCACGCGTTGGCGGGACTAACGCCCGCGGATCGAAAAACGTCTCGGTCGCGAACGGCCCGCGGGGGCAGCCGAGATCCGCCGGCCGAAACCGAGCGAGGGCATCACACACCGCGTCCGGGAGTCGTAACGTATTTTAGTCCAACCGGCTGTAGGTTCAGGTGTAAGCGTGTCCGGGTTGGGGTAGTGGTTATCCTTCAGCCTTGTGGAGGCTGAGACGCGGGTTCGATTCTCGCACCCGGACTTTGTCGCCGCGAACAAATCCGTGAGCGGCGCAAATCCGACCGAGATCGAACCCTGCCAGTCGCAGCGGCCGAGCGAAGCGAGGCCGACCGTCTGGCTACGGTTCGATTCTCGCACCCGGACTTTTTCACGGCGTCGTCGCGAACGAAGTGAGCGACGGCTCGGAGCGGCTTTGCCGCTCCGGTGACCATCGGGAGGAGTGGAAAAGCCGGAAGGCGGAACCACGCGAGGCGAGTGTCCCCGACTGGCACGGTTCCGTCGAGTGCTTGCTGCGGTCCGTGGTGACTGTGTTCGATTCCGAACGATAGCTCGTCGACTGGCGATATTCCGGAGAAGGCTTTACCCGTCTCACTCCGTTTGAATTGGGCATGGCTTCATCGGCCGATACAGATCCACACCCCCGAATTCGACACCAAGTGGTTGTCGCTGAACTCGGCCAACAGGCGCTCGAAACCGACGACATAGATCAGTTGATGCACGACGCATGCGTTGCAGTAGCCGAGACGCTGAGCAACGACTACTGTAAGGTCCTCGAGTTGCTGCCCGGCGGTGACGAACTCTTCCTTCGGCAGGGTGTCGGCTGGCGGGAGGGTCTCGTCGGGAGCGCGATAGTCCCGACCGACCGGGGCTCACAGGCGGGCTACACGCTGCTTTCCGAAGAGCCCGTGGTCGTCGACGACTTGCGTACCGAGGAACGCTTTTCGGGCCCCGAACTCCTCACCAGTCACGACGTCGTCGGCGGGATCAGCGTTATCATTGGCTCGATCGAAAACCCGTGGGGGATCCTCGGTGTACACGCCACCGAGAAGCGCGAGTTCACCGACCACGATGTTACCTTCGTCAAAAACGTCGCGAACGTCCTCGCAGCAGCGATCGAGGAAACGAGAGCCAAACGGAAACTCGAGGAGCGAGAGACCGAACTCGAGCGGACGTTCGAACGGATCACCGACGGATTCGTCGGTCTCGACGAGGACTGGACCATTACGTACGCGAACGAGCGGGGGAAGAACGTCCTCGACCCCGAAGACGAGGGCTTAGTCGGCGAGAACTTCTGGGAGGTGTTCGAACCGGCGCTCGGAACGACGTTCGAGGAAGAGTACCGGGAGGCGGTACGAACGCAGGAACCCACATCGTTCGAGGAGTACTACCCGCCGCTTGGAACGTGGTTCGAGGTTCACGCCTATCCCTCCGAATCCGGACTCTCGATCTACTTTCGAGACGTCACGAAACGCAAGGAGCGAGAGCGCAAACTCAAAGAGAGCGAACGTCGGTATCGCACGCTGGCGGAGTTTTTCCCGAACGGGATCGTCACGCTGTTCGGTGCCGACCTCGAGTACACGCTCGCCGCGGGACAGGCGTTCGCGGAGTTACCGATCTCGCCGGCCGACGTCGAAGAGCGGACACCAGCACAGGTGTGGGGTGACACGGTTGCTGCCGACCTCGAACCTGCACTCCGGGCGGCGCTTGACGGCGACGAGACGTCAGTCGAGTTTCAGTACGTAAACCGAGACTGGCGAGTTCACGCCGTGCCGGTGACTGACGATGATGGTGAGGTCTTTGCCGGAATGACGATGGCCCAGGACATCACCGAACAGAACGAGCGCAAACAACAGTTGGAGGACACGGTCGAGAAACTCGAAAAATCGAACGAGCGATTGGAGCAGTTTGCCTACGCCGCCTCCCACGATCTGCAGGAGCCGCTGCGGATGGTCTCGAGCTACCTGCAACTCCTCGAACGGCGGTACGAGGATACGCTCGACGAGGAGGGTGAGGAATTCCTCGAGTTCGCTGTCGACGGCGCAGACCGGATGCGTGCGATGGTCGACGGATTGCTGCAGTATTCTCGTGTCGATACGGAGGGAGACCCGCTCGAACCGGTCGATCTGAACGCGGTACTCGACGACGTTCTCGCCGATCTACAGTTGCAACTCGAGGAAACGGACGCCGACATCACGGCGGCGTCACTGCCCCGTGTCGAGGGAGACGCCAGCCAGCTACGCCAACTCTTTCAGAATCTACTGGATAACGCAGTCACGTACGCGGGAGACGAGCCGCCACGGATCGCCATCTCTGCAGAGCGGGCCGGACGGGACTGGGTGGTCTCGATCAGCGACGAGGGGATGGGGATCGATCCTGACGACCAAGCGGCCGTCTTCGAGGTGTTCCAGCGGCTCCACGGGCCCCACGAACACGCTGGCACCGGTATCGGGCTGGCACTCTGTGAGCGGATCATCGAGCGCCACGACGGTGAGATCTGGGTCGACTCCGAACCGGGCGACGGGTCGACGTTCTCGTTTACGCTGCCGGCACCACGTGATCGCGATGCGTGATCGACGAACGGGAGTGCGTCGATGGAGGTGCTGTGAGTCGAGGACGATACCAGTATCGCGTGGCCAACGGCGGCGGCGTTCAAAGACCGCCGGATCGGGACCACGCTCCACGCGCCGGCGATGGCCTACTCACCGGGCAATGCGCCGCCCGGAAGAAGGCGACCTCCAGTCCCGAAGCGGGACTTTTTATCGTGCGACTCCGACAGTGGACCACATGACCCACGGACTGGAGCCGACCGAGGAGTACGACGGCTCTATCGCCGTCCACCTGCTGGACGATCAGTCGGGCCGGGAGGAGATCCGCTGTGGCTCCTACGAGGAGGCGATCGACATCGTCAAAGCCAACCACCGCTCGGTCACGGTCGCGAAGATCGTCGACCGGGGCGGCGATGTCGTCTTTACCTCCGCGGAGATGACGATCGACGACTGGGAGACCGAGTGGGAACGCGCGAAACGCCGCCTCTCCGTCGACGTCGAGGCGTACGACTGTCCCTACGACAACGTCGCCTGTTTTGCCGACGATCTCTGTCTCGACTGCCAGATCGACAGGGTCAAAGAACAGTACTGAGCGCGTAGTCACGACCGGCTCGAGGGGCGGTCACGCGGCGTCGTCGAGAAACGTCGTCAACCGATCGACGAAGTACGCCGGCCGTTCCTCGGGGATCCAGTGGCCGGCACGGTCGACGACCTCGCCCTCGACGTCGGTCGCGACCGCCTCCATGTCCCTGATCGGCAGCTCCCGAAACGAGGCCGCGCCGCCGAGTGCGAGGACCGGCAGCTCGAGTGGGTCCTCGGCGTGGGCTCGGTTGTGTTCGGCATCGGTCTCGTAGGCACGGTAATACTCGAAGCCGCCCCGCAGGCCGCCGGCCTGTGAGTAACAGCGGACGTACTCGTCGCGGGCCTCGTCGTCGATCGCCGACGGATCGTACGCGCCCTCCTTGTAGAACCAGTCGAGGTAGAGCCGTTCCCGGCCGGCGACCAGCCGCTCGGGCAGGTCACGAACGCCGTGGAATCGTGTGTGCCAGAGTTTCTTCTTTCCGTCTTCGTTGATCCCCGGCAGGCCGGCCTCAAGGACACAGAGCGCGCGGACTTCGTCGCGATACTGGGCGGCGTAGGCGTAGGCCGTCGGCATCCCCCAGTCGTGGCCGACGAGCGCGATCCGATCGTCGCCGAAGCCGAGGTGGGCGACGAGTTCCCGGACGTCGGTCGCGACGGTGTCCTTGTCGTATCCCGAGGTCGGGGTCGCGGAATCACCCAGCCCACGGAGGTCGGGCGCGATGACGGTGTAGTCGTCGGCGAGTGACGGGATCACGTCCCGCCACTCGTACCAGGTCTGTGGCCAACCGTGACACAGCACCAGTGGCGGGCCGTCACCGGCGGTCACGTAGTGGAGTTTCGTGTCGTTGACGCGGGCCTGTCCGTGTTCGAGGTCGTCACGTGCAACCATACGTCACCATTGCGGGACTGACGTATCAGGCTTCCGTCGGAAACGGGGTGGCGAGTCGGGCCGTTCGGAGTCGCTCGAGGCAGTCGAGCCGAGTGGCTTTGTCATGCTCTCGCGTTTAGGGCCGTCGGCCCGTACAGCGTCGTATGGCGGACGCCCGACTCGACGGCCTGTTCGACGACACGCAGGGAAACGCGGTACTCGCGTGGGCGCTGACGATCGCGCTCGTCGCGTTGGCGATCAATCACGGGTTCGCGGACTCGTACCGCTGGTTCGCGTTTACCGCGTTCGCGGTCGCCATCGTCCTGCTTCCCGTCGTCGCGTTTCGAGATCCGCTCGTGATGCCGCCGTGGGAGTTGCTGGTGCTGGTCTTGCTCCCCGTCGTCGACGCGACGGTCCTCGGCGAGTCGGCGCTGACGTCGATCGCCGTCTACGTCGCCGTCGCCGCGGTCGCGCTCGTCGTCACCGTGGAGATCGACCGGTTCACCGCCGTCCGGATGAACCACGCCTTCGCGGTCGCGCTCGTCGTACTGACGACGCTCGCCGTCGCCGGCGCGTGGAACGTCGCCCAGTGGCTGGCCGACGTGACGTTCGGGACGGAGTACATACTGAACGGGCGCTCACAGGACGCGGCCAACCGCGCGCTGATGATCGACTTCGGGTACGCGGCGGTGGCCGGCCTGTTCGCTGGCGTCCTCTTCGGCCGCTACTTCGGGTCCTACGGCGACGAGGGGGTCGAGACGCCGCGGGACACCTCGCCCGACGAGGAGCCGGATCCCGTCCCGACGCTGATCCGCGATCAGCTGAACGTCCCCGATGGGATCGTCGTCCGACTCTCCCGAGGCATGCAGGCGGCGCTCGCGCTCCTCCTCGTATACGGCGTCGTCAGCCGCGATCTGACGACCGTCTCGAACGCCGCCATCGCGCTCGCGATCACGTTCCTCCCCGCGCTCCTCGAGCGCGACGCCAAGTTGCCCCTCGAGCCGGGGCTGGTGTTCTGGCTCACGGCGGCCGTCTTCCTGCACGTCCTCGGATCGGCCGGCATGTACGCGCTCGTCGGTCAGTGGGACAGCATGACGCACACGGTCTCGGCGTCGATCGTCGCCGCGGGCGGCTACGCGGTCGTCCGAGCGATCGACCTCCATACCGACGAGATCTACGTCCCGCCCGCGATGTTGTTCGCGTTCATCCTCGTGTTCGTACTGGCTTTCGGCGTCGTCTGGGAACTCATGGAGTTCGGCATCGACTGGAGCGCCCAGCGGCTCGGCCTCGAGGCGGTGCTGGCCCAGCACGGGCTCGACGACACGATCAGCGATCTCGTCTACGATACCGTCGGGGCCGTCGTCGCCGCGGTCTGGGGCTCGTTCTATCTCACCGACCTCTCCGAGCGCATCGCCGGCCGACTCGCGGCCTCGTAACTCACTCGGCCGCGTCGGTCAGTCGCTGCACCTCGTCGTCGGACAGCGACAGCTGCGAGGCGGCGACGTTCGACTCGAGGTGGTCGGGATCCGAGGTACCCGGAATCGGGAGGATGACCGGCGAGCGCTCGAGGAGCCACGCCAGCGCGAGCTGTCGGCGCGTCGCGTCGTAGGTCTCGGCGATCTCGTCTAAGAGGTCGCCGTGTTCGGCCAGGTCGTCGCCGTTGATCGGGGCCCACGGGATGAAGCCGATGTCGTTCTCGGCACAGACCTCGAGGGAATCGGCCGCACCGCGGTCGTTCAGGTTGTACCGGTTCTGGACGGTCGCGACCTCGACCTGTTCCCGGGCCTGATCGATGAGTTCCGGGGAGACGTTGCTGAGGCCGACCTGATCGACGAATCCCTCGTCTTTGAGTTCCGCAAACGCCGCCACGGAGTCCTCGAACGGCGTGTCGTCGTCTGGCCGGTGGAACTGATAGAGGTCGATGGTGTCGGTCCGGAGTCGGTCCAACGACGTCAGCACCTGATTCCGGATGTAGTCGGGGTCGCCATGGGCGAGCCAGTCGCCCTCGCGGTTGCGCAACAGGCCGGCCTTGGTCGCGACCAGCACGTCGTCGGGGTCGCCGATCGCCTCGCCGATGAGTCGTTCGCTGGTTGCCGGGCCGTAGGAGTCGGCCGTGTCGATGAGGTCGACACCGCAGTCGACGGCGTGTTCGACGACCTCACGGGCGGCCGCCTCGTCGTCGGGCGCGCCGATAATGTCCTCGCCCGTGATCCGCATCGCCCCGAACCCGAGCCGATGGACCGTCGTCTCGCCGATCTCGAACGTGTCGCTCTCGTTTGTGATCGAGTTACTGCTCACGTCCGTATGTCAGCCTCGGGCCCCTTGAGAAGTCGGCTTCCCGAACGATGTGCCGGTTACGCCAGTTGGGTCCGTTTCGCCGTCCGACTCGAGGGATACCACCGTTCGTCTCGCCGGACTAGTATCGTATGGTATCATGCCCCAATCGCTAACTGTCGGGCGACCGTAACGGCGATATGGGTGACCCCGGGCAGTTGTATGCCGTCATCATCGGCGTTCTCCTGCTCGTCGCGTTGGGAGTCAGCGTCCCGGTTCTCGTCGGAATCGCACGGGACGGCCTCGAGCGCCACCGCAAGCGACGGGCCGGTAAACTGGAGCGCGACACCGACGACGAGGAGTTCGACCGCAGGCCCCCCGGAGCATTCGAGGCGGACACGGCGGATCGAACGCGCGTGACGTGTCGTCGCTGCGGTACGGAAAACGACGCCGAATTCACGTACTGTCGTCGCTGTACGACGCCGCTTTGACCGCTCTCGAACGGATCGAGGTAACCGATCGAGGGCCGTTCGTCGTGGGCCGTTCTGCAGTCAGTTCCGTGAGCCGTCGTCACTCGAGAGTCGTATCTCTCCGATAGTATGGAAAATTCTTATAACGTATTGGAAAGAATGCTTTACACGAGATGGCAGAAACGTACTCCCGTAAGCTCTCCGCCGGGATCGGACTCATGATCGCCGGCGTCATCGCATTGACCGTCGGTGCCGACGTGGCACCCGATCCGGAGATCAGCACCGCCCTCGCGATCGGCGGCGGCCTCCTCATCACGCTCGTCGGTGTCTGGTCGTTTCGCCTCGCCGAGCGACGAAACGACTACGACGAACGGTATCTCAAGATCGGCCTCCGGGGAACGGCGGTCTCCCTCTGGGTGTTCTTCTGGGCGGTCGCCGTCTGGACGACCCTCGAGCGCAGTACCGATCTCACGACGCCGGTACTCGAACCGCTGACGTGGCTCATGATCGTACCGTTTCTCGTATTGCCGAGTACGATCTGGTACTACGGACGGGTCATGTGAACGATGGAGAACGATCTCACCGTCTGGCGGGCGAAAGCCGACATCACGCAAGCCGAACTCGCCGATCAGGTCGGTGTTTCGCGACAGACGATCAACGCGATCGAACGCGGGCGGTACGACCCGAGCCTCGAGCTTGCGTTCGAGTTAGCACGCTATTTCGACTGCCGAATCGAAGACATCTTCGACTACGAGCCGGACGACTGAGCGCTGGGAGGGCCGATCGAACGCGTTCGATACCCCGGTTTCGACACTGTCGGTCGTCCGCGCACGGCGGCGCGCCTTTCACGGACGGGCTCGGATCCGCGCCGACCGCTCGCGTTAGAGGTCCTCTCCCGTCGCTTCTTCCGCCGTCTCTTCGACACCCTCAGACACTGCCTCCTCGGTCCCACCCGAGAGGTATCCCTCGATCATCTCGGCGACGATTTTGAGCGCGTCCATAGCGTTCGTTCTCGAATACAAATACAATAAATTAATCGATCATCATCAGTTCGACTGGAGAACACGGCAGTTTCGACGATATGAATCGATACCTGGCCTCACAGAGCAGGCTCTCGGAGATGGACCGAACGGAAACGCCGTCCCGGATTTGACCCGGGGGTCCGGCTTGCTTCGCTGCAGGGGCTAGATGTGGAGGTAGCATCCGCTCGGGAAAATACAAGGCCAAGGCGGCCCATGAGTCGGATATGGTCGACCAGAACGTCGGTGGCCGTGACAGACTCGTCCGCGCACTACTCGCCGTTGTGCTGACGCTCGTCGCAGCAACCACGCTCCGAAACGGCAAGCGCAAGACCGGCCTGCTTGCCCTCGTCGGGGCGCTCGGGCTCGGCTTCAACACGACGACGTGTTTCTGCGGGCTGAATGAGGCGCTCGGGATCGACACGACGACCGACGAGTAGCGCCCCTTCTTCGAGTGAGAGAGCGACTACGCCTCGTTCACAAGCCGTTCAGCCTCGAGTTCCGTTCCCGACTCGAGTAATTCCGACAGAGAATGCTGGTCGACGGTACGTACAATGGAATGAAACGCCCGCCAGCGAAGGGTGCGTTCATGAGCCGGTTCAAATCTCTCCGGAATCGCGGGGGTAACACTGCCGAAATCCACCGCTGTACGGTTAATACACAACGAACCGTAGGAGTATGCCGCCTCCCGGACCCTAAGCCGTGGTTTACATGCTCTAACACACCCCCTGTGTAGATGACGCGAAACGTCGGTTGCCGAATCGAGACACTCCAGGCCCGCATCGACGAGAGCGAAGACCTGAGGGGAGTCCCACGGGGCTGTCGACAGTCCGTCCCACGTCGGCTAACTCCTCCTGAGTCAGCCGGTAGGTCTTAGTCGTCGCCTCGTCAAGCTTCTCTTTGCCTGCTTCGGCGGCGTCCCCCGCGTCGTCTTTTACCTGTTCAATCGGCCCCTCGCCTGTCGCATCCAATGGGCGAATACACGCCTATGTGGTTCCAGCGTCTGTGGTGCTGAACGAGTAAGCAAGTGGTTACCGACTGAACAGGCTACTCTTGATCTGGTCGTACAGCGACTGATCGCTCCCTGAATCGACCAGTCCACCGAGTTCATTCCAGGTAATCGGTAGATCTGGGCGGAACTCGTGGCTGTAGCCGGGAATATCCGCGCTGAAGTCGTGATACGGCGGGTAGAGATCGAAACTGTCGTACTTGCCAGTGAAGCGATACTGGCCGTGGCCGAGTACCCGGTACTCCTCGGCTGGTTCTCCCCCCATCATGAGAGAGCAGTCGCGGATCTGGCACCGAAGGTTGTACACGAGGTAGTCCCGGAACGGGACGGGATCAACCAGCGGTGCCGGGAAGATCTCGACTCGAGCGTCCGGGTCTCGATTCGGCGCGTCACCACGCCAGACGGTTTTGCGCTCGCCTCTGGCGACGTAGTAGGTGATCCCGATGCCCGACACTGCGTCGATGCTGCCGTCGTCGTCGAGATACACATCCTGTTTGTAGATGACCGCATCCTCACCGCCGATCATCTCCGCCGGGAGTGCTTCCGGGCGCGTTGTCTCGCCGATGTCGACATCCGGATCGTCTGCGTAGTGACTCAGACTCTGGTCGAGGAGGTCACCGAAGTAGGTCTCTATCTCCGAGACCGACAGGTCCTGGAGTGCCTGCCGAACCGCCTCGAACCGGTCCGCGTCCAGATCCCACGGCAGCGTGTCGCACTCCGTCTCCTGAGCGACGTAGTACTTCGCGTACCGGCGTGCCTGACTGACGTGTTCACCCTCACTGTATGTGCGCTTATCGGGATTATCTGGATAGCCGTCTTGTTCGTGGTAGGTAATTTCACCATTAAACCCAACATGAATCCCGTGTATTGTCTCGTTGTTGTCAACTATTCTCAGACCGACTCCGTTTTCATCTTCATCTCCAAGAATTGCCTTCATGCTTTTACCTCCTCAACTGAGGGAATACTGTCCGGACGGTCACCCTCGCTAGTCCATTCATCACTGGTGTCGAACTCTTGGTTGGTATTGAGTCCGAGTACTTTACGTGCGACCTTCTGTATTTTCCCGGCTGCCTGTTCACCGAACTGAGTCGTGAGGAACGCCCCCACTGGCACGCCAGCGAGTCCACCGGCCACAGCACCGGCTGGCCCGGCGACGGACCGAGCATCGAGCCTGCTGTCCAGCCCTTCGTTGCGCCTTTGACCGGGCTGCTGGCAGCATCCTGCACGCGACTGGCCACATCGATGTCGTGGTGCTCGATGTACTCGGTGAGTCCTTTCGGCGTCTCGACCGACTGCACCATGTCGACCAATTGGTCTTTCGTCAGTCGGTAGCTCTTGGTCGTGGATTCGTCGATTTTCTCCGTCCCTGTATCAGCGAGATCCTTAGCCTTGCTCACCAATTCTTCCCCAGGCAGCCGCTGAACGTACACGTCGCTCGTTCGCATCCGATGGACGCCGATTTTGCCGCCACGCATCACGCGCTGTGCGGTTTCTTCGGCTTCACGCACCAGACGTCCGTCAGGGTTGATTTCCAACTTCCCCTCTTGGTGGAGCATACTGACCGCCCCACCAGTCTGCTAGCAGATGTGTACGAGAGCATGCTGACGTGTGTAGCGCGATCGGTGTCCCCGTCTGTATTCTCGTCCGTGAACAACTCGCCGGTCTGGCTGGCCAGAGTTACCGCTGGAACAATGCACCCTTGATTTGGTCGTACAGCGACTTCCCGCTGTTCGGTTGGACTAACCCTCCGACTTCTTCCCACGAAATCGGGAGTTCTGGACGGAACTCGTAGCTGTACCCCTCGATTTCCGCGTTCATGTTGTGGTACTCGGGGTACATTTCGAAGTGGTGGTACTTGCCAGTGAATCGATACTGGCCGTGGCCGAGAACTTTGTACTCTGTCGGTGGTTCGACGCCCATCATCAGGTAGCAGTCACGGACCTGACACCGGAGATTGTACACGAGATAATCCCGGAACGTTTCTGGCGCAACAATTGGGGCCGGTGAAATCTCGACTTTTGCGTCGGGGTCACGCGCAGGTGTGTCGTCGTTGCCGTATCGAAGTGTGTCGGTCTCGCCTTTCGACACGTAGTAGGAGACGATCACATCTGAGACCGCGCTGATGCGTCCCGTCTCGTCTAAGTAAATCTCCTGTTCGTACATGACCGTGTCCTCCGAACCGATCATGTCCGTTGGCAACTCGTAGGGACGCGTGAGATCACCGACATCAACTTCGGGATGGTCACGGTAGTGACTCAGACTCTGTTCGAGCAACGTTCCGAAGAACGATTCACTCTCTTCGGAAGAGAGTTCTCGCAGCGCCTGCTGTACCGTCTTGAAACGTTCGGCGTTCAAATCCCACGGGAGAGTCTCGTATCCTCTCTCTTTAGACACTATGTACTGAGCATACCGTCTGGCCTGACTAACGTGTTCTCCTTGTTCGGTCGTCCGTTGAGCGGGTTTATCCGGATACCCCTCCTGACCGTGGTCCTGAATGGATCCATCAGGTTCAATCGCAAGCGCGTGTTCTACCTGATTATTATCGGTTATTTCTACGCCAACAGCCCTTTCATCTTCTCCCAGAATGTTAGCTTCCATAATCATGACCCTCCAAATCTGTCCTTGATCGAGTCGACGATACCATCTGTATCCTGCTCATCCGTGTTGAACTGCTGGTCAGTGGAGGGTCCTAGTCTCTCTCGGAGTGCCTTTTGGATGGTACCGCCGAGTTGTTTGCCGAACTTGGTCGAGAGGAGATACCCGATTGGCACGCCGGCAAGCCCACCCGCGACAGTACCGACGGGACCAGCGAATGAACCGGCGAACGACCCGGCCTTCCAGCCTTTCATTCCCCCACGGAAGCCGCTGCTCAACGACTCCTGTAGGCTGCTTATCGGTTCGATACCCTTCGCTTCCATATACTTGCCCAACTCTGAGGGGTCGGTGACCGATGAAACCATCTCTTTCAATTGCCCCTTTGTCAACCGGTACTGTTGTGTGGTCATCTCGTCGGTCTTCTCGACGGCTGCGTCCTGAGCTTCCTGGGCCGTTTGTTTGCCCGCAGCCATCATCATCTCGCGATTCTGTTCGTTCGCGAGCATCCCTGCAGCGTACTGCATCGATGCAGCGTCCATCCGCTGGACGTGTACGTCGCTCGTTCGCATGCGATGGACGTCGATCTTGCTGCCACGCATCACGCGCTGTGCGGTCTCCTTGGCTTCGCGCTCCAGACGTTCGTCTGGGTCGATCTCTAACTCGCCTTCCTGTGGGAGCATCGAGACGGCACCACCGGTTTGCTGGCGGACGTGTGCGAGGACGTGCTGCCCCTCGGCGGATGAGGGATCGTACTCGCCGGTGTTGAACGCGACGTGGTTGCCGACGGTACTAACAGCGGTCATCAGAGTGGTCAGGAGGGTAGTGGCGTGTGGTCCCCATCGCGTTTGTGGACTTCGGGGTACATCTCGAAGTGGTCGTAGCGGCGCGCGTCACGGAAGTTCCCGAAGCCGGTCACCTGGAACGGCTCCGGGGGAACGACACCCATCTTGAGGAAGCAGTCCCGGACCTGACACCGGAGGTGGTGGTCCAGATACTCGCGGAACTCTTCCATCGAGTCGGGTGCGTACGGCAGCAGCGAGAGCCGGGCTTGAGCCTGGTGCGTGAACGGCGAGTCGGCCTCGTCGACCTCATGCTGCCCGCATCGGTTCGGATAGCCAACGTGCAGGCCGGAGATTCCCGTGATCGTCAATTCCGTCTCGACCTCGTCGATGCCTTCGCGCTCGACGATATCGGCGAGGTCGTCCTCGAAGGCGCGCCAGCATTCGACGGTGTCGTCGTCGAGTTCCGACGCTGGTCGGACGGTGCCATCAGCGTCGACGCCGTGGGCATTCGCGAGTGCTTGCGCGCGGTCGGTGATATCCTCACCGGCGACCTCCAGCCCGAGGTAAATATCTGGCTCGTAGACCACCGCGTCAGGCTTTCGGACATCCGACGGAAGTTCGCGGGGGCGGTCTATAGTCGAATCCTCGTGACTGCGGAGTTGCCGATAGAGCGCACCGAAGTAGCGCTCGAACTCACTGTCGGAGAGACCGTTGATGCCACGGCGGACCGCGTCGACGTACGCCGGGTTCTCGACGTGTTCGACCGTATCATAGCCGCGCTCGGCGAAGACGTAGTACTTCGCGTACCGACGCGCCTGATTGTTGTGTTCGTTCTCCTCGGACGTCCGAAGGTCAGCGTCGTCCGCATACGCCTCGCACTGATGCCCCGTTATTTCGCCCTCTTTGTTTATTTCGACAAGGTGTTCCGCGCCATTGTTATCAATGATACTGAGACCGACTAACGTCTTGTTTTCACCTGTAATCTTCCCGTCCATTGTTAGTCACCTCGTCTTTTCGCGACACCATCGAGACCACCGTGGTCTTCTCTGGCTTCGAGGAACTCTTGGTACATCTGGGCCATGTCGCTGTACATCTGTTCGAGCTTGTCGGCCTCGCCGCCTGGTCGGTTGTTCATGAGCGTCCCCATCAGTTCCTTGGAGACGTCCTTGGCGACGGCAGTGCCGCCGGCGATGAGCGCGCCCATGCCTGCGAGTTCGGGACTCCCAGTCATCGCGCCGACACCGAATCCGACACCAGCACCGGTCGCACCCTTGACCGCTGCGCCCTGCCAGTCGAACTCGTCGGGTGCCCCTGGCGCGGCTTCTAGGAGCGTCCCCATCATCTGCTCCTGGCGGTCTTCGATACCCTGAATGTTCGATTCGTTCTGCTCGATGCTGCTCTCGTGGTCACTGACCTGCTCTTGGAGGTCTTCGACCGCACCGTACAGCATCCCGTCGCCGTCCGCTGACATCCGCTGAACGTACACGTCGCTCTTTCGCATGCGATGGACGCCGATTTTGCCGCCGCGCATCACGCGCTGTGCGGTTTCTTCGGCTTCACGCTCCAGACGTTCGTCCGGGTCGATCTCTAACTCGCCTTCCTGTGGGAGCATCGAGACGGCACCGCCGGTTTGCTGGCGGACGTGCGCGAGTTCGTGTGCGAGGACATGCTGACCCTCAGCCGAACTCGGGTCGTATTCCCCGTGGTTGAACGCGACGTGATTCCCTACAGTGAACGCGCGGGCGTTGATGTCCTCGCAGGCTTTCGCAGCACTGGGTCCGGTGTGAATACGGACATCGCCGAGCGAATCACCCATGCGCTCCTCCATGGCGCGCTGGATGCTCGTGTCGAGTTGCTGGCCGGGCGAGGAGATGACGTCCCGAACGCTGTCGGGAACCTGCGTGTCACCAGCCTTGCTCGGTGCGTTGTGCGCGCCACGCGAGCGCTGGACGGACTTGTTGTTCCGGCGTTCGATATCCGTCGGTACCTCGGCCGGGCGTTCTTGCTGTCGGTCGCGGAACTCCTCCATATCCCAGGGTTTGCCTATCGTGTCGACGGGCATTCCCTCCTCGGCCCATTCGCGGACCTGCTGTGGACCGTGGTTCTGGGCGAGCCGCTGCAGTTCGACGTCGAGACCCTCCTTGTAGAGGTCGACGCCGAACCGCTCGCCGGAGGACTGGGCGGCCGTAAAACTGGTAGAACGAGACGAGTGCGACGACCGCTCGCGGTCCAGGCTCCCGCCCCCGGACCGCTCGGTGTCGCTACTCACCTCGCTCATCGAGCGAAATCCCATCTTCCGATTAGTAAGACAAACGTGTATTTAATACTTTATCATATTTCATCAGTAAAACCAATGGCCGGGTGTGGATAGCGACACGACAGGTCCAAACACTCATACACCCTGTTAGATTCCCGCTTAGCCGTGTCCCTAAGCGGGACTTCAGTAAAACACATTCCTACCTCTCCGTGCCGCACCCCCGGAGGGTGGAACACCGAGCTATGCAGAAAGAAGCAGAGATTGCTGGAAAATAGCCGCACTAGATAGTGTTGCCACTACCGAGGCGGGTTCAGCCGAGGTGATGCCACGCCACTGAGGCGAAGGATTTCGTCTCGGTCTTATCCATCGACCGGACGCCAGAGTCGATCTCCTTCTCGTATTGGGTCTTGGCTATCCGGTACCGATCCTCAGGCATATCGGCAGCAGTCCACAGCTCGTAACCTTCCCGGACCTTTCGCTTGATATCATCTACGACACCGAACTCCAGCCGAAGTTCTTCCCCATCCCGATCTCGGACATCGATATCGTGTTTCGCGGCCCATGCGATGAACACGCTCGTCGATTGATCCAGTCCGCGTTCGGCCGCTTCGATCGCCTTGGCACCGGCTTCCGCAGCTCATCTCGTCGCTTCCCTGGCCTCTTTCACTGCGTCGTGGACGAGATCCGCGATATATTTTGATCGAAGAGCCGACTTTCGGATGTGCGATCGATCGGTTGTTATCCAGGCACACCGCCTGCTGCGCATAGTAGTGCTTCACCTCCTTCGGTAGCTCGTGTGATGGGAACGCCTCACGGACACGTCGCGGGCCGAGAGTCGCCGTGTGATAGTATCCGGGGCGATCTCGAGCGTGTTCATCGCTGTCGTACTGAACGAGTTTGCGTCGCCCCGTGCGGTCGTTCTCGAGCAGATGACCCAGTTCTATCGGACCGTCCCGCGCATGCACTGGGCCGCTCTCGTTCTTGTCGACACGCACGTACCGCTCGGCATCAAGGATCGTCGAAAAGTCGTGTAGCTCGTCGAAGTACCGGCTGTTGATTCCGACCGCGCGCGCCGCGTGCTGGATCAGTGGGTGATAGCGATCGAATTCGATATTCGAGCCTTGGACGTGGAGATTCACTCCTTCGTGGAGATCGTCGGGGACACTGATTTCGTTACCACCCTCGCTTCGCATCCCCTTCCATCGCGGCGCGATATGAGCGTGGAACGACCGTTCTCCGCCAACATCTTCGCCGCTCTCGACACTGAGATCGAACTTGCGCATCTCTGCGAGTCGGAATTCGGTGCCAGTCGGGAGCTGCTCGCCGGGATGCTCGAGCCCGGAGTCACGATAGGATAACGTCGCGCGCCACGGCTCGCCCTCGAATTCGAACTCGGCGTGCTGACTCCCGTCGCCGTCCTTGATCCGACTATCGCACGCGAAGAACGGATCGAGACCGTGCGCGGCGAAGAGGAAGTGCGCCGCGAACTCGTGGGGCGCGGTCTCGATCAGCTGCACCCGCGCTCACTCCCCTTGCGAACGACGGCATAGAGACCACTGAATAGGGGGGTTGTGGTTACGGCATGTAAACCGAGAAGGGGATGCCGCCTCCCGGATTTGAACCGGGGACAGCTCGATCTTCAGTCGAGTGCTCTCCCAGTCTGAGCTAAGGCGGCGCATCTCTTTCTCCGTCCATCGTATAAAAAAGGATTTCGAATCGCGATCGTCGTTCCGATCGGCTTACAGGTGGCCGGCCGGCGACCGGACCGCTCGAGTACGGGTGTGATTCGTGAGTAATGGAGGCGATACACGCGACTCTACATGCCATTACCGGCGTCTGTTGGAATTTCGGATATTCAAGACACCCTTTTGCGCCCCGGGAGGTAATACCGTGTTATGGAAGCCCTTACCTCGAGTCAGGAGGCCCATGAACTCGACGCCGACACGATTCTCGAGCTGTTAGCGAACCGCCGGCGTCGCTACCTCCTCTATGCCCTTCGCGGTCGGGAGGACCCGATCGAACTCTCGACGCTGGCCGAAACGGTCGCGGGCTGGGAACACGACGTCCCGCCGGACGAGGTCGCGAAAAACGAGTACAAGAGCGTCTACGTGTCGTCTGTCCAGTGTCACGTCCCGAAACTGGACGACGCCGGCGTCGTCGACCACGACGAGGACAACCACACCGTCGTCCTCGCGGACAACTTCGACCAACTCGAGCCGTACCTCCGGATCGTCGTCAAGGACGAACCGGAGAACTCGACGCTGCATGCCGCCCTCCAGACCGAGTCGGGCGAGGGCCTGCTCGGTCAGATCCGTGAGAACGTCGCCCGACTCAAACAGTAACGCCAGCACTGCGGCCGGCGTTGGTCGGTCAGACGTCTCGACTCGAGGTCGTTTCTCCCCGTTTGCCGGACCGCTCGGAGCGGCGGGTTTGAACACGGTAAAGTCTCGGCTGGGCTCGGGCGGGTTCGAACAACGCGAAGACTCGCTCACTGGGTTCGCGTCGCCTTCTCTCGTTCGAACCGCCCTCGGTCCATATACCTGCTGCTCGCGAAGTTGCTCGCAACAGGAAGTGGGCTCGGGCGGGTTCGAACCACCGACCTCGGCCTTGTAAAGGCCGCGTCATGACCAGCTAGACCACGAGCCCGCACCCGAGACGAGTAGGTCCGTCCGAATAACCTTTACTCTCTGGCCCCACAGGAATCGTGCATGGCGCTCGAGTCCGTCTGGAAGGGGCTGCTGGTGATCGCCGCCGTCTCGATCATCGGCGTCGTCCTCGTGC
Source organism: Natrinema sp. H-ect1 (assembly GCF_041821105.1). NCBI lineage: Archaea > Methanobacteriati > Methanobacteriota > Halobacteria > Halobacteriales > Natrialbaceae > Natrinema > Natrinema sp. H-ect1. The sequence goes on along the minus strand of NZ_JBGUBA010000005.1, from coordinate 14,767 downwards.
AAGCCGGGTTGGTCTCGGTTCCGTGGGGACCGGACGAGGGCGAAGTCCGGATCTTCGACGACGAGACCGACGACGAGTCGACCACGCGATCGGATACCGGAGACGGCACCGCGAACGAAGCCGACGGCGGGAACGGCTCCAGCGGTGGGACTGACGGCGGCAGCGCCACCGACGACGGTGACGGCGATGCCAGTAGTGACACGGACGACAGCGGTTCCACTGACGCTGACGACGGCTCGAGTGCCAGCGACGACGGTGCCACGGACGACGGGACCAGCGCCGAACCCAAAGCCGTCGTCGACGTCGAGGTCGCCGACGACCGCTCGGAACGCTACACCGGCCTGAGCGATCACGACACCCTCGAGCGAGGCAACGGCATGCTGTTCGTCCACAATCGGGAGCAGGAACTCACCTACGTCATGCGCGAGATGGACTTCGACATCGACATCATCTTCATCGATGCCGACGGCGAGATAACTCAGATACACCACGCCCGCGCACCCGAACCCGGCGAGGACGGCGAGGACCTCGAGTACTCGGGCCGCGGGAAGTGGGTCCTCGAGGTGCCCCGCGGCTACGTAAACGAAACCGGGATCGAGGTCGGCGATCGGGTCGAGATCGACCTCGAGTCGACCGAGACGGCTATTTTCGACGTCACTCCCGGAGTCGACGCGCTCGAGCAGTGGGCGCTGGCCGATCCCGACGCAACCCCGACGGCGGCCGTCCGCCCCTGACGTGTTTCGATTCGTAGATAACCCTTATTGCCGGCGATCCCGGAGCCGTGTGCAATGAGTGGCGCCGACTTGGACGAGGACGATCCCTTCGAGGAACAACGCGAGGAGATCGAGAACCCGATGAAGCGGCTGTTCCTCGAGTACGGATCGAACTACACCGGTGCCGCGGTCGTCGGGATCATCGCGAGCTTCTTCGCCCGAATCCTGGATCTGCTCCCCGCGCTCATGCTCGGGATCGCGATCGACGCCGTGATCCGACAGGACATCCCGTACGCCGAGGCGTTCCCGATCGGCAGCGGGTTCGTCGGCCCGTACGTCCCCGACGGCCGAATGGCGCAGTTCTGGCTGACGGTCGGAATCATCGCCGGTTCCTTCCTGCTGTCGGCGGTCTTTCACTGGACCCGAAACTGGGGGTTCAACACCTTCGCCCAGAACGTCCAACACGACATCCGGACCGACACCTACGACGAGATGCAGCGTCTGGACATGGGCTTTTTCGCGGACAAACAGACCGGCGAGATGATGTCGATCCTCTCGAACGACGTCAACCGCCTCGAGAAGTTCTTAAACGACGGGATGAACTCCCTCTTTCGGCTGCTCGTGATGGTGGTCGGGATCGGCGGCCTGCTGTTTGCGATCAACAGACAGCTCGCGCTGGTCGCCCTGCTTCCGGTGCCACTGATCGCCGTCTTCACCTACCTGTTCATCCAGACCATCCAACCCAAGTACGCGGCAGTCCGCTCGACCGTCGGCAAGGTCAACTCCCGACTCGAGAACAACCTCGGCGGCATTCAGGTGATCAAGTCCAGCACGACCGAGTCCTACGAGTCCGACCGCGTCGAGGACGTCTCCCGGGAGTACTTCGACGCCAACTGGGGCGCGATCCGTACCCGGATCAAGTTCTTCCCCGGCCTGCGGGTCCTCGCGGGGATCGGCTTCGTCATCACCTTCACGGTCGGCGGACTCTGGGTCACACAGGGCCCGCCGGGACCGTTCACCGGCGGCCTCTCGACCGGGATGTTCGTCGTCTTCATTCTCTACACCCAGCGCTTTATCTGGCCGATGGCCCAGTTCGGACAGATAATCAACATGTATCAGCGGGCCCGCGCCTCGAGCGCCCGCATCTTCGGGCTGATGGACGAACCCAACCGGGTCGGAGAAGAGCCCGACGCACCCGATCTCGAGGTAACGGAGGGCCGGGTCGAGTACGACAACGTTTCTTTCGGCTACGACGAGGAGCCGATCCTCGAGGACATCGACTTCACCGTCGAGGGCGGCGAGACGCTCGCACTGGTCGGTCCGACCGGGGCCGGCAAGTCGACGGTCCTCAAACTCCTCTTGCGGATGTACGACGTCGACGAGGGCGAGATCCGCGTCGACGGCCAGCGGGTACAGGACGTGACGCTGCGGAGCCTGCGCGAGTCGCTTGGCTACGTCAGCCAGGATACGTTCCTGTTCTACGGCAGCGTCGAGGAAAACATCAAATACGGCACCTTCGACGCCGACCGGGAGGACGTAATCGAAGCCGCGAAGATGGCCGAAGCCCACGAGTTCATCCAGAACTTGCCGGAGGGGTACGACACCGAGGTCGGCGAACGCGGCGTCAAGCTCTCGGGCGGCCAGCGCCAGCGACTCTCGATCGCCCGCGCGATCCTCAAGGATCCGGACATTCTGGTCCTCGACGAGGCGACCAGCGACGTCGACACCGAGACGGAGATGCTCATCCAGCGCTCGATCGACGACCTCGCGGAAGACCGGACCACCTTCGCCATCGCCCACCGGCTCTCGACGATCAAGGACGCCGATCAGGTGCTGGTCCTCGAGGGCGGCGAGATCGTCGAACGGGGTACCCACGAAGAGTTGCTGGAAAACGGCGGGCTCTACTCGCATCTCTGGGGCGTCCAAGCCGGCGAGATCGACGAGTTACCGCAGGAATTCATCGAACGCGCCCAGCGCCGACAGGCCCGTACCGAAGCCGGCGACGATGACTGAGCGATAGCCATTAATTTTCCACTCGGTTTTTCGAAAACGTCTTTGTAATGCGATTTTTAAACCGCCTTAATGTCAGAACTAACACCGTTGTTCGATCCAGCGGACTATTTCGAATCACGGACCCGCCCTATCCGGGGAACGGGCGTGTTCGCTCTGCACCTCCTCGTCCAGCTAGTAGGGATGTACGTCGGGGTTACGCTTCTTTTCGATCAGGTCGAGAACCTCGATCCGGCGCTCGAGCGAGAGGTAATGTCGGCCGTCTCCGGTGTTCTCTTCGTCAGCGCTATCGTTCTCGTCATCGGGTGGGTCGTCGTCGCTGCGGTCGTCCACTACGGAAGCGGCGGCTCCCGGACGACGGGGACGTTCGCGGACGCGCTTACCGTCTCCGGCTGGGCGTACGCTCCGAACGTCGTCGCGTTTCCGCTGCTGTTCCTCTACCAGTGGCGACACATCCAACAGGTCTCGTTCGATGGGTCCGATCCGGAGCGGCTCGTAACCGAATTCGAAGCGATGCAAGCCGAGATGACGATGTCCCCGTTCCCGTTTCTCGTACTGATCGCGGTAACGGTGTGGAGCGTCTACATCCTCGCGTACGGTGTCGCAGAGACCCACGAGGTACCGGTCGAAACGGCCGCGATGCCGGCGATCGCCGTCGGCGTCGGCTCCGTCCTCCTCGCGTTGCTCGGCTGACGCGCTCAGAACGACTCCTGTTCCTCCTGTCCACCCTGATCCGGACCTCCCTCGTCCTGTCGCTGCTCACCCGACGCGGGTGGCGTGCGGTCGCTGTAGTTCTTCCGTCCGATCGCCTCGTCGCTGACCATGTTCATGATCGCCCCTTCGACTTCTTCGTAGTCGCGGTACTCGTCCTCGCCGAGCGGTCCGATGAGGTCCTCGAGGGTCGTCGTGTTGCCGCTCATCTCGATCGTCTCGTCGCCGTGTTTCTCGAGGAGTTCGTCGTGGCCGATCGGGTACGACTCGCTCTCGAGGGTCTCCTGCAAGCCGCCGAGTTCGACGCCGCGTTCGCGGCTATCGTCGGGCATGGGTCGTGAAAGGAGTCGGCGACGCAAACGGGTTGGGCCTGCGTTCGCCGTGACGCAGGCGAGTCGCGAACTGAACGTCGCTCCCGGCCTCCCAGCCGTCGACACCGCGGGTTTGATGCCCGCGCGGTCGGAGTGTTCGGCCATGCACCTCTCCGAGAACACGTGGACCGACGTTCGGGACCTCGAGACCGACCTCGCGGTCGTCCCCGTTGGAAGCACGGAACAGCACGGACCCCACGCTCCGCTCGGGACGGACGTAGCGACGGCCGAGGCGGTCGCCGACGCCGGGGTCGACCGCTGCGAGCGCGAGGTCGTCCGCGCGCCGGCGATTCCGGTCGGGATCGCCGAGGAACACCGCCAGTTCCCGGGCACGATGTGGGTCTCCGCGGACACGTTCCGGGACTACGTCGGCGAGGCCGTCGCGAGCCTCGCTCACCACGGCTTCGACCGGGTCGTCCTCGTCAACGGCCACGGCGGCAACGTCGACGCCCTCCGGGAGGTCGGCGGTCGACTCACGCGGGACGGCGACGCCTACGTCGTTCCCTTCACCTGGTTCGACGCCGTCGGCGACCACAGCGCCGATATGGGCCACGGCGGCCCCCTCGAGACGGCCCTACTACGTCACTGTGATCCCGACTCGGTTCGGGAGGACCGCATCGACGAGGCCCGCGACGGCGCTGCCGACGGCTGGGGCGAGTGGACGAGTCACGCCAATCTGGCCTACGACGCGGCCGAGTTTACGGAGAACGGAGTCGTCGGTGATCCGGGTGAAGGCGACGCTGCTCGCGGCGCGGAACTGCTCGATCTCGCCGGCGACGCGCTCGCTCGGCTGCTCGAGGCGGTCGCCGAACGCGACGTCTCGCGGCCCGCGGACCGATAGGTCGGCGAGCCCGAGGGCGGCCGATTACTCCTCGTCTTCCTCGTCGTCCGCTTCGTCCGCGGCGTCGGCCGCCTCGTCGTCGGCGGGACCGGCGTCCTGCAGCGTGCCCCGAAGCGCCGGGATCGTCGACGTGAGTTCGCCGACCTGCTCGCCGGCCTCGGCGATGTCCGTGATCGCGTCCCCGAGGGCCTCGATCTCGGCCTCGAGGTCGTCGGCGTCGTCGAAGGCGTCGGCGCGTTGGCCCATCGTGAACCACTTCTTCGCGTCGCGGAGGTGATCCTCGGCGTCGCCGACTTCCAGCGCGGAGTTGAGCCCGTTGAGCGCGCCCAACACGTTGTCCGCGTCAGTCTCCCAGACGTCGTCGGCGTCGGGCAGGGCCGCCCAGGCCGCCTCGAGCGAGGACTCGACGTCCTCGCGCATCTCGTTGGCGGCTTCCCCGAACAGTTCCTCGTCGTCGCCGAGCGTCGCTTGGCTCATGTCACCGTCTTTGCGGGCACGGGGGTTAAAAGATAGCCCGAAAGTGAAAGTGAAATCAGTCGCGAGCGGGTCGATATCGGTCGAACGGCGGCACGATTTCGAAAGGGAGGTCCTCGGTCCGGCGGCGGATCGCTCGCGTCCGCCCCGTTCGGCAGCGAGCCGACGACCGCTCCGGACGGACGGCCAGACGCAAGCGACGTGTCCGGACCGTCGCAATCGTCGCTCCACGAACATCGGAATCCCCTTGCCGGCCGCAGACGAGACCCATCGTATGAGTTCCGAGACACCGACCGACGCCGAGACGGCCTGCTTCGAGGCCGGCATCAAGTTCGGCTCGCTGTACCACCAGTTCGCCGGCACGCCCGTCTCACCCGAGAGCGCGCCCAGCCTCGCGACGGCGATGGCGGAATCGATCGAGAACCAGCCCCACTGTCGCGAAGTCACCGTCGACGTCCGAGCCGACGAACTCGAGGCCGCACTCGCCGAGTCGACGGCCGACTACACCGAACTGACGGGGCGCTTCCTCGAGGTCGAAATCGTCGTCGACTACGAAGGCTGTACGGTCGTCACCCGCATGGAAATGGAGGACGGCTATCCGCTGATGCGACTCGAGTCGGTTCGAGAGTGAATCGATCGGGGGGCGTGTGCCATCGCCGACCGCACGCCGGGCAAACCGCATGGTACTTATCGACGCTTTCCCTTCCACCGAACGAATGGCACAGTCAGTCCTGCTCACCGGGGCTGCGGGGCGGGTCGGAGACGCCATCCTCGGCGGCCTCGCGGACGACTACGAGTGGCGATTACTGGATCGGGAGCCGCCGACCGACGACCAGCCGGGCGAGTTCGTCGTCGCGGACATCACCGACGCGGAGGCCGTCCGGGAGGCGATGGACGGCATCGACGTCGTGATCCACCTCGCGGGCGACCCGCGGCCGGAAGCGCCGTGGAACAGCGTTCTGACGAACAACATCGACGGCACGCAGACGGTCTTCGAGGCGGCCGTCGACGCCGGCGTCGAGGCGGTCGTCTTCGCGTCCTCGAACCACGCCGTCGGCAACTACGAGACCGACGAGCGAACGCCCGAGATGTATCGCGAGGACGACGACTACCTGCTCGACGGGACCGAACTCCCCCGCCCGAGCAACCTCTACGGCGTCTCCAAGGCCGCCGGCGAGACGCTGGGTCGGTACTACCACGACGAACACGACCTCTCCGTTGCCTGTGTGCGCATCGGCAACCTCACGCAGGGCCACCCGCCGATCGACTACGAGCGCGGGCAAGCGATGTGGCTCTCCTACCGCGACTGTGCGCACCTGTTCGACCGCTGTATCCGCGCCGACTACGACTACGAGATCGTCTACGGCATCTCCGACAACGACCGCAAGTACTACTCGATCGCGCGCGCTCGAGCGGCGCTGGGCTACGACCCGCAGGACAACTCCGCGTACTACGACGGCGAGGAGCAAGTCGTCGAACCGGACGCCTGACAAGAGCCGGCAACCGACTCCGACGAGCCCGATTTTTTGTCGCCGCCGGTCGGATCGTGATCCATGGAGTACACGACGCTCGGCTCGACCGGGATGACGGTCAGCCGAATCTGTCTCGGTTGTATGAGCTTCGGTACGGAACGGGAGTGGATGCTCGACCCCGAGGAGAGCAAGGCGTTGATCGACCGCGCGATCGATCTCGGCATCAACTTCTTCGACACCGCGAACGTCTACTCCACCGGCGAGTCCGAGGAGATCCTCGGCGACGCGCTCGCGGGCTACGACCGCGACTCACAGGTCGTCGCGACGAAAGTCTTCGGCGAGATGGATCCCGGCAACCCCAACGCCAGCGGCCTCTCCCGCAAAGCCATCGAGCAGGAACTCGCGGCCAGCCGCGAGCGACTCGGGATGGACACCATCGACCTCTACCAGACCCACCGCTGGGACTACGAGACGCCGATCGACGAGACGCTGCGTGCGCTCGACGACGCCGTCCGCCGCGGCGAGGTACGCTACATCGGCACCTCCTCGATGTGGGCCCACCAGTTCGCCGACGCCTTGCAAACGAGCGATGCGTTAGACCTCGAGCGGTTCGCGACGATGCAGAACCACTACAACGTCCTCTATCGCGAGGAGGAACGCGAGATGTTACCTCTCTGTGACAAGGAAGACGTCGGCGTCATCCCGTGGTCACCGCTGGCCCGCGGCGTCGCGACCCGCCCCCACGAGGAGATCGAGTCGACCACGCGCGGTCGGACCGACCAGTACCTCGAGCAGATGTCCTATCTCCAGGGCGGCGGCGAGGCGATCAACGAACGGATTCAGGAGTTGGCCGCCGACAAGGGCGTCTCGATGGCCCAGATCTCGCTGGCCTGGCTGCTCCACAAGGAGTGGGTCGATGCCCCCATCGTCGGCACGACCAGCGTCGAACACCTCGAAGACGCCGTCGAGGCACTCGAGATCGACCTCTCGGATTCCGATATGGAGTACCTCGAGGAACCGTACGAGCCGTTGCCGGTGGCCGGACACCAATAAACTATAGCAGGCCGGCCTCGGTCAGCACCTCGGCGACCCGCTCGAGGTGGGCCGTGTGTTCCGTCCCCTCGAGACCCTGGTACATCGTCGTGATCGAGAGGTAGTCGGCCCCCAGCTCCCGCCAGGCCTGGGCGCGCTCGATCCACTCGTCTTCCTCGTCGGGGATGGCGTACATCCGACCGCCGAGGCCGATCTCGTCGGGATCGCGGCCCGCTTCCTCGGCGTACTCGGCGAGGTCCGCGAGGTGGGCCTCGGCGTCGTCGCCCGGCTGGAACTGGGGTAACCAGCCGTCCGCAAGCCGGGCGACCCGGCGCTTGACCGGCTCTGCCATCCCGCCCATCCAGAGCGGGATCGGTTGCTGGACCGGCAGCGGTCGGATACCGGCATCGGGAATCTCGTGGAAGTCGCCGTCGAACTCGACGAGGTCGTCGGTCCACAGGGACCTGAGGACCTCGACCTGTTCCTCGATACGCTGTCCGCGCCGCGAGAAGTCCTCGCCGAGCGCGACGTATTCGGGCTCGTTCCAGCCGACGCCGACCCCCATCCGAAATCGGCCGTCGGTAAACCGATCCAGCTGGGCGGCCTGCTTCGCCACGAGCGCCGTCTGGCGCTGTGGCAGGACGAGAATCCCCGTCATGAACGTCAACGCCTCCGTCTGCCCAGCCAGATAGGAGTACGTCGTCAGCGGCTCGTGGAACGTACTCTCGTAGTCGTATGGTCCGTCCCATCCCTCCCGGTCCGGGTTCACCCCGAGGACGTGATCGTACGCCAGCACGTGTTCGTACCCCGAGGCCTCGACCCGCCGTGCGTAGTCGGCGAGCGTCTCCGGGTCGTGGCCGATCTCGAGTTGCGGTAACACGGTACCGATTTCCATACCCCGGCGTTCGGACGGGGCCGACTTGAACCTCCGGCCGCCGGCGAACGACGGCGGCTATCGGCACGCTGGCCGACCACGTGCCGCTCAGAACGTCACCTGGCGAATCGTCGCCCGAGACTCGAGCGTCGACGCATCAGAACAGTCCCTCGACGTCCTCCTCGCGAGCCCGCCGCCGGCCGACGTGGTCCGTCAGGCGCTGATAAATGATCCCCCGATGCTCGTCCTCTCGGACGAAATCGAACACCAGCGTGATGAACCGACTGCCGTCCTCGCCGGCCGCGAGGGCGTCCTCGGCGTACTCTCGAGCCCGTGCGACCGGCTCCGGGTCGTAGCCGAACTCCTCGGCGAGGACGACCGCCGCGATCGCCGTCGGCTCGAACGCGAGCCCCGAAAGCGAGGGGGACCCGTCCTCGTGTTCGATCGGGACTGGCGGGCCTCGCTCGATCCGTTCGGGATCGGTCGCGAGTTCGGACAGCGCGGTCCGGATCGGCTCGAGTCCCAGATCGCGGTAGTCCGCAGGCAGCCCCGCGAGGTACTCGCCGCCGCTCTCGGCGAGCCCGACCGCGCCCTCCCAGTTTCGCTCGCGGGCGTGGTAGACCGCACCGCTGTACTGGATGAGCCCGTGGAGCAGCCGCTCGTCGTCGCTGCCGGACTCGCACTCGAGCCAGCGATCCTCCCAGGCGTCGTGAGCGGCGTGATAATAACCGGCGTTGAAGATCGCGGCCCCGGCTCGAAGGTGATCGCGCATAGCCGTGGTTGGGGCTCGAAACTCGAGAACGTGACGAAAACGGTGACCGCCGGATACCTCGTCGAGGAGCGACCGGGGACGCACCGGGAGCGAACGGCCCCGTCGCCGCCCGACGACGCGTACCGCCTCCGGCAGGGCGGGCAGACGACTGTGGACGGGTCGATTCCGGGACGTGTGATCCCAACCGGTTACTGGCCGCCACCGGTGCGGCGGTATCCGTTGTGAGGGGCTCCGTACGGATTAGTATGGTATTGCTTCCGGCGTTTCCGAGCGCGTTCGAGGACGGTAAGCATTCCCTACCGGCCGGTCAGCTCGAGCGTTCAGGCATCGAACCCGTCCTCGAATCGGAAGATCCCGTTTCGCTGGACGACCTCGCCGTCGATCTCGAGGCGGGAGTCCGTGCTGACGTCGGTGATCAGGTCGACGTGGACCGCCGAATCGTTGCCCGACTGGCCGTCGGGAAGACAGGCGTCGTACGCTCGGCCAAGCGCCAGATGGACGGTATCGCCCATCTTCTCGTCGAAGAGAATGTTGTCCGTGTAGCGGTCGATCCCGCGGTTCATCCCGATACCGAGTTCGCCCAACCGGCGCGCGCCGTCGTCCGTCTCGAGGACATCGCCGATCACGCCTTCGCCCTGTTCGGCGTCGTAATCGACGACCGCGCCGTCCTCGAACTCGAGGCGGACGTTCCGGACGGACTCGCCCCGGATCGTCATCGGCACGTCGAAGGTCACCTCGCCCTCGGTCGCGTACGGCGCGGTGAAGACCTCGCCGCTTGGCAGGTTGTGGGAATCGTAGGCGACGGAGGCGGCGCTGTTGACCGCCGTTCGGCCCTCGATCGACATCGTGAGATCGGTGTCGCTCGAGACGAGCCGCACCTCCGAGCCCGCATCGAGGAGGTTTTTCAGTTGCGCCATCTCGTCGGCCAGCGACTCCCAATCGCGCAGGATAGCGTCGTAGGCGAAGTCCCGGTACTCCTCGTAGGCCATGTTCGCCTGCTGGGCCAGCGAGCGCGTCGGATGCGCCGTCGACACCCAGCGGGTCCCCAGTCGCGTCTCCCGGATCTCGTTTCTGGCCTCGGTGTAGGCCCGCCGGCGCTCGCCCGGCACGTCCGCCGTCGCGCTCGTGTTTCGCCCGCCGCCCAGCGAGAGGTAGACGTCCGCGTTCTCAACGAGCGCGAGTTCGTGGGCGGGGGCCTCGTCGAACGCGTCGTCGTGGGCCTGCAGATATGCCCGCGTGACCTCGCCCGAACTGTACGTCGCGAGCAGGTTCGCGCCCCGCTCGCCGAGTTTCTCGGCGACGGCCACGGCCAGTTCGTGGGCGTCCGGCCCGACCGAGACGACCACGTCGTCGCCCGCCTCGACCCGCGCGCTCCAGTCGACCAGTACCTCGGCGTGTTCGCGGACCCGTTCGTCCATACCCGCACCTCTCGAGCGGGCTACTAAACGCTCCCCGTTCGGACCGAGAACTCCGGGGCTGTGAGGAGGGTGACTGCGAGCCGCGAGCGATCAGGCGGTGCTGGCGTCCTCGGCCGGGACCCCCTCGCGCGAGCGCACGAGCGAGACGATGGCGTAGACGACCGGGGTGTCCAGGAGGGCAATCGCGAGTTTCAGCAGGTACTGGCCGACGATCAACGAGAGCAAGAGGTCGGGCTTGAGGACCGTACCGACGCCGAGGACGGCGGGTGCAACGGCGAACGCGACGACGACGAAGATGACGGTATCGATGGCCTGACTGGAGGCCGTCGACCCGATGTTCCGAAGCCAGAGCTTCTCGGGGCCGGTGTACTCGCGGATCCGATGGAAGACGAGAACGTCCCAGTTCTGACTGACGACGTAGGCCAGGAGACTCCCCAGTACCACGTTCGTCGACGCCCCCAGCGCGGTCTCGAACGCGCCCGGATCGACGCTCGAGGGGGCGGCGGGCGCGGCGATCGTCGACCAGACCAGCGCGAGAACGACGAAGTTCAACACGAAGCCGACGTTGACCAGCACCTGTGCGGCGCGGCGACCGTACAGTTCGGTGTAACAGTCGCTCGCGAGAAACGTCAGTGCGTAGGCGAGCGCGGCCCCCGGCAACGCGAGCTGTGCCCCGGTGATCGGGATCGCGACGGGTAGTTCGAAGGCCAATACCTTCGAGGCAGTCAACTGTGCGGTGACAAGCGCCGTCACGAAGAGGCCGATCAACGAGACCTGGGCGGCCGTTGGAGCGCCCGCGGATCGTTCCTGACTCATGCCGCCGCGTATCCGTCGAACTCACCTAAACGATGCTACTTCGCCGCCGTGATCGCCGTCCGTCGCCTCGAACGGCGGTCGGACGCATCGACGATAATCCGCGTCCACTGTTCGACTCCCCATCGAACGCGCGCCCTCGAGACGAAAGCGGTCCGAAGGCGTTCTTGACGGACGGTCACTCCGCTTCGAATCGGGCCCAACGGTATCGCCAGTGTCACGAACTCTTGAGACGGTTTTAACGAATGACTACGGGGACAGTTGGGGAGTACATCCAGTTGGAGAGCTGTTCCGTGGGTTTCCGTCCGATTCCGCCACCCACCACTCGAGAAAAACAGGTTCCGCCGTTTCTTTGCAGTTCGCTCGTCACCCGTTTCCTATTATAGCTCAGTATTTTTCTTTCGGCTGCGGAATAATTGCACAACTGTTATACGCATCGCGGGTCTCTCTGGAATTGCAATGGCGAAAGGAAACGTTGATTTCTTCAACGACACAGGCGGCTACGGTTTCATCGAGACTGACGACGCGGACGATGACGTTTTCTTCCACATGGAAGACGTTGGCGGTCCGGACCTCGAAGAAGGCACAGAGATCGAATTCGACATCGAACAGGCCCCCAAGGGCCCCCGCGCCACCAACGTCACCCGCCTGTAATACGGCTACTTGCGTTCGGTAACGGGTTTCACAGTTCGAATACCATTCTTCGCAACGCAGACGCCTCGAGCGACTGCGTTCTCCCTTGCTCGGGCGAACACTCCCTCGTCGCTTCGATATAGTTGGTCGTTACCGAGTGAAATCGAACCCATCGATCCGAGAGCCTCAATTAGTTGCCCGAAACGACTTCGGAACGGTTGATACGAAATCGATAACAAATAGTCGGATTCCCGTTCGTCCACCCGAGTACACAATGGACGATCTGACTGGGTTTCAACGAGACCTTCTGTACGTGATCGCGGGGGCCGATCAGCCGTCCGGCCAAGACGTCAAAGACGAAGTCGAAACGTACTACAACAGCGAGATAAACCACGGGCGGCTGTATCCGAACCTCGATACACTCGTCAACAAGGACCTCGTCGAGAAAGGGCAACTCGACCGCCGGACGAACTACTACGAGATCAGCGACAGCGGCCAACAAGCCATCGAACGACGCCGCGAGTGGGAGCAACAATATATCAGCGACTAATCTCCGCCGACCGCCACACGAGGTCGATACCACGGGGCCGCCACGGACGGCAACCGCCCGACGCCACGAGTACCGAATAGGCCCTTGTCCCGACCATCCCGCTCGACCCAGTCAGCACCGCCTCGAGCCGCCATCCGACCCAAAATGTGGTGCCGATGCGATTCACCGTCGCGTCTCGGTTCCCGGCTCCCGCGACTACCAGTTTTCACACCAATCGACCCCCGACTGATCGCTCCCTCGCTCGCTGAAACCCGGGGCTACTTACGTCGGGAGAGCGGTTGCTATACTATCCGAAAAAGGCGCTGTCCGTGGCGCAGTCGGGGCCAGATATCGGTTCGACCGCCCGAGACGTGATCGAAGCCGGTTCTCGCCGTGCAGCACATCCGTCCGGCAACCGTTCTGGCCGCATGACTGTCCACAGGACTGCTCTGATCGGTCCCACCAATGGAAATCGAAATTGCGACGATCGGCGGTTACGAGGAAGTCGGCCGACAGATGACGGCTGTCCGCGCTGGCGACGACATAGTGATCTTCGACATGGGTCTGAACCTGTCGAAGGTACTCATTCACGACAACATCCGAACCGAAGGCATGCACAGTCTCGATCTGATCGACATGGGTGCCATTCCGGACGACCGGATCATGAGCGATCTCGAGGGCGACGTCCAGGCGATCGTGCCGACCCACGGCCACCTCGACCACATCGGTGCGATCAGCAAACTCGCACACCGGTACGACGCCCCCATCATCGCCTCCCCGTTCACGCTCGAACTGGTCAAAGGCGAACTCGAGGAGGAAGGCAAGTTCGACGCCGACAACGAACTGATCGCGATGGATCCCGGCGAGACGACCTCGATCGGCGACAGCGGCGTCCTCGACCTCGAGTTCGTCAACGTCACCCACTCCATCGTCGACGCGATCAATCCCGTCCTCCACACGCCCGAAGGCGCCGTCGTCTACGGGCTGGACAAACGGATGGATCACACCCCCGTCATCGGCGATCCGATCGACATGGAACGGTTCCGCGAGATCGGCCGTGAAGGCGAGGGCGTCCTCGCCTACATCGAGGACTGTACCAACGCGAACAAGAAGGGCCGAACGCCATCCGAGAACGTCGCCCGCGAACACCTCCGTGACGTCCTCTACAGCATGGAGGACTACGACGGCGGCATCGTCGCGACGACGTTCTCGAGTCACATCGCGCGGGTGAAGTCTCTCATCGAGTTCGCTCGAGATATCGGCCGGCAGCCGATCCTGCTGGGCCGCTCGATGGAAACCTACTCCGGCACCGCGAAACAGATCGGGATCGACTTCCCCTCCGACGTCGAGATGGTCGGCTACCGCCAATCCATCGAGCAGACGTTCGAGCGGATCATGAACGAGGGCAAGGAGAACTTCCTCCCCGTCGTTACCGGTCATCAGGGCGAGCCGCGTGCGACCCTCACCCGTATGGGCCGCGGCGAGACGCCCTACGAACTGGAGGACGGTGACAAAGTCGTCTTCTCGGCACGGGTGATTCCGGAACCGACCAACGAGGGCCAGCGCTACCAGGCCGAGAAACTCCTCCGCATGCAAGGTGCGCGCATCTACGACGATATTCACGTCTCGGGGCACCTCTGTCAGGAGGGTCACTACGAGATGCTCGATGCGCTGCAGCCCGAACACGTGATTCCGGCCCACCAGAACATGAGCGGCTTCTCGGGATACGTCGATCTGGCCACTAATCAGGGATACAAGCTCGGACGGGATCTGCACGTCACCTCGAACGGGAATATCATCGAACTCGTCTGAGTTAGCCAACAGCGGTTTCTCTTCTCTCAGTTACAAACAGCATAGAGTGTGCGACAATAAATACGAAAACCCGCATAGTAGCGACTATGCGGGTTGAAGTATGAATGGAAGCGGCGAAACGGGGTTCCCAGAGGGTCGCCCACTCCAGTACTAACCGTAACGTAGGCGAGCTTATCTTCCGTGTTCGGGATGGGTACGGGAGGCACCTCGCCACTATGGCCGCTGTAATGCCGACCGGCGGAATCGAACCGCCGTCAGACCACGATCGGTATATTTCGGCTCTATTGGCCGA
>NZ_JBGUBA010000004.1:0-229484 GCF_041821105.1 Natrinema sp. H-ect1 | reverse complement strand
GGAGGCCGCACTTCGACGAGAACAAACCTGTGAGTGGTGTGGATCCACCATCTCAAGTTACTCCGATCATATCCCGAACTGCACTAGCGTTGAGGTGGCCCAAGAGAGATCTTAATCAAAGACGACAAACCCCCGTCAAACCACTTCTTTCGCCAAATTTCATAGTGAGGGTGAGAGAGACGAGCTTGATTCATAGCGTTTGGTTTGGTAGTCTAAACGACATTGAGCGGTAGAGCCGTAGGAATATAGTTGCGGAGAGCATTCGTTGAGGTGATGACTGCTCGTGTCTTTTATCATCATCCGGAAAATAAGCAGTTCTCGTTCGATTTTGTGAACCCTGATCTCGAAGCCATTGGTGAACGAGTCCTCAACTACGAGAGTCACAAGTCGGTCAAGGTTGAACAATACGAGTTGGATCAGACGGTATACGTCGTCTATACGTCATCTGGTGCTACTGGTGACGCGGATGCTATTGAATACGATCTTGTAGATCAGATCTCATCAATGGCATCTGCGAATAGAGTCATCGCCACGCGGTACGTAGGGCTGTTCAAGGAGGTTCTCAGGGGCAATTACGAGGAGGAAGGAAAGCGAGTGCAGGCGTACAAAGACATCGCTGCAGAGGATATCGAACCTGCACTCAATCAGATAGACTGGGACGGGAGCGCGACTGAGGTCGCTGGCCGGCTCGCTTCGAATTTGATTCTCAAGCACGCTCTCCCGAATGCGAACCACAGAACTGCAATCGGGATGATTCAAGTGTATCTTCGGCGCATCGAGCCTGACTTTTCAATGCCAGATACAGCACGCCAAACCGATGCTGATGACGAGTACGCGTGGATGGATTGGGTCAATGAGTATATCAAAGAATCAAAACGGCTCCTGACAGTTCGTCGAAAGGGGGATCGGTTCCGATACTTGTCGCAGTTTGGGTGTGAGGTGATCGAACGAAAGCACGGAATCGAGATTGAACTCAACGAATACGAGCTTTCGTTACCTGCAAGTGAGCGATGGCGTCAGTACGCCGAACAACACGAAGAACTGTGGGTGGAGTTCGTGAGGAACGCAGTTCAAAGAAGTGGCTATGAAGAGTTGATTGAGACGAAGGGGCTCACGAAACACGAATTCGCAGAGCAGTTAGAGAAGATGAAGTGAACAGCTGGTGAGACCAATTGCCGTGTTTAATCCTGGAGTCGGGCGACCATTCGGCCGGTTTCTTCAATCTCGTCGCTCTGACTGAGGTTGAGACGCTCCTCTAATTCTCGAACCGATTCTTCCAAAGTCATATCGAATTATGGGCTACTCAGAGGGATAAGTGTACCGGCACTCAACGAAAACACGGATATTAACACGCGATCACCCCTGACTTAGCCCTGATAGTAGCTCTGGGAAATATTGCTGAGAGACTACCGGTTCGAAGTATACTAAGGCGAAGTCAGAACCAGATGAGTCCCACGACCCCCGCGATGATCATACTCATCCCGAGCAGTATGAGTAAACGGCCTCGGGCGCGGTGGCCCGAGGCTTTTGTAATTCCCTCAGCCGTGCGCTAGCACTCCCTGTTCCGCGAGGGAACGGGATGAGGGTGGGCGGCTTACGCGCCCCGACCCGGACAGACGCACCAACCGAACTTGCGGCTGGGTTTTGTGAGTCCGGTAATTCGTATCCGTATCGCCGAGTTTCGCCTTCTCGCGCCACGCGATGTTCACCGATGCGTTCCGATCGGCGTGGTCTTGCGCCACGTCACACTCGTCGTTCGTACACTGGAACCGCCGCCCCTGCCGATCTCCACGCTCACCACAGCACGAACACGTCCGCGAGTTGTAGTAGGCATCCACCGTGTCCGTGGGTATCTCTCGCCACGTCGCCTTGTACGACACAAACCTCTCGAACTTGTGGAACGGCAGTTTGTGCAACCGACGGTTCATGTATGACCCGTACTGCATTTCGTTGCGGATACCACTCATATCCTCGAACACGATGACCGGGTTCGAGAACTGCTCTGCAAACTTCACGACAGCACGGGAGAGACGATGCAATACCCACTCGGTGAACCTTTCTTCCCTGTCACCGAATTGCCGATGAATACTCGTTTTACCGTGTTCCTGACAGCGAGTAGTGATGGTGTGGTAGCGTTGGCGTTCTTGCTTGACTCGTCCGTAGTCGAGGACGAGCGTACCCTTCGTCTGCATCGTCTCACGGTCGAGGGCGGTGAAAGCGACGTTGCGCTCGTTGATGTCCACGCCGACTACCGTATCGCTAGTCTCGGGTTGAGAAATGTTGAACTCGCGTGTGACCGTGACGTGTAGGTAATACACGCCATCGCGGTACAGGAGTTCGGCCTGCCCCACATCCACCTCATGCGACGTGAGAGCGTCCCGAAGTTCGTCCATCGCGTCCGACCCACCGCGCAGATTCCCCGTCACCTTCTTGTAGGGCTTCGGGCTGATACGAAACTGGACGCGGTTCGTGTTGTCATCAACGGTGAGCCGGTAGCCTTCCGTGTGCGCCATCACAAGCGGGTACGCACCAGATTTGTCGGTACTCGGTGGCGTCGGCTTCCCTCCGTCGGGATCGTCCTGTTCGTGCCACCAGTCGAGAAGTGACTGATAGGAGTCCCACGTCTGGAGGGCTTTGCCGACGACTGCGCACTTGTTGTTCCGCAAGAAGTTGTCGCGGTCAACCTCTTTCTGTATCTCGGTGCGAGTGTACCCTTGTTGTTTGAGGCGGATGGTTTGGTTGAAGATCTCGCGTGCGGCGAGGCGGGCGTCGTGGAGCCACGATCGGTCACCAGACGCTACGTGAAGGCGCGTCTGAATCGTCTTCGTGGCTTTCTCACCCATACTTCGATTTGGCATTCACTCTCTCAAAAATGTGGGTATTTCTCCTGACGGCAGTCGAGCGCACGCGCTTCACCCCCGCCCACGGTGGGGCGGGGAACTTGCGCTGTTTTTCGTTTAGAAATTGCTCAAATCTGCTCAAATCCTATTACGTCGCGGACTGTGGTCATACTCTCTCATACGGCACGATGTGCCTAAAATCCCGACCGACTGAAAGAGGGATTCTCACAGAGCCACTTGACGATAACCGAGATTACACGCTATTTGAGCTGAGGGAGGTTGTTCCGGCTGGTGCATTACAACAACTATACTCCTGAAGGGAAAATAGATAGGTGAGAAAATGGCGGAGAAGGAGAAAATCCAATTCCGGGGGAAAGCGGACAGGGAGGCGTCAGAAATTGTCGATCGGATGCGTCCTGAGGGGATCAACATTAGCGAGATAGCTCAACAGGGCTTCCGAGAGAAGCTCCGAGAAACACTTTCAGACGAAGAAAAAATCATGCTTCATCAGCGGTATAACGAGGGCGAGATTTCGGAAGAGGTCGCAGAGGTCCTGATTGGTGATGCGTTGAGAGAAATTGAACGTGAGCAGGACGCCTTCAAGATGGCTTCGAAACTCGACACAAGAGATGTTTTTCAGGGTTGATAGCCGATGACAATCTTTCCCGCAATGAGTGGTGTACGCGATTCTTAGGTGGAAAAGATAAACCTCTGACACAGTGACGTGGAACACTACTGTGTAACCGGTTCATGGTACACGGCCATGGTGCAGAATCGTGGTACTGTAACACGGTATAGTGTCTTGGTACGGTGATCGAGTCCTCAAACGTTTCACCTAGTTGTTCCTATAAGTAGATCGTAAGCACGTCTTCACCCGTTAGAGTCTCAAATTGAGGTGGTAGATAGAAAAACAGGATTCCATGGTACGCTGACGTGAAACGCTACCGTGTATCTGGACCGTGAAACACAGACGTGATACACCAGCGTGGTACTGTAACGCGGTACAGTCTCATGGTCTGCTGATGCGGTACTCCTATACAGACCGATCTCTCGGTACTGGTACTTGGTACAGTCCTATGGAACACTCTCTTGACACGCCATGGTAGTATGAGTTCTTTTACATTTGAGGTGTTGATCGCGTTACGGGCGTTTCCGGTTTGAATTCGTGATCAGAAACGGCGTATACGATAGCAGGGCCGACAAAGACGGTGAAGCGCCCCAGCACGCAGACGACAGTCAGTATGGGTTCTGTTGTTGAATTAGTTCATCTTTTGTCTCTCAGAGTACTATCCTGCGAGTTGCGCTTGAACGATCACCGTCATCCGAACGATGGTAACCACCAACGCAGAAACGATCGCTATCCAGAGAACAGTACTCGACAACACACCGAGTAGAACGAGGCCAGCAGCTACCCCTGAGCTGATGATAATCCCTGTAACGAGTGGGACGGTCCCGAGAACCTCCAAGACAGTCGCCATAGGTGACCGTACGATATACTCGATGTAATAATTGGTGTACGCTGGAGTGAGTAAGGTGTTGTACGAGGTGATGAGAGAAAGACTCGGGAAGTAGACGGATTGGAAGAGCCGGTAACAAACGGTCTGCTTCGTGCTCCTCGTACGTCTATCTCTATCCTCTGGAGTTGCTATTGGGTGCGAGCAGATCAGATAATTCGAAAAGAAGGACGTCGTCACGCGCATCAGCGGCGCGTTTGAGGTCGTCGGTGTACCCGGAGCGGCTGAACAAGACGTACAGCGTCTCCCCGTCTGCTGGCTCTTCTGCCCATCGTACTTCCGACGCAGTTCGTTCGAGATCGGTGAGGACACCTTCGCTCACGGGTCGAGAAGTGAACTTGCACTCGCCTGCGACGAGCCCCTCATCGGTGAGGCCAACGACATCCAGTTCGTGTTCCTTGAACCACCACTGCCCGATATCAAGGAACCGTCGCTCAATGAGGTCCGGGAGTTCACGCTGGCAGAGCCGTTCAAACAACGGGCTCACGTAATCCGCCAGTTCGGGTGCGACGAGTTCGTCGTACGCGTCGTCGCCGAGCATACGAAGTTGGTCTTGGGTTCCGTACACGAAGCGGAACCAGAACCGAAACAGCGGAGCTGCGACGCGATACCGACCGCGTTTTGAAGACGTCGGCGATTCCGTTACGGGGATATGGCGCTCGACGAGACGGAGCCGGCGGAGTTTCTGGAGGTACGTGCTGAGTGATCCGGACTCCACACCGGCCATGCCCGCGATCTCGTTCGGAGTGCGACGCCCGTGGGCGAGCGCACGAAGGATGCTGAAGTACGTATTCGGCTGTCGGAGTTCGGTGCGGAGCAGGAATTCGGGCTCGGAGTACAGGAGGCCACGCTCCGACAGAATCGACTGCTGGACGTTCGTTCCTAACGGTTGGTCGGAATCGATGGTCTGGAGGTAGTACGGTGTGCCGCCGTAAATCGACCACGCGGTGATGGCAGTTTCGGGATCGTACTCCGGGAAGAATTGGTGTGCGTCGGCCACGTCGAGTGGTTTGAGATCGATCGTCGCTGTCCGCCGACCGTACAGCGGTGCGCTTCCAGAAAGCACCTTGTCTTCCATGACGCTGATTGACGAACCGACGAGCACGAGCGTCATCCCCGTCTCCTGTAACTCCGTATCCCAGACGCGCTGAATTCGGGACGGCAACGACTCGTCCTCCTCGATAAGGAATGGAAACTCGTCGATGACGACGATCGCGTTTTCCTCGCCGAGTGCTTCAAGAAGGGCTTCCCAGTCGCGGCGGACGTTCCGCAGCGACGGGAACTGTGCGGTGGCGGCGTCAACGAACTGTTCGAGCTGGTTCTGTGCCGTAGACTCAACTGCTTGGTAGTAGACAGCGTCGTCCCGATCAGCGATGGACTGGCGAACGAGCTCGCTCTTACCGAGGCGACGGCGGCCGTAGATCACGACGAAATCCCCCGTCTCGGACTCATAGCAGGCCGTGAGTTGATCGAGTTCAACGTCTCGATCAACGAAGTGCTCCATACAGCCAGTAGCATCTCCGGCTAAATAGAAATTCTGATTTCGGAAATCACGATTTCCAAACTCGTGATTTCCTTTTGCAGGGGAGGAGCTGAAGGCGAACGTCCCAGACGCTGTGAAACGGAACCCGAATCCTTTGCGTGCCGTGAGAGTTCCCGTCTCTATATCTGGATTGATCCAGCGAACGGCACAGGCGATCGATGAGATATGGCAGTCGATATGGCATGGGTCGAGTCGCGCCGAGAAAGCCGCGATCGCTATCGTGCTTTTGATCACCGGATTGGCCATCCCGGTGACCCCGATCGTCTGGATCGCCCGGATTATTGCCAGCTAATCGATGGAGCAGCAGGGCGAAACACGCACTGTCTATTCAACGGGGTTCTGCCAACAGCTCCGGTGGATGAGGACTAGATCTACGCTCCGTTCAGACACATAGCACAGTCCCATGGTACGCTGAGATGGAACGCTACTGTGTATCCGATCCGTGGAACACAGACGTGATACAGAATCATGGTTCTGTAACGCGGTACGGTATCTTGGTCTGCTGATTTGGTACTGTTCGATGGTACGGTATCACGGTACTGGTACCCGTTACAGTCCCATCGAAACCGACCTCAATACAATGCGATGCAGACGTGAGTGTCCCGAGCGATATTCCAGGATCATGGCTACAGCCAGCCGATTCTATCACGGCCTGGATGTCGAAATAATACCGGTTTGGTGAATTCTCCCTTCGCTTATAAAGAGAATGAGGCAATCTTTATCCGAATGAGGGTTCTGGATGAATAGAACCATGGTTGACTTAAAGAATCTCGAAATTGGCGATCCCGGTTCGGTGCCTCTATTTGCCCACAACGAACACTCATCTGGGTACGCTTAGTTGAGTCGCAAATCGTTAGGATAGGTCGGGTGTCCCACTAAGGCAATTAACTGGGTGTCTTTTTAACCTCCAGACCATAGTATCGCTCACACGGTCGAAAACCATGGTCTCAGCAGACGGGTAATTGAGTGAGACGGGAATTGACAGTGAGGTGAAGTATACCCTCTCACGGCAATGACCAGGGTTCGAATCCCTGTCGGAGCATTTCTCTCACTCCGAATCGACCAGTGATATTTGGAGGCGGACTCCAGTTTTGATCCCGTTACCGACGCGACTGCGACGGGAGACGAGTCGATGACAGCCAAAGCGAACGCTGTCGGAACTACGATCGTCCCTGTAGCAAGCCGTCGTTCACGACGAGCGGGTCCTCGAAGTCACCGACCAGCGCCTCGAGGGCGTCGGTCGCCGTCAGGAGTCCGACGACGGTCCCGTCGGCCTCGACGAGCGCGAGTTCCTGCTGTGCTGCCTGTAGTTCGTCGATCGCGTCGCTGACGTGCATATCGGCGGGCA
This sequence comes from Natrinema sp. H-ect1, assembly GCF_041821105.1. NCBI lineage: Archaea > Methanobacteriati > Methanobacteriota > Halobacteria > Halobacteriales > Natrialbaceae > Natrinema > Natrinema sp. H-ect1. The sequence continues at coordinate 222,239 of NZ_JBGUBA010000004.1, read as the reverse complement.
GTGTCATCGGCGGCGTCGCGATGTCGGCGAAGGACACGTCACCGTTTCGCAGGTCGTCGATTCGGTCGACGACCGTCGGGGCGTAGACGATCCCGACGAACGACTCCGGACTCTCCTCGATCAGTGGAAACCGGGTGTGGGGACTCGAGCCGATCCGATCGACGTTCTCCGCAGTGGAGGCCGTCGTCGAGAGGAACGTGACGTCCTCGACGGACGTCATCTCGTCCTCGACCGGCCGATCGCCGACCGTCAGGGCGTTGATGATCTCCTCGCGTCGGTCGTCGGGGACGTCGCCCCGCTCGAGGACCGACGCGAGTCGGTTCCGGAGTTCGGCACGCGTTTCGATGATCTCCGTCTCGGTCTCGAGCCACGCACCGGTCATCTCGATCCCGAACCGGTGTAACGTCCACTTCGCGACGGCGTCTCCGAACCAGATCACGGGCGAGAGGAGTTTTGCGAACCAGTACAGCGGGGTGGCCCCATACCTCGCGACGAACTTCGTTCGCTCGACGCCGAGATAGGTCGGCGTCTGCTCGCCGTGAGTGAGATGAAGGAGATTGATGATGACGAACGCGAGGACGGCACCCGCGCCTGCGGAGGCGAGTGCAGTGTTCTCGAAGACGGGACGGATGATCGTCGCGAGGGCCGGTTCGGCGACGATACCGACGGCGATGCTCGTCCCGCTGATGCCCACCTGACAGCTGGTCAGGTAGATCTCGAGTTCGTTGGTCATTTCCCACGCACGCCGCAGCCCCGGTTCGTCGAACTCCGACTCGGGGTACTGTCGGACACGAGTGAGCGCGAACTCGATCGCGACGAAGAAGGCGTTCGCCAGAATGAGGGCGATGCCAGCGATCAACCGTCCGCCGATTTCGATCGGCTCCATGAACTGACGATTCGTCGAGAGTTCATATAAAAACACTTCTACTTTCCGGCAGGCTGGAACGTCGGTATCTACCGGCGGCACTGCCAGTACACTGTCACTTCGATCGGTGGCCGGCCGTCCTCGTTCGACCGACGGGCGTCGGTCCCGAGGAGAGCTGTCGACCGATTCAGTCGCGAACGACGATGACTGGCACCGGTGATCGGCGGACCACCTTTTCCGCGACGCTGCCGAGCATGATACGCGACATTCGCTCGCGGCCGTGGCTTCCGATAACGACCGTCTCGTAGTCGTCCACCGTCGCCAGCTCGACGATCTCCTGGTCGGGTTTCCCCGTCGCGATTTCGGTATCGATATCGTGGCCGTGGTCCGCGGCGATGTCGACTGCTTCGTCGAGGATATCGCGCCCATCATCGCGGCCGCGTTCGACGGCCGGAACCCGATCCTCGGGGTCCTGAAACGCCGTCCAGTACCCGTCCGGAACCGGAACGACGTACAGGGCGGTGACGTCCGTATCCGGGAACTTCTCGAGCGCGTACTCGAGTGCGTCTTTCGCCGGCGCTGACCCGTCGTAGGGAACGAGGAGTCGGTCACTCATACCGGCCGCTACGACGACCGTCGGTATAATACCGGCACCGTGTTCGAACCGCCGGCCGATCGGCCGGCGACAGCGACCCGTCGGCCGGACTCGCCGACTGTCTCCGGTTGACGGGGTCGGCGGGGGACATCCGGCGTCCCGGTTATCGCTCTCAGGTGGCGTTCATCGGAACACAAAACACCGGCAACTCGGCGTTCCGGACGACGTTTTCGGTCACGCTCCCGAGGAAGTGGCGCTCGAGGCCCGAGCGGCCGTGTGTCCCCATCGCGATGAGATCGATATCGTTGCCGTCGGCGTAATCCAGGATGACTCTCGCCGGCGGCCCCGTCGCGACGGTTCCCGTGAGGGTGCAGCCGCGTTCGCGCGCTCGTTCGCGGACCGACTCGAGGGCATCCTCCCCGGGGCGCTCGAGTTCGGACAGGACCTCACTGGGCGCTCGCCGTGGCGAGAACCGCCTCGTGTCGACCGAGTAGACCGCGTGGGTCATCGCGTCGAAGGCCGCCGCGAGCGCCAGTCCCCAGTCGACGGCGACCGCCGCACCGTCGCTCCCGTCCGTCGGCAGGAGGACGTTCCGGACGGTGTCCTCGGTAAGCGGCTCGTCACTCGCTGCCGGCGGCACGACGAGTATCGGGGCCCCGACGGTCCGGAGAACGTTTTCGGTCACGCTTCCGAGAACGACTCGTCTGACTCCCGTTCGTCCCTTCGTTCCCATCGCGACGACGTCGATATCGTGTTCGTCGACGTAGCGATCGATGACCCGAAAGGGTGTCCCCTGCTCGGTCGCCGTCGTGACCTCGAGATCCGGCCGCCGGTCGCGGACCATCGACGAGACGGATTCGACGGCCGACTCGGCGTCGGCCTCGAGCGCGGCCCGTTGTTCGTCCAGATCCGACTCGAGAACGGACGCGACGCCCTCAATCGCAGAGGTGTCGACGACCGAGAGGACGTGAACGGTCGCGTCGGCCATCGCGGCGAGATCGACGCCCCGTTTCGCCCCCGCCAGCGCACCGTCGCTGCCGTCCGTCGGCAGGAGGATCGAATCGATCGCGTCGGTTGTCGGTGACATGGCGAAAGACTTCGGTTCCTCGGTGATTAATGGTGTGGGTACGGGGACCCGGCTGACGGTCACTCGACGAGTAACACCGGGACCGTCGCCGCCTCGGAGACGCGTTTCGAGACGCTCCCGCGAACGAGGTGGTCGAGTTCCCGATGGCGACCGATAACGATCAGGTCGATATCATGGTCGGCGGCGTAGTCGAGGATCGCGCGATGGCGAAGGCCATGTGTCACGTCACCCGTGACCCGATCGACACCGGCGGCCGTCGCCCGATCGCGGACGTGTTCGACCGCCTGTCTGCCGACCTCCTCGAGATCGCTAAACTCGATGCCGGGAGCGATCGCAGCGGAGTTGACCACGTACAGCGTGTGGAGCGTCGCGTCGTATTCAGCGGCGAGCGCGATCGCTTCGTCGATCGCCCGTTCGGTCTCCTCGCGCCCGTCGGTCGGAACGAGAATTCGGTCGTACATACCGTCTCCTTGGTCGACGTGATCATTAATCGCTGGGCTCGGTGACGACGTTCGGACGACGGCGGAGGCGACGGGTTCGCCTCCTGCCTCGAGTCGGCCGGCGATCGCTCGTCGGTCGCTACGTCGCGTCGGATTCCCGGTAGAACTCGGGATGGGGGTCGAGAGCCTCGAGCGCCGGCGGCGTCGGCTGGCGAACGATGAAGACGTCGTACGCTTCATCGGCGGCGACGTGAACGCCGACGCTCGTCAACGGCGTGACGACGCGGCCGACGTTGTCGCTGCCAAGGAACACGACGCTCGGATCGTGGTTCCGTATCAGTCGCTCGATGTGGCCGGCCAGTTGGGCCTCGGGCGGAAACTCGCGGATCCGTTCGCACTCGAACGCCGCCGACGGTGCGAGCGTCCGCACTCGTTCGCGAAGGCGGTCGACGACCGCATCGACGTCGTACGGTTCGTCCTCGTCGATCCAGCCTTTCTCCCGTGCGTATCCTTTTCGCTCCGGGACGACAGCCACGGCCGCGACCCCCTCCTCGAGGGCGGCGTCGTATTCGACGGCTCTGACGAGCGCGGCTTCCGCTAGTTCCGATCCGTCAAACGGGACGACAAAGGTCATACGGTCCGTCTCGACGCCGCGGCCAATAACTCCGAGGGTAATCGCCGCCCGTCCGAAAGCCCGCCGCGCACTCGTGTTTCGCGTGCTTTTCCGTCCGCGGCTGGGCCGTGGCCGCCCTCGAGCGGACACCACGATCCACCCCGACCCGGCTCGGCTCACTGTCCGTCGTCCGTCCCGAACGTCTTCGCGGACGTGTATTTTCGAGTCAGGTCGAAAGGAGTACCGAGAGACTCGATGAGCGAGCAACTCGCCGCCAGCACCGTCAGACCGCCGTCGTTTCGCGAATTGGGGCTCGAAGGGATCGCCGATTCCCTCGAGGTTCACCGTGAGGAGACTGATCCACCGGCAACGCCACAATACGACTGTCCGGACCTGCGGGACCTGCTGCTCGTTGCGGAACGCCAGCCAGGGTCGGTAGCAGTGATCGATACCACGCGTCACGAGCGGCTCGGTCGCATCGAGAACGTGGGGAGAGCGCCCCATTCGATCGTCTTTCACCGGTCTCTCGCCGAAAACGACCCCGAAGCGTCCGCGTACGTCCAGTCCCGGCAAGGGTGGGTGAGCAAGCTCGATCTCGCCAGCGGCGACCTCGTCCGCCGCGTCCGGGCCGGCACCTCCGGGCGGGCCATCGCGATCTCCGCGGACTCGAACTACCTCCTCGCGGGGTACTACAACCCCAACCACGCGGTCGTCCTCGATGCCGAGACGCTCGAGCCGCTGCATCGGCTCCCGGCCCACGCGGTTGATCCGGACGGTCAGTCGATCGCCTCGCGGATCTGTACCGTCCGGGACGTGCCGGGCGAGCGCTGCTTTCTGGTCGTCCTGAAAGACGCCGGCAGGGCCTGGTTCGTCGACTACGACGATCCCTCGTTCCCGATCGTCGACGAGGTCGCCGTCGGCCGGACCCTCCACGACGCCGTCTACGGCTCCGACGAGCGGTACTGCTACCTCGCCTCGCAGGGCGACGAGTGTCTGTACGTCCTCGACGTCCGGGAGCGGGCGGTCGTCGACCGGGTGCCGACGGCCGGGCCGCCGCATCCGACCCCCGGCGCGATCGACGAGTCCCGCGGGCTCGGCTTCACGGGAACCGTGATGAGCGACGCGATCACGGCGTGGGACCTCGAGAGCCGCGAGCCGGTCGCCGATATCGAGGTCCCGGGCCACGGCATGTTCTGCAACTCCCACCCTGACAGCGACTACGTCTGGGGCGACGTGATCTTCGACGACACGGACCGGGACAACGAGGGGGTCATCTACGCCATCGACCCCGACGACCTGGTCGTGTCGACGGTCATCGACACGACCGAGTGGGCCCCCGGCCGGTCGCTCCATCCCGAGTTCACCCGCGACGGGAGCCACGTCTACGTCAGCTGCTGGGACGCGGGGAAATTGTTGGTCTTCGACAGTTCGACGGGAGCGTTGACCGCCGAAATCGACGGGCTCGAGACCCCGACCGGGACCTTCCTCGGCGACCGGGCCACGGAGCCCTGACCCCGGCCTCGTCGCACCGCCAGCTCACTCGAGCCGCGACAGCGCCACGTCCTTCGCGGTGTCGTCCGCGGTCGGTTCCGTCTCGCGGACCTCGATCTCGCGTACCCACTTGATACTCTCCCAGCAGTCGGCCGCCTCGCCGGTGGGGACGAGCCGTGCCGGGCCGCCGTGTTCGACCGGGAGCGCGTCGCCGTCGAGTGCCACGGCCAGCACCGCTTCGGAGAGCCGCTCGAGGGGGAACGCGCAGGCGTAGCCCTCGTCCATCCCGTCGACGAGCGCGTACGCGCTCGCGTCGGCCGGCTCGACCCGCTCGAGCAGTCGGGCGACCCGAACCCCGCGCCACGATAGCCCCTCGGCAACCCACCCCTCGGCGCAGGCGAAGTCGTCCGTATCGGTCTCGAGCGGAAGGTCGGTGAGGTCCTCGAGCGCGAAGTCGATCGGGTGCCGGACCGCGCCGGTCACCGACAGCCGCCACTCGTCGGGCTCGACGCTCTCGGGCACGTCGAACTGCCTGAGATCGACCATACCGACGGAACGGCGGCGAATCGGATAAGAGACGATCCGAACGGGTTCGGGCCGAAATCGACCCGCGGTCGCCGCGGGGGATCAGGGCCGCCAGCCGACGAACGCCTCCTCGGTCGCGACGTCGAACGCGTCGAGTACCCGGGCCGTCGCGACGTAGTGGGCCGCGAGCATGGCGACGCCGACGACGGTCTCGACGCCGTAGTACTCGCCGAGTCGGTCGTGGTCCCCGTCGCGGGGATCGCCGAGGGCGACGCTACGGGCGTAGGTGACCAGCGCCGCGTCGCGGTCCGAAAGCGCCGCGAGGTCGCCCTCGCTGATGGCGGTGATCTCTGCGTCCGTCACGCCGGCCTCGCGGCCCAGCCGGACGTGTTGGTGCCACTCGTACTCGTGTTCGAGGGCGCGCGCGGCCGCCAGGATGACCACCTCGCGCTCGCGGGCCGGCAGGACGTCCCAGAGCCGCGTCGAGTAGCGCATGTACCACTGGAGCAGCTCCGGCGCGTTGGCCATCGACCGAAAGATGTGGGCGTCGCCCACGTCGTTCTCGGTGATCAGATAGCGGTACTCCTCGGGGAGGTCGTCGGCCTCGAGCAGCGGCACCCGGGCCATCCTTACTCCTCCGCGTCGCCCGGCCGGCGGGCGATCATGCCCAGCCCGATCCAGGAGATGACCACGTCGTCGTCCTGGTTGATCCCCTCGAGTTTGCTGTCGACGTAACCGCGGGTCGGATCGCTCTCGGAGACGCGTTTATCGACGATTTCGGTCCGGACCGAGAGGGTGTCCCCGGGTTTGACCGGTTGCTTCCACCGGAGTTCGTCGACGCCGCGAGCGCCCATGCTGGCGCGGTCCTGGATCGGGCCGTCGACGAGCATCCGCATGCACATCGCGGCGGTGTGCCAGCCCGAGGCGACCAGTTCGCCGAACGCGGACTCTTCGGCGGCCTCTTCGTCCGTGTGAAACGGCTGCGGGTCGTACTGCTCGGCGAACTCGAGTACCTCCTCTTTGGTCACGTGGTACTCGCCGAACTCGCGGGTCTCCCCGACCTCGATGTCCTCGTAGTAGCGCATGACCGTGTGGTGTGGTACGTATCGGCAAGTAGCTGTGGGCTGAGGCAGGCGACGGTGTGTGGTCGTCCGGAACTCGAACGTCAGTCGGTCGGCTGCTCGAGGTCGGTCCCGGTCTCGAGGGGCCGTTCGGCCCGCGTTCGGAGGTGAAGCAGGATCGCACAGGCTGCGGCGAGCAATCCCGCGGCGGCCGCAATGGCGAACGCGACTCGGTAGCCCAACTCGGTGTAGACGCGGGTGCCGTTGACGGTGTCGCCGGTCCAGTAGGCGTCGAGGGCGGCCCCGAGGACGACCGGGAAGACGGCCGCGCCGATCCAGCCCATCGTGTTGACGATGCCGATCACGGTCCCGCTCGCTCCCTCCGGGTGGCGCTCTTTGATGACGGTAAAGGCGAGCGGCACGCCGCCGCGAAGGACCCGCGAGAAGAGGAAGATCGCGCCGACGAGCAACAGGGGGACGGTCCCGAAGGCGGCGAAGACCGCCCAGGTCAGCCCGAACACGACCGTCGAGAAGACGATGAGGCCGGTTCGCTGCCCCCACCGGTCCGAGAGCCAGCCGAAGGCCGTCGGCCCGATCATGCCACCGACGTTGCCCACGAGGAGGTAGACCGACGCCTCCGTCACGGAGATCCCGTGGGTCTGGACGAGATAGGGGATCCCCCACAGACCGAAGATCGTGATCCCGATGCCGGTCATGAAAAAGAGCATGATCCCCAACAGCCACGTTTCCGGTTCGCGAACCGCGTCCGAGACGTACCGCTTGAGCGTCGCGGCGTCGGTCACGTCCGGTCGGTCCGGCACGTCGTCGATCGGCTCGAGGCCGGCGTCGGCCGGCGAGTCGTGGGAGACGAGGAGGATGCCGACCGCGGCCGCGAGGCCGGCCACGCCGAGGCCGACCATCGACCCCCGCCAGCCGAGCCGCGAAATGGCGATCGCGAGCGGCGTCGTCGCCGCGAGGCCGCCCAGAATGCCGACGCTGAACGTCGCGCCGGTCATCGTCCCGAACTCGTCGGGTCGGAACCAGTTCGCACAGAACCGCAGCGCCGCGACGAAGAGGACGCTGGCCCCCAGCCCGACCAGCACGCGGCCGCCGAACGCGACCGGATAGGTCGACGCCAGCCCGAACGCGACCGCGCCGGCGCTCATCACGGCGGTCCCCGTTGCGGCGATCGCCCGCGCACCGTATCGGTCCGTCAACAGCCCCGCGGGCACCTGAAACGCCGCGTACAGGTAGAAAAACGAGGAATGCAGCAGGCCGAGGCTCGTCGCCGTCGTGTCGAACGCACGCATCAACTCCCCCGAGAGGACCGCGGTCGACGACCGGTGGAGGCTGACGAGGAAGAACGACGCCACGAGCAGTCCCCAGCCGATCCAGCGCCGTCGATACGGGTTCGAGAGCAGTCTCACTGTTTGGGGTATGGTATCATATACATTAAAGCTACGTTCAGCGGTAGGTCGGCGGCGTCACTCGAGGCGACTCGAGCGTCGATCCCCAGCCGGTCGCCCCGCTGACGATGTCGCCGTCCGTTCCGAGGGGGAGGTCGCGGGCCGCGATCGACCGCGGCCGACCGGTCGGTCGGCAGCCGCCGCCCGTTCGAGTCAGTCGCGTCGCCTCGCAACCGCTCGGGCTTTCAAAACACCTATGGATCACCGAACTGGGATTTTCGATATGACTCTGGACGATCGGACCGTTCTCGTCACCGGCGGGGCGGGATTCATCGGCTCGAACCTGGCGAACCACCTCGCCACGAACAACGACGTGACCGTCGTCGACGACCAGTATCTGGGCACGCCGGAGAACCTCGACGAGGACGTCGACTTCGTCGACGCGAGCGTCCTCGAGGACGACCTGCCAACCGACGTCGACGTCGTCTTCCACCTCGCGGCGCTGTCGTCCTATGCGATGCACGAGGAGGACCCGACCACGGGCGCTCGCGTGAACGTCGAGGGCTTCGTCAACGTGGTCGAGCAGGCGCGACAGGACGGCTGTGACACGGTGGTCTACGCCTCGACCTCGTCGATTTACGGGAGCCGGACCGAGCCCTCGCCCGAGGACATGGACGTGGGCGTCGACACCGGCTACGAGGCCTCGAAGCTCGCGCGGGAGCGCTACGGCGAGTACTTTGCGAACCACTACGACATGTCGATGGCCGGCATGCGCTTTTTCTCGGTGTATCAGGGCTACGGCGGCGCGGAGGAACACAAGGGCGAGTACGCCAACGTGATCGCGCAGTTCGCCGACGACATCGCAAACGGCGAGTCGCCGGTCCTGTACGGCGACGGGACCCAGACCCGGGACTTCACCCACGTCTCCGACATCGTCCGCGGGCTCGAGGGGGCCGCAGCGGCCGAACTCGACGGGATCTACAACCTCGGGACCGGCGAAGCCTACGACTTCGACACGGTCGTCGAGATGATCAACGACGAACTCGGGACCGACGTCGAGCCCGAGTACGTCGAGAATCCCATCCCCGAGGATGTCTACGTGCATGACACCTGTGCCGACGCCTCGAAGATCCGCGAGGCGATCGGCTGGGACCCACAGATCGACTTCGAGGAGGGGATCCGGCGGGTCTGTGCGCAGTACACTGACGAGTGACGAATCGCGGGGCTGTGATCTCCCGGAGTCCGATCGAGAACCCGCCGCCCCCTCGGTCGTCGCATCCGGCACGGATACGTTTCGTGCGACTAGTGAGTTGGTGAACCAATTGGGGGCGAGGACTACCCGCTATTCGAAATTGAATGCCGCAGTCGTTCGTATAGTACATCCGAAACCAACCATCTAGAGAGATAATTTATATTTGTAGTAAATATCTCCAGGACTGGTTGTGGTATCGATAGCGATCGGGCCGGCAAGCGAACGGATCAGCAGGAGTCGCTCGTCGACCCAACATCACCGCCAGTAACTATCACGGAAAACGATGTATGAGTCGGGTAGCACTCCTGCTAGGGGTTTTTACTATGGCACGCACATCCACACGATATGCGACTTCACAACAGGAACGTCCGGCAGGACGTTCGCGAACTCGGGGCGTTGCTCGGCGACGTCCTCGAGGACCAGACTTCCCGACGCGCGTTCGAGACCGTCGAGTCCTGTCGCCGGACCGCGATCGAGTACCGGTCGGGCGACCTCGAGTCCCGGGAGCCGCTGATCGCGGAACTCGAGGGACTGTCGCCCCACCAGCAACGGATCGTCGCCCGGGCGTTTACCACCTACTTCGAGTTGATCAACCTCGCCGAGGAGCGCGAGCGGGTCCGGACCATTCGGACCGCGTCTCAGGAGGGGACCCTCGAGGACAGCCTCGAGACCGCGGCCGCCGAGTTGGGCGAGGCCGACGTCGAGACTGTCCGGCAGGTACTCGACGACGTCCTGATCGAGCCGACGTTTACCGCCCACCCGACCGAGGCCCGCCGGAAGACGGTCAAGTCCAAACTGCGGGAGATTTCGACGTCGCTCGAGACCGTCGACGAGCGGCTGCTGACCGATAAGGAAGAGGGGCAGGTCTGGCGGGACGTCGACGCGGAGGTCACGAGCCTCTGGCAAACGCCGCAGGTCCGCAATCGCCAGCCCGAACCCGAAGACGAGGCGCGCAACGTCCAGTGGTACCTCGAGAACACGCTGTTCGACGTGGTCGGCGAGGTCTACGACGAACTCGCCGACGCGATCGACGAGGAAGTCCCCGGCAGTCTCGAGATCCCAAAGCTCTTCGAGTTCCGGTCGTGGGCCGGCAGCGACCGCGACGGCAACCCCTACGTGACCCCCGAGGTCACCGCCAACACCCTCGAACGGCAGCGCTCGGTCGTCTTAGAGCAGTACCGCGATCAGCTCAAGCGCCTCTCCGGCGTGTTGAGCCAGGACGGCAGCCGGATCGACGCCGGCTCGGCGTTTCAGGCCTCGCTCGAGGAAGATCGCGAGCGGCTGCCGGGGACCGCTCGGACGGCCGAGGAGCGCTACCCCGACGAGCCGTACCGACAGAAGCTCAAGTTGATGCGCGAGCGGCTCCGCCGGGTCGGCGACGTTCGCCCCGGCGGCTACGAGACGGTCGCGGGCCTGCGTGACGACCTCGCGGTCATCGCCGAGAGCCTCCGGGACAACGGGGCCGAAAGCGTCGTCGACGCCCACGTCGATCCGATTCGGCGGCGGGTCGCAACCTTCGGCTTCTCGCTGGCGAGTCTGGACCTGCGGGATCACCAGCAAAAACACACCGACGCCATCGCCGAGGCCCTCGAGGCCGAGGGGATCGACTACCACGGCCTCTCGGAGGACGAGCGGGTCGAGTTCCTGACCGACGCCGTCCTACAGGACGAACCCGTGATCGACCTCGAGCGGACGGAGACTCTCTCGGACGACGCCGCCCGCGTCCTCGACCTGTTCGATCGCCTCGCGGCGTGGCAAACGGAGTACGGGAGCAACGCGATCGACACCTACTGCATCTCGATGACCGAAGAGCCGAGCCACGTCCTCGAGGTACTCTTCCTCGCGGATCAGGCCGGCGTCGTCTCTCTGCCCGAACACTCGGGGATCGATATCGTGCCGCTACTCGAGACGGAATACGCCCTCTCGGGGGCCCGCCGGATCATGGGGACGCTGTTCGAGAACGAGGCCTACGCGCAGGCGCTGGAGGCCCGCGGGCGGACCCAAGAGATCATGCTGGGGTACTCCGACTCGAACAAGGAGAACGGCTTCCTCGCGGCCAACTGGTCGCTGTACAAGAACCAGCGTCGGCTCGGCGAGATTTGCGACGATCACGACGTGACGATGCGGCTGTTTCACGGCCGCGGCGGCTCGATCTCGCGGGGCGGCGGCCCGATGAACGAGGCGCTGCTGGCCCTGCCCAACTCCACGGTCACGGGCCAGGTCAAGTTCACCGAGCAGGGCGAAGCCATCGCCGAGAAGTACGCCAACCCCCGCATCGCCGAGCGCAACATCGAACAGATGCTCAACGCCCAACTGCGGGCGCGCAAGCAGGCGCTGGACCAGCCCGAGGAAGAGGTCCCCGAGGAGTGGGTCGACGCGATGGAAACGATGGCCGACGCCGCCCGCCGGGAGTACCGCGACCTCTTAGAGAGCGACGGGTTCGTCCGCTACTTCGAGCAGGCGACGCCGATCACCGTCATCGAGGATCTGGATCTGGGCTCGCGGCCGGCCTCCCGCAGCGGCGAGCGCACGGTCGAGGACCTGCGGGCGATCCCGTGGGTGTTCTCCTGGACCCAGTCGCGGTGTATCCTCCCGGGCTGGTACGCGCTCGCGACGGGGATCGACGCCTACGTAGACGACGGCGGCTCGATGGAGACGCTCCAAGAGATGTACGAGGAGTGGCCGTTCTTCCGGACGACGCTGGACAACGCCGCGCTCTCGCTGTCCCGTACCGAACTCGAGATCGCCGAGCGCTACGCCGAAATGGCCGACGACGACCTCCGGGAGCGCTTTTTCCCCCGGGTGACCGACGAGTACGCGCGGGCAAGCGAGTTGATCACCGAGATCGGCCAGCGCGAACAGTTACACACCCGCGACTGGCTCGGCGAGAACCTCGAGCGACGAAACCCCTACGTCGACCCGCTGAACATGCTTCAGGTCTACCTGCTCGACCGGACCCACCGGACCGACATCGAGGAGCGAACGCTGCGACTGACGGTCAAGGGGATCGCGGCCGGGATGAAGAACACGGGGTAACGCCGCTCGGCTCGAGGTGCCATCGCCCTCGGGCGAACCGTTCGCACGGAGCGAAAAAATCGAAACGGGTAAAAACGTCTCTCGAGTAGAGAGGAGTGAGCCGAGATAGCCTAGCCCGGCCAAGGCGGCAGATTCGAAATCTGCTGTCCTCACGGACTCGGGAGTTCAAATCTCCCTCTCGGCGCTTTTACAGCAACAAACCGATGAGCGCCGCGTAGCGGTGCGAACCGATGTTCGGTGCTGCAAAACGATTACGGACGATTTGAACCAGACGAGGCGCAGTCCGGGACGTGAGCGGAGCGAACGATCCGGGACGTCTCGGCGTGATTCGACTCGCCTTCTCAACGCTTTTCGGTATAGCACAAGACGATAAGTAGAGCCAGCCATCCGCCATCGTGATCCCTGTCGGAGAGGACAGTTTCCGGAGACCGCAACCCGAACGTGCGGGACCGTCCGAACCGACACCGCCGGGTTGCGCTGATCGGATACTTCGATTCTCGACCCGCCCTCTCCGGCGACAGTTCACGGCAGGTGCTGATTCGGGGGACAGCCGATCCCGTCATTTGCAGGCTGGGCCTCTTTGCGAAGACTTGTGATAGGTGTGGGAACACGAGTCACAATGAACGGACCTCGAGCGACACCGGACCGGTGGGGACGATGAGTTTCGACGACGACACCTCGGACGACGAGGCGTTTCACCCCCTCGGCGAGTCGTGGCAGGACGACCTCGAGGAGATGCTCGACGAGACCGAGTACGACACCGAACTCGGGATGGAGATGGGGAGAGACGCCATGCGGGTCACGAAGGGCGAACTCTCGGAAGAGGAGTTCCATGAGCGGTATCACGACGACGTGATGGCGGAGTTCGGCGAGGACGAACGGCCGATTGCCAGTCCGGACGATGTGGACGGCAACGAGGATGGGATCGGGTCGACGCTGTTGGAATTCGCCAACGGCGACGGATCCCGTCGTGAGATGCTCAAAAAGACCGGGGCCGGGCTGGGGTTCGCGAGTCTCGGCTGGGGCGCGGTCGATCAGCAGGAGCCGGAACCTGCCGTCGAGGAAGCGGGAGAAGTCCAGGACGCAGACGAGGGAACCCAGTGGGGAATGACGATCGACCTCGAGAACTGTGACGGCTGTCTCGCCTGCGTAACGGCCTGCAATCAGGAACACAACTGGGACCAGGGGGCAAACTGGATGTACGTCCTCGCTTTCGAGGACGGCGCGGTCGAGTCCCCGGACCCCGATACCGTCGACGTCGATCCCGAGGACTGTGGAGACAACCCGGTCGTTCACGACTTCAACTACCTCGTCCGCCCGTGTCAGCACTGCACCGATGCGCCCTGCGAGAAGGTCTGTCCGACGACGGCCCGGCATACCCGCGACAGAGGCGGGCTGGTGCTGACCGACTACGACGTCTGCATCGGCTGCCGGTACTGTCAGGTCGCCTGCCCGTACGGCGTTAACTACTTCCAGTGGGGGGAACCGGAAACCGACGAGGACGAACTCAGTGCGGACATGGTCTATGACTATCGTGACCGGCGCGTCAGCAGTCGTGCCCCTCGCGGCGTCATGTCGAAGTGCGTCTTCGATCCCGCCCGTCAGGACGGTAACTTCGGCGAGGGCAACATCGGCACGAGCGCCTGCGAGGTCGCCTGCCCGCCGAACGTTATCCAGTTCGGCGACAAGAACAACCCCGCGAGCGATCCCGAACGGTACAGGGAGAACCCGGCTCGATCGCGAACGATCATCAACCTGGATGCGGCGCTTCCGTCCGCGGATTCGGTTTCGTCGTCGCTCGAGGGCGTCAGCGGCGACCTGGACGCGGTCATCGATGCCGTCGACGAATTCACGAGGAGGCGAATCGCGCTCGCGACGGGGGTCCAAATTACCCAAGAGGAGTACGAGGAGGAAGCGCCGCCGGGCGATTCGCTCCCGGACAAGGAAGCGGGCATCCTCGAAGTCGTCAGCGCGATCGAAGAAACCGGCCTCGACCTCGAAAGCGACGAGGTGCGCCGAGAACTCGGGCTGATGCCGGACCAGTTCGAGGGTCCGAGTCAGGACGTCCAGGTCGCCGACACGGCGGAGGTCGCCCAGGAATTGTTCGAGGATTACGTCAACGCGCCCCAAAACGAGTTCGAGTTGCTCGCGGATATCGGAACGAACCCGAACGTCGACTACCTCGGTCACCAACCCGGGCCCGAAGCTCATCAGGTCAGGGGGCCGGTTTCGTACGAGGACGTCGGAATGCTCGATACGCGCCAGAACGCCCTCGAGGAGGAGACCGTCGGCCTCGGGCCGATCGACTCGTCTTGACCTCCCCTCACCCCGATCGAGACGGCAGTCAGGGGCCGTTCGAAACCACACGCATTCAAGCGACTCGAGCCGAACGGGCGACTATGGACCGTCGAAAACGAACGATCGTCGGCTCCCTCTGGATCGGGGTCGCGATCGTGATGGCGACGACCCTCGAGATCGGTGTCCCCACGTCTGCGAGCGCGGTCGCTCGCCTGTTCGTCGTCGCTGTCGCTCTGTTTCTGGCCGCCATCTACGCGCTTGACCCGTGGAACGTCGTGAGCGATCCGTTCCGGCAGGAGTAGGGGACGGCGGGCGTCGACGCTGCTGTTACTGTCGGATCGAATCGGGGAAAACGGCGTGGCCGCGTCAGCGACCGGAGCGCTGATCAGCGGCGGCTGTCGTCAGTCGTCGGCCGGTGCGAGCGGCTGCTGGTCGGTCGCGAGCAGCCGATCGAGCGCGTCGACCATCGCTTTCACGCTCGCGCGAGTGATGTCGGCCTCGCTGCGGGCGACCGTCACCGAGCGGTCATTGCGGACCATCGTGACCTCGACGGTGACGACGGCGTCGGTGCCGCCGGTGACGGCGTCGACGTGGTAGGACTCGAGTTCGGCGTCGGCCATCGAGCCCAGCGCCTCGCGGACGGCGGAGACGGCGGCGTCGACGGGGCCGGAACCGGTGCCGCTGGCGACGCGCTCCTCGCCGTCGACATCAAGGCGGACGCTCGCGGTCGGGACCGCCCCGCCGCTGGTCGCGGAGAGATCGAGAAGTTCGACGACGCGCTCGCGATCGTCCCCGGTGACGTCCTCGGCGATCGCCAGCAGGTCGGCGTCGGTGACCCGGCGGCCACGATCGCCCAGTTCCGTCACACGAGTGGCGATCTCGGCGACCTCGTCGTCGTCGGCCGCGACGTCGTGTTCCTCGAGCGCGGCCCTGACGCCCGCGCGGCCGGTGTGTTTGCCCAGTGCGAGCCGGCGTTCGCGCCCGACCGTCTCGGGGGCGTAGGGCTCGTACATCTTGTCGTCTTTGAGCGTGCCGTCGGTGTGGATGCCGCTCTCGTGGGTGAAGGCGTTCTCGCCGATGACGGCCTTGTTCGGCGGGAGCTGGACGCCCGTCGCCCGGGCGACGGTCTGGGCGAGGTCGTACACCTCTTCGAGATCGAGCGTTTCGACGTCGTAGACGTGATCGAGCGCGATCGCGACCTCCTCTAAGGCGACGTTGCCGGCGCGTTCGCCGAGGCCGTCGACCGTGCAGTGGACCAGGTCGGCCCCTGCGGAGACGGCCGCGAGCGCGTTCGTGACGCCCAGCCCGAGGTCGTCGTGAGTGTGGGCGCTCACCGGACCGAGGTCGGCGAGTCGGGAGACGGCCTCGTGGGTGTGTTCGGGGCCGGTGTGGCCGACGGTGTCGGCGAAACAGAACCGGTCCGCGCCGGCCTCGAAAGAGGTCTCGGCGAGCTCCTCGAGGTAGTCGATATCGGCCCGCGAGCCGTCCTCGCCGATGACCTCGACCCAGAGGTCGTGATCTTTGGCGTAGGCGACCAGTTCGGCGGTATTCTCGAGGTTGTCCGCGTGGGAGGTGCCGACCTTGCCCTCGACGTGACGGTCGCTGGCGGGGACGACGATGTGAACCCCGTCGACGTCACACTCGAGCGCGAGGTCGATGTCGCCTTTCATGCCGCGACAGAAGCTGGTGACGCGGGCGTCGAGATCGAGGTCGGTCACCCGCGAGATGGCCTGTCGCTCACCCGCACCGGTACAGGCGCTGCCGGCTTCGATGACGGAGACGCCCGCGCGCTCGAGCGAGCGGGCGATCTCGACTTTCTCGTCCGGCGAGAGCGAGACGCCCGGCGCTTGCTCGCCGTCGCGAAGCGTCGTGTCCAGCAGGCGTACTGTACGGTCCGATGCGATCGTCTGTTCGGGTGAGTGAGTTACAGGCAAGAGTGGTGAATTGCGGGAACTGCGGGTGTTGTCGTCGGAACGGTGATTATACTCGTCGGAGAATTTCACGCCCAGCCGGGTCGCCCCGACTTCCTCTATCCTCGTCAGATGGCGTATGGCGTGCCATTGTATCCCGTCACAACGTATCACGGTGTCTTAAAACCGCCGGTTCCGGATACCGATCCGTCAGGCGTCCTCGAGTCGCACCCGGTCGCCGGGGTCGACGGTCGCGGCGCTGCCGGCGGGGAGTTCGACGATGAGATCGGCTCGGGCGCGGGCGAAACTCCGCCACGGCCGGAGCCGCTCGACGCGCTGGACGACCCCGTCCTCGACCCAGAGGGCGTCGATGGGGAAGAACACGAACAGCATATGGAGATCCCGGACCGCCGCGTCGTCGAACCGAAAGGCGAGCGCGTAGTCGTCCGGCACGGATCGGCGGAACATGAGCCCGCGGGCCTGGCTCACGAGCGTGTCCGCGACCTCGACTGTCATCGCCAGCGTTTCCGTCCGCTCCTCGAATATCTCGTCGTCGGCGTCGGAAGCCGGCTCGTGGACGAGTCGCACGACCTCGAGTCCGAACGGCGACGAGAAAAAGGTCTCGGGCCGCGCCTAGAGATCCGCGACCGTCGCTGCGGCGTCGAACGTCGCCAGCACGCCCTCCTCGAGCAGGAGCCGGCCGAATTCGGTCAGTTCGTACTCGGGGCCGTCGACCGACGGATCGACGAGGCAGGGCATTCGCTCGGCGAGGACGCCGCCGTCGACGAGCGCGTCGATGGCGGGTTCGATAGCCGCCACCCCACGATCCGTTTCGGTCGCGATCTCGGGAACCGTCACGCCGTCGTCCGGGTGTGCGTACACCGCGTACGCGACCGCAAACTGGTTGCGGTCGCCGATCGCGTCGACGGCCGCGAGGACGTCGGCGGTCGAGAGGAGGGTGTCGGGATCGTCGGTCGGAAGCACGACCGGCGGTAACGCGGGCCGGGGGCAAAACCCCATCGACGGCGACGGCTGACTTCCCCCGGACGCGGGCGGTCGATTCAACATCCCCGGAACCCTAGTGCCGGCGACGATGGAGAAAACGCCGCAGGGGACCTCGGTCGGCGTCGACGATCCCTACGAGTTTGCGGGCGTCTGTGACTACCTGACCGGCGAGGGGACGTGTCGGTACGCCTTCGATCACTACGAACACGACCCCGAGTTCGCCCGCGAGCGTGCTGACGACGACTACGAGTGTCCCGTCGTCGACCCCGAGTCCGACTGGACGTGGGCCGACTGCCCCCACTTCCGGTCGCGCAACCGCGATCGGGAGTGCGTCCGCTGCGGACTCGAGGAAAAACGCATGGCCCACGACGACGAGCGGCCGCTGCTCGAGGAACATCACCTCTCATACGACCGCGACGGCGAGACCCTCTCCCACGAGATCACGGTTTACCTCTGTCGCTGGTGCCACTCGAAGGTCCACGACTCGTGGGCGCGGATCACCGACGACGCCGCGCCCGAGCCCGACGCGATCGCGGCCCTCGAGCAGCGCCGTGGGCGCGAACAGTCGGAACTGGGGTTCGAGTCGGCGGCCGAGCGGTACGACGACTCGGAGGAATAAACGGCGGGTACGACCGTGAAACCGCGACTCAGACCAGTTTCCGGACCAGTCCGTAGAGCCTGTCGCGAATCGAGGCCGGGAGGAACCGGGCGTACAGCCCGTACTGCGCGAGGGGACCGACCGGGTATCGGGCCGGCGGATCGGGGCTGGTCGCCGACTCGAGGATCGCCTCGGCGACGTCCTCGGCCTCGGAGGCGAAGGGGCCGCCGCTGCCGCCGCCGATCAGTTGGGCGTCGTCGTAGAGTTCGTACAGCGACTCGTAGTCGGCCGTCCGTTCGTTCTCCGGGAGTTCCTCGTCGACGCGGGTCGTGAACGCCGTCTCGACCGGACCGGGCTCGATCAGCACCACGTCGATGTCGAACTCGTCGACTTCGGCCCGTAACGCGTCGCTCATCCCCTCGAGGGCGAACTTCGAGCCGGAGTACGCGCCCGAACCGGGCATGGAGATCCGACCGGAGACGCTCGAGACGTTGACGATCCGGCCCTCGCCCTGCGCTCGCATGTGCGGGAGAGCGGCGCGGGTCAGCCGGTGGGGCCCATAGACGTTGACGTCGAACTGCCGGTGGAGATCGCTCGTCGAGACGTCCTCGAGCGGCCCCATCTGGGCGTAGCCGGCGTTGTTGACCACGCAGTCGATCGAGCCGGCGACATCGACGACCTCCTCGACGGTCCGGGCGACCTGCTCGGGATCGGTGACGTCCAGCTCGAGGGTCTCACAACCCTCGTCCGCGAGGTCGGCGATGTCGTCGACGTTGCGCGCCGTCGCGAAGACCTGCCAGTCGTCGTCGAGGAAGGCGCGGGCGGTCGCGCGACCGATGCCGGACGAGCAGCCGGTGATGAGTACCGACTGCTTGCGCGTGTAGCGGTCCTCGTCGCCTGCAGGGCCCGCGTCGTCCGCGGCGGTCTCGCGGCCGGGGTCGTCCTCGACGACGGTCCCGTCGGAGCCATCGTCGGCTGTCCTCTCGACGTCCGCATCGGTAGCCATACGCGACGGGTTCGTGCGACGATACCTAAGTATCGATGGTTTGTCGCGCTGATCGTACTGTTCGGATCGGATTCACGTTCGATCGGCTCTACCGATCGTCTCGAGACGGCAAACGACCAGAAAGCTCCCGGATCGATCGCCTCGCGCGCCTCGGTGCGCTCCTCGCTCCCGACGGTCGCTGCGGTGCTTCCGTCGTCGTGCTTCGTCGATCGGTCCGGCCCCTTTCAGTCCCACCCGCTGCAGGTGGCTGATCAGCAGGCTGTAGCCGGTGGACAGTCGAATCGGCTACGCGTCGACCTCTCCCTTGGCTTCGTCGGCGTACTTGTCCGCGAGTCGGACCGGTTCGGGGAGTTTGTACGAGGTAGTCAGCGCGAGCGCAACTTCGGCTGCCGTCTCGGGACCCACGCGGTGACCGGGGCTGACGTAGAGCGGATTGATGTACCGGTTTGGCGACTCGTACTGGCGCGTCTGGACCGCATAGCCCAGTAGAGTGCCGTCGGGCGCGTCGACCCTCGAGTTCGCTTCGATACCGATCGTCGTCCCCTCGGGGAGGTCAGCGGTGTCCGCCCGGGGAGTCCCACAGAGCAGGCTCTTGGCGACGCCGATACTGGGCACGTCCCGGACCACGCCGATGTGGGTCGCGATGCCGGCCTGTCGGAAGTGGATGCGGCCGCTGCCGTCGAACAGCAGCAGATCGGGCTCGACGGACAACTCCTCGAGCGCCGCGAGGATCGGCCGCCCCTCGCGGAAGGAGAGCAGGCCGGGGATGTAGGGGATCTCGAGGTCGGTCACCGCGTGGACGCGCTCGATCACCTCGCCGCCGCGGGTGGCGACGACGGCGCTCAAGGCGCGGTCCTGCTCGCCCTCGTCGTTCGTCAGGAAGGACTGGTCGACGCCGACGACGGCCGGTTGCTCGTCGCCGCTCGCCGCGGCCTCGAGCGGGTTCGACAGCGTTGCGGGATCGAACGAGAGATCGTCCTCGAAGCTCGCGACGGAAGCGATCTCGCGCTGGAGCGACTCCATCTCCGCGCGCGAGAGCGAGCCGTCGGGAGCGAGGTCGGGACGGGGCTGGTGCATTCGGTCGGGGGTAGACGCCGGGTAAAAATCAGTTGCGGGGTCCTGCGGCGAGTAGGTGCATCAGAACCGACCGCGGCCGGGACCGCCCGGACCACCGGGGCCCCCGGGACCGCCACCGCCGCCGCCGAACTCGAGACGACTGGGCGCGCTGACGTTCCGGTTCTGTTTGACGTACTGGCCGTAGGCGAGGCCGATCACGAGGCCGATGAGGTGGGCCCCGTGGGCGATACCTCCGCCCCCGGTCGCGCCGGTGAGGAAGAAGATGCTGATGAAGGCGTAGCCGGCGGTCAGCAGCCAGATCGGGACGGGGAGAATGAAGTAGAGATAGACCTTCAGGCCGGGGTTCAGAACGGTCAGGACGCCCATGATCGCGAGGGCGGCACCGCTGGCCCCGAGGACGGCGGACGGACTCCCCTGGGCGAGCGAGATCGCGATCTGGCCGAGACCGGCGAGGACGCCGCTGACGATGAACAGGGCCGCGAAGTTCCGCGACCCGATGTAGCGCTCGACCAGCGGGCCGAAGAAGAATATCACGATGCTGTTCCCGACGATGTGCATGAAGTTACCCGGGCTGTGGGAGAAGACGGACGTGACCCACGTCCAGACGTACTCGACGTTCCACGAGGTCAACAGGAACAGCGACTCGTAGAGCGATCGACTACCGAACTGCCCGACGATCAGTTGCGCGAGGAACGTGAGCCAGATCAGCGCGAGGAACGTGTAGGTCATGTTCCCGCGGAAGTACGCCAGCGGGCCGCCCGGGCCGGTATCGATCGGGAGTTTGTCCATGATCCCGGAGGCCCGCGACGTCCCCCCGCCGGAACTGACGTTGTCGTCGAACCCGCTGTCGAAGACACCCTGCGGGTCGTTCCAGTTCTCGAGTCCCGAGCAGTCGTGGTTCTCGGGCAGCCGATGGTCGCCACAGTAGGTGCCGCCGCAGTGACGACAGTTGTACGGCATGTTTTCGTCGTTCCCACACGCGTCGCACTTCGCCATTGACCGGGGGTATGTGCGGCGTCGCTAAGGGATTTGGGGTTTGTCACTAGTTTCGAAGAGCTGTCAGGTACGGCGGCGGCCCCGGCGGTCACATCGCTTCCCGGCGGACTGTACATTTTTGCCCGGCGGGCTCCCATATCCGGGCGTGCAAGAGTACGAGCGCAAGCAACTGCTCGAGCGCGTCGAGCGCGAGGGCGCGACCGTCGGCGCGGACATCCCGGAGACGATCACGGTCCAGGACGAGGAGATCGATCTCCGGACCTTCGTCTTCGAGATCAAGCGCCGCGAGACGGTGCCGTCCGGCGAACGCGAGCGCGTCGAGCAGGCCAAGCGGAACCTGCGACGCGAGCGGCTCGAGCGACTCGAGCGGATCGAGGAGGGCACGATCACCCGCGAGGAGGGCGAGGCACTCGCCCAGAGCATCATCGGCATCGACCGGGCGTTGAACGCCCTCGAGAGCCTCGGCCCGACGGATCTCGAGCGCGAGCAACAGGCCAAGCAGGCCCAGGACCGCAAGCGCTGGATGTCCTTCCTGAAGAAGGCGCTGGGACGGGAGGACGACGGAGCCTCCCGGAGGGGCCGATGACGACCAACGCCGAAATCGCGGCCCGGTTCGAGGAGTTCGCCGACCTGCTCGAGGCCGACGACGTCGAGTACAAGCCCCGCGCCTACCGGCGCGCGGCCGAGAACGTCCGGGCCCATCCGTCGCCGATCGCCGACCGGGTCGCGGCCGGCGATCGCGAAGTCCTCGAAAACATCGACGGCGTTGGCGACGCCATCTCGTCGAAGATCGTCGAGTACGTCGAGACTGGCGAGATCGAGGAACTCGAGGAACTGCGGGCCGAGCTGCCGATCGACATCGCCGACATCACCCGCATCGAGGGCGTCGGCCCCAAGACCGCGGGAAAGCTGTATCGGGAACTCGGGGTCGAGACGCTGGACGACCTCGAGGACGTCGCCGAAGCGGGCGAGATACAGGACGTCAAGGGCTTCGGCCCCAAAACCGAGGCGAACATCCTCGAGAACCTCGAGTTCGCCCGAACGGTCGGCCAACGCCAACTCCTGGGTGAGGCCCGGCCGCTGGCCGACGACGTCCTCGCGTACCTCGAGGGTCTCGAGGCGGTCGAGCGCTGCGAGGTGGCGGGCTCGATCCGCCGGTGGCGCGAGACGATCGGCGACGTGGACGTCCTCGCGGCGACCGAAGACGGCGAGGCGGTCGTCGAGCAGTTCGTTTCGTGGGAGTCGGTCGACGACGAGATCGAGTCCGGCCCCGAGAAGGCGAGCGTCCGCGTCGGCGAGAGCCGCGTCGACCTGCGGGTCGTCGTCCCCGCGGAGTTCGGCTCGGCGCTGCAGTACTTCACGGGGAGCAAGGACCACAACGTCGCCCTGCGCAACTACGCGATCGACCACGGGATGAAATTAAACGAGTACGGGGCCTTCGACGTCAGCGGGGTCGAAGACCACGAGGCGGACCAGCGCATCGGCGACCGCGTCGCGGGCGAGACCGAGGCGGGGATGTACGAGGCGCTCGGGTTGGACTGGATCCCGCCCGAGCTTCGGACCGATCGCGGCGAGATCGACGCCGCGGCGGCCGGCGAACTACCGACCCTGCTCGAGCGCGACGATATCCGTGGCGACCTGCATACCCACACCGAGTGGTCCGACGGCAACACCTCCATCGAGGCGATGGTCGAGGCTGCCGCGGACCGGGGCTACGACTACTTCGGGATCGCCGATCACGCCGAGGGCCCGGGCGTCGTCGGCGGCATGGGCCTCGCCGACGACGAGATCCTCGAGCAGGTCGCGGAGATCCGTGCAGTCGGCGACGACGCTGACATCGAGGTCCTCGCGGGGATCGAGGCCAACGTCGACGCCGCGGGTGAAATCGACCTCTCCGAGGACGTGATCGACGCGCTGGACGTGATCGTCGCCTCGACCCACAGCGCCCTGAGCCAGGACGCCGAGACCGCGACCGAACGGCTCGTTCGCGCCGTCGAGAACCCGGCGATCGACGTGCTGGGCCACCCCAGCGGCCGCCTGCTCAACGAGCGCTCCGGCCTCGAGTTCGACGCGACCGCGCTCGGGGCGGCCGCCGCCGACCACGACACGGCCCTCGAGGTCAACAGCAATCCCCGGCGGCTCGACCTCTGGGGCAGCGCCGTCCAGGCGGCCATCGACGAGGGCGCGGTGATCGCGGTCAACACCGACTCCCACCGGCCCGCGACGCTCGAGTACATGCGCTGGGGCGTCCACACCGCACGCCGGGGCTGGGCCGAGCCCGCGGACGTGATCAACACCTGGGGGCTCGCCGCGTTACGGGAGTTCCTCCACTGACACGTCCCCGCTACACCATGCGACTCCTCCTCGATCTCATGTGCGGCGGGCTCCGTGCCTATCTGCGGATGTGCGACCACGACACCGCCTACGCCGGCGACCGCGGCCTCGAGGCCGACGACAACCTCATCGCCGTCGCCAGCGACGAGGACCGAACCGTCGTCACGCGAGGCGTCGCCCTCGCGGCTCGCGCCGACGAGTCGATCCTCCTCGAGAGCCCCGACGTCGAGGCCCAACTCGCCGAACTCGACGCGGCGGGCGTCGATCTCACCCTCGCCGACGAGCCCGCGTTCTGCGGGCGGTGTAACGGCCCGCTCGAGTCGGTCGATCCAAGCGCGTCGACGCCGGAGTACGCGCCTGATCCGACGGCAGTCGAGATCTGGGTCTGTCGGGACTGCGGGCAGCACTTCTGGCGGGGGAGCCACTGGGACCGGGTCGCGGAGACGCTCTCGGGAGTACGCGACGCCGACGAGGCGGAGTAGTACGGTTCTCCGTCTGGAACGGAGTCGAGTTACACAACGTGTATCTTGCGTAAAGCGCGCCTATAATTCTCCTCGTCTCATAATACTGCCCCCAACGGCGGAGAGTTTATTCATCGGTATCGCGAGTAACCGGAGTAGTGACCGGCTCACAATTGACGAGTATACTTCGAGAGACTCTTTCCCTCTTCGAAGCGGGAGGGGCACCTATGACGACAACCGAAGTAGCCGAACAACTTGACCTCGGCCGCCGGAGTACCTACGAGCGTTTAGAACGACTCGTCGATCACGACCGACTCGAAACCAAGAAAGTCGGGGGAAACGGGCGCGTGTGGTGGCAGCCATCGATGAACGGGCAAGCGTTCACGAAGGGGCGAGAAAGAGATGCGGCAGAAAGCGAACTCGGCGAAGTCTTCGATCGAATATCGGACAGCTTCTTTGTCCTCGACGAAGAGTTCCGCTTTCGCTATCTGAACGACCGCGCAGCAGACTTTCTGGAACTGGACGAGACCGCAGTTTGTTCGGATATTCGTAACGAGAACCTCACTGAGACGTTCGAGAGCGCACTGTATGAGGCTCTTGAAACACGAGAGTCCGTAGTTTTCGAAGACTACTACCCTCCGTGGGACGGGTGGTTCCAGAACGTCATCTATCCCTCAGAAGCGGGTCTGTCGGTCTTCTCCCGCGACATCACCGAACAGAAGCGACGTGAACGAGAATTGGTCCGCTACGAAACGATCGTCGAGACGAGTCCGATCGGCATCACGATCGTCGACAGTGACGGCGAAATGCAGTTCGCCAATGACCGCGCCGAGGAGATCTACGGTCGGAGCAAAGCCCAGATCAACGACCTCAGCTTTGACGATCCCGAGTGGACCGAAGTCGACGTTGACGGCACCCCACTTCCGGATGGCGAGAAGCCCTTCCCGAAAATTATGGAGTCCGGTGAACCCGTGTTTGACCAGATCAGTGGAACGTCTCGTCCGGATGGAGAACGAGTCTGGCTCTCCATCAACGGTGCGCCAGTCTACGACGACCGCGGAGAGATCGAGAGTGCCGTGTTCACCATCCAAAACATCACCGGCCGGTTCGAGCGGAAACGGAAACTCGAACAGTACGAGACGGTCGTCGAAACGGCTCACGATGGAATCTACGTCCTCGACGAGGAACGACGGTTCGAACTCGTCAACGATTCGTTTGCCGAGTTGACCTCGTTTTCTCAAACAGAGTTACTGGGTCAACACGCCTCGACGGTGTTCGGAGACGAGTTCGCGTCCATCGAAGCCGAACAGTGGGGGCGTACGACCGGGGATGAGCCCCCGTCGTTCGAAGAGACGATCAACGCTGGCCCGAACGAAAACCGAACGGTAGAGAACCGGTTCGTCATTACGGATGAAGGCGCGCGAGACCGGCGCGTCGGTGTCATCAGGGATGTCACAGAGCGCGAGGAGTATCGCCGAAAGCTGGAGGAATCGAACGAACGGCTGGAACAGTTCGCGTACACTGCCAGCCACGACCTCCAAGAGCCGCTGCGGATGGTCACGAGCTACCTCCAGTTGCTCGAACAGCGCTATAGCGACGACCTCGACGAGGATGCCGGCGAGTTCATCGACTACGCGGTCGACGGTGCCGACCGGATGCGAGAGATGATCGACGGACTGCTCGAGTACGCCCGCATCGAAACGCGAGGGAATCCGTTCGAACCCGTCGAATTGGACGACGTGTTCGACGACGTGCGCACCGACCTACAACTGCAGATCCAGAACTCCAACGCACATATCGAGGGTAGCTCACTCCCGCAGGTCAACGGGGACAGAGAACAACTCCGCCGGGTGTTCCAGAACTTATTATCGAATGCGATCGAATACAGCGGCGACGAACCACCCCGGGTTGCCGTCTCGGCGGAGCGGGCCGGATCAATGTGGCAAATATCGGTTCGCGACGAGGGTATCGGCATTGATTCAGAGAAGACCGATCGCGTCTTCGAGGTGTTTCAACGCCTCCACAGCCGCGAAGAGTCTGAAGGGTCCGGTCTCGGACTGGCGCTCTGTCGGCGGATCGTCGAGCGCCACGGCGGCGAGATCTGGGTCGAGTCAGAGCCCGGCACGGGATCGACGTTCTCGCTTACGCTACCGTCTGTCTAACACGTTTTCTGGTAAGCGACTATGCCTGGTTACCGGCATATAATCGCTCAGTAGGCGCGTATGGTGAGTAGATATTCGACAGCTGAAGCGTGAAACAACAGCGCCATCGTACTGAACTCGTCCTCGGTGTTCAGCACGTAGTTTCGGCTATCCCCCGAACAAATTGGTCGTCGCTCCGTTACCGACTCCAACGGACACGGGTTTCGTATTTTGCTCCCAATAGAATCCCAGATCGATCTACCGAAATGAACGGTGGCTGCGTGTCGCTCAGTCGAAGCCGTCGGTCCCGGACAGTAGATGCGCCTCGAGAACGCCCTCGTCCAGTTCGATCCCCAGCCCCGGCTCGGTCGGCACGTCGATGTAGCCGTCCTCGATAAGCGGCCCCTCGCGTGCGAGCAGATCGTCCCACCAGTCCACCTCGAGGGCGTGATATTCCAGCACGTCAGCGTTGGGGACGGCGGCACAGAGGTGGGCGCAGGCCATCGTGCCGACGGGGCTACAGACGTTGTGCGGCGAGAACGGAATGTAGCGCTCCTCGGCGCGCTGGGCGATCCGTTTCGACTCGGCGAGGCCGCCGCAAGTGGTCGGGTCGGGCGTGATCACGTCGACCGCGTAGTCGTCGAGCAGGTCGCTCAGTTCGTGGATGCGGAATCGGTTCTCGCCCGTCGCGAGCGGTGTCTCGGTCCGGCGGGCGATCTCTCTCTGGGCGTCGGTCTCCTCCGGCGGGACGAGGTCCTCGAGCCACATGAGATCGTAGGGCTCGAGTGTGCGGGCGAGCCGAGTTGCGCTCTCGACGGTGTAGTCCCAGTGGCAGTCGAAGGCGAGGTCGATCTCGCTTCCGACGGCGTCGCGGACGGCCTCGACGACCGAGACTTTGTGGTCGATCGCGGCGTTGGTGAGCCGGCCATTGTAGGGATCGGGCTCTGTGTCCCGGTCCATATCGAGGTCGAACTTGATCGCGTCGAAGCCCATGTCGACGACGCGCTCGGCTTCGGCGGCGTAGGCCTCGGGGGTGTAGGCGTCCGCGTCGGCGTACTCGGTGAACCCACCGTCGTCGACCGCGTAGGCCTCGCCGGCGTGACAGTCGCAGTAGAGCCGGACCCGATCGCGGTAACGCGAGCCGAGCAACTGGTAGACTGGCAGGTCCAGGATCTTCCCGGCGGCGTCCCAGAGCGCGATCTCGATGCCCGAGGCGGCGGTGACGACTTTCCCCGTCGTCCCGCCGTGGCCCGACGTCTCCTGTACGATACGTCGGAACAGCCGCTCGACGTCCAATGGGTTCTCGCCGACCAGAAACCGGTTCGCGTACTCGATCAGTTCCGGGACGCCGCCCCCGCGGTAGGCCTCGCCGATCCCCGTCACGCCCGCGTCCGTGTGGACTTTCACGAGGTTCCACTCGAAGTTTCCGTCGACGACCGCCGATTCGATTCCGGTGATCGCGACGTCGTGACCCGCCGGGCGATCCGTGGCGTGGTTCGAAAAATCCCTCACCGCCGATCACCGACGACGACGGTGGTACTGGGTTCGCGGTCGAACGACGACGCGGCGAGACGGGGACTCGAGATCATTGTGGGAAATACTGGCACACGTTCGAACGTCAAACCACCGGCTCGAGCATCGATGGCGGACGGCACGCGGTCCCGGCGGTACTAATAGACGGCGGCGTCGTCGAACCGCCCGTCGTAGGCGATGTGTTGTGGATGGGTCGGCTCGGTTCCCGAGAGGAAGAGCCGGTCGACCTTCTCCCAGGTGTTCTCGTAGACGAGATGGCCGAGTTCCGAAGCGGTCGTCGACCAGCGATACGGCCCGTCGTCGTAGATCACGCGGCGAGCGACCCCGTCGTCGAACGCCTCGAGGAGGTCGGTTTCCGTCTCGATCGCGGCCTCGAGGGCGGTGTGGGCGACCCCGACGGACCGCGGGAGGTGTGCGTACGACGACGTGAAGGGCGGCAGCGAGAGGGAGTCGGCGAGGTCGCGGGCACGTCGGTTATCCCACGGGAAGTGTCGCGGGTTGAAGATCTCGATGGCGTTGATCACGTCGGCGTACCGGCGCAGATCCGCCTCGGAGAGGCTCACGTTCGCAAACTCCGGATGCGGGACGAGTACCGTCGCTCCCTGGCGCTCGAACTCGGCCATCGCCGTCTCGAGCGGGATGAAATCGGGAACCGGCTCCTCGAGGCCCAGCGCGAGGACGTGTTTGCGGTTCCGCCACGTTCCGGTGAACACCTCGCGGGCGGGGATCACCAGCAGGTCGTCGTCGGAATAGGCCGCCGCCCGCTCGCGGGTCTCCGGAAGCCGGGTGAAATGCGGTGCGTAGACGATCGCGTCGAGACCGGCCCGTTTTGCCCGCTCGACAACGCGATCGGTCAGCACCTTCACGTGGGGGTCGACTCGGTACGTCACTCCTCGATCACGCCCCCCACTTTCGGGACAGCCGAGTTATGAATTCTGATTCGGCGGCCGATCGGCCACCTGTCTTCCGACCGATGGGCTCGGCTGCGAAAGGATGATTAGGGCGGCCGTGCGAGTTCCGGTATCGAATGGCCTGGGAATGCGGAATCGACGGCTGTGGATCGGTCTTCGAAGACGTCGAGTCGGCCGTCGTCCATCAGGCGACGGAACACCAGCGCCGCGAGTGTAAGGTCTGTGGCACCGTCGTCCCCGACGGCTACCTCGCGATCCGACACGCCTTCACCGAACACAGCCGCGCCGAGTACGTCCGCGCCTACGGTGCCAGCTCCGAGGCGGTCCGGGAACGCGAGGAACTGCTCGAGGAGATCGAATCGGTCGCGGACATGAAAACGATCGCGAACGAACTGAAGCGGTAACGACAATCGTCGTCCCTGCCGTGGCGTCCTCACTCTCGTCGTCCGCTCGAGCCGCCTTACAGCACCGTCAGTAGTTGTCGATAATCGCCGAGACGCAGCCGGTACTCTCCTTGTAGGAGGTATGGTCGGGGACGGCGTCGCTCACGTCGACGTCGGCATAGTTACTCGCCGTCTCCCCGTCGGAGAACCAGCCGCCGCAGTCGGCCGGTCCGCTCCCGAGTCGGGCGATGCTGTCGTTGGTCGAGTAGTAGTTGTGGACCTCGCCAGCCGAGGACTCGATAGCGTCGTCAAAGTCCCCGCTCTCACAGGGGGCGTCGTCCACCTCGTAAGAGCCGATGCTGTCAGCCGTTTCGACGGTGAAGTCGCCGCCGATGGCCGCGAGCGTCTCCATCTGGACGATCCCGCCCATCGAGTGGCCGAGGATGCGGATCGTCGTGTCCGGGTTCGCGTTCGTGTAGTCCCCGAGCCAGGCAGCGAAGGCGTCGCCGGTGTCTCGAGCGCTCGCTTCGGCGGAACTCGGGAGGCCGCTGTCGTCCCACGTCACGGCGGTCACGGTCTCGGTATAGCCGAGGTCCCTGGCGGTCTGCTGGAAGGTCGCGGCCTCGCTGACGCTCTCCGAGGATCCCGTATAGCCGTGGACGTTGAAGACGACCTCGTCCTCGTTTTGTGGCGCGTCGTCGATGCTCGGCGTCCCATACCGGAAGTCGACCTCCATGATCTCGTCGGTGTCGGCCGCGACCGACCCCGACGCGACGCTCAACCCGGTCCCGGCGACGACCGTCGCCGCCGTCGTCCGCAGCATTCGCCGCCGCGAGAGCGTCGTATCACTGTTCCCCGCAGTCGAATCCGCGTGTTCTTCGTGAGTCATCAGTTATCGTTCGCGTTGTGGTAGCGAACGACAATCCCATTCTCGTGTCCGTCGTTACCGCTTTATCTTCGGAACTGAACGTTTTTATTACAGGGCAGATGGCTGGCTCGTCCCGACTAGCCGTCGATCGGTTTCGCGACCGCTGGTAAATGTCGTGGGTAGGTTGACGACGGATGTGACTCGCCCGCTCGGATTACGATGCCGGGTGCCCGCGGACAATCACCTCCGTCGTTACTGTGTCTCGCAAACTGGCGTAGAAACGTCCGCGAGGCTCACTTCGTTCGCGCCGAGCGACCCCATCCGCGACCGCTCGTTACTGTCCGTTTACGGGTGCGTCGCATCCGCTCGCATCGTCGACGAACTACCGTTCGTCGCTATATTCAGCGCGGCTTCGCCGCGCTGACTGCCTGACGAGCGCGTTAGCGCTCGTCACTGTCCAGCACGCGAATCTGGTCGCCCCGAACCGTCACCGGAATCGGAACCGTCGCCTCGTACAGTTCGACGGTCACCTGGTCTTTGCCTTCGTCGATTCGCTGTACCTGTGCCTTCTCGCCCTTGAACGGACCGGCGATGAGTTCGACGATGTCGCCCTCGGCGATCCCCTCGACGTCCGGCTTCGGCGAGAGGAAGTGTTCGACTTCCGAAATGTCTGACTCGCCGGGGACGATACTGCGGGCGTGGGGAATGTCCTCGAGGACGCGGTTGAGGACGGCGTTGCCCTCGGCTTCGACCATCACGTAGGAGGTCAGCGAGTCGGGGGCCAGCGCCGCGTGGATCTCCGGCTCCTCGCGGTTGATGATCATGTCGGCGACGGTTCGTTCCTGACTCGCCGTCGTTTTGACAGCGTAGATCCCCATTAGATGCCACCACCGCCCGAGATGAACAGCATAATCGCGCCGATGATGAAGCCGACGAGGCCAACCAGGAAGATCCCCGCACCGGCGATCTTCGACACTTGGAGGAACTCCTCGGTCGTGGGTGTCGTCGCCATTTTCAACACCCGAACGTACGAGGTGAGGTCGTAGGGAACGTCCATATCTGTCTATTCACAGCGCGGGGTCTTTTATCTGTCTTTCGTGTCAGCCGAAGGGTTGCCACGATCGCCCCCGCTCAGCGGGCCGACTCGAGGCAGCTATCGACGTTGCACTCGACGGCCCGGCGTCCAAACCGCTCGCCCCCCAAGCGCCGCCGCATGGCCGAAGACGATACCGACAGAACCGACGAGTACGAGGCCGAACGGGAAGCCGAAATCGAAGACGAACTCGAGCGGATCGACCGCGACCCCGACGAAGTCGACGACGGCGACGGTACTCTCGGGACGCAGAACGCGCCCCGGGAGAACGCGGAGACCCTCGAGGAAGCGGAAGGCGAAGCCGAGGAGGAGTAACGCCGAACGACTCGCAGACCGCGACGAAAGCGGGTCGGAAACGGCAGTAACCGGGACGGGCCGATTTTTGTGACGAAGATCAACGGCGATCAGGGCCGGGGGCCCGGCGGTCGCTCGCCCGGGCCCGGACCGCCCGGAATCGGGGGCCGCTGCCGTTCCGGCTCCGGCCGGGAGCCAAGCGTCAGTTCGACAGTCCCCCGCTCGCCGTCGCGGACGATCTCGACCTCGACCGTCTCGTCCGGCGACGCCTCGAGCGCGAGATACGAGGAGAGTTGGTCCTGCGTGGGGATCGGCGTCCCCTCGATGGCGACGATCACGTCGCCGGTCCCGGGCCGTCCCGTTGCCGCCGGCTCGAGGACGCCGTCCGCGGGGGAGTTCGGGACGACCTCGGCGACCAGCACGCCGGTCGCCTCCTCGAGGCCGATTTCCTCGGCGACGCTCGGGCCGACCGGTCGGACTCCCACGCCCATGTAGGGATGTTCGTAGTCGCCGTCCTCGATGAGCGCGGGGACGACGCGGGTCGCCAGTTGTGCGGAGATCGCGAAGCCGATCGTCTGGCCGGCCCCGGCGAAGACGACGCCCAGCACCTCGTTGTCGAGGCTCACCAGCGGCCCGCCGCTGTTGCCGGGGTTGATCGGCGCGTCGGTCTGGATCGCGGCCGGGATCGAGAACCCGGTCGGGCTGGGAAGCGCCCGATCGAGCCCGCTGACGATCCCCTGTGAGACGGAGGCGTCGAGCCCCAGCGGGTTGCCGATGGCGAGGACTTCCTGCCCGATCACCGGCCGGAAGTCGGCCAGCGAGAGCCCGTCGGCGACATCCGGCATGTCCTCGACCGCGAGGACGGCGAGGTCGCTGTAGACGTCGGTACCGACGACGGCGGCCGTCCGCCACTCGCCGTTGTTGAACTGGAGTTCGATCCCGCCCTCGGCGGCGGCCTCGACGACGTGGTTGTTCGTCAGGACGTATCCG
The DNA here is from genome assembly GCF_041821105.1 of Natrinema sp. H-ect1. Classification (NCBI taxonomy): domain Archaea; kingdom Methanobacteriati; phylum Methanobacteriota; class Halobacteria; order Halobacteriales; family Natrialbaceae; genus Natrinema; species Natrinema sp. H-ect1. Next base: position 189,970 of record NZ_JBGUBA010000004.1, on the reverse strand, counting down.
TTCTCGAGGACGAACCCGGTGCCGAGACCGCCTCGTCCGCCGCCCGGACCGCCGGTCCCGGCGACGGACACCAGTACGACGGAGTCGATCGACTCCTCGTACACCGCCGCGTACTCGCTGTCGACGTCGGGGCCCTCGCCCGACGCGCTCGAGTCGCCGTCGTCCTGTGCAGCGCCGGTTCCCGCCCCGCCGAGGCCCAGCGCCGCGATGGTGCTGATCGTTCCAGCCGTCCGCAAGAACCGTCGTCGCGTCCGTTCGTTCGATGGCACGCGGATAGCCACCCCGACGATCGACATAAAACGGGAGCCGGCAGGGGCAGCCGATCGGGCCCGAACAGCAGGGTCAGGCCTCGTCGAAGAGATCCTCTCCCTCGACCGCGTGTTCCGCGACGGCGTCCATGTCGAGCGTGACGCCCAGGCCGGGCTCCTCGGGGATCTCGATGGAGCCGTCCTCGATGACCGTCTCCTCGACCAAGTCCTCCCACCAGCCGAGTTCGTAGGAGTGGTACTCGACGGCCAGGGCGTTCGAGATGGCCGCGCCGACGTGGGCGCTGGCGACCGTCGCGACCGGCGAGGCGACGTTGTGCATCGCGACCGGGACGTAGTACATGTCCGCCAGATCCGCGATCTTGCGGGTTTCGCGCATCCCGCCGACCTTCGGCATATCGGGCGCGATGATGTCGACGGACTGCTCCTCGAGCAGGCGGCGCTGGCCGTGTTTCCGGTAGACGTTCTCGCCGACGGTGATCGGCGTCGTCGTCGACTGCGTGATTTCGCGTTGCACGTCGTGGTTCTCCGGCGGCACGGGGTCCTCGAGCCACCAGACGTCGTACTCCTCCAAGCGCTTCGCGAGCCGCTTGGCGCTGCCGCCGGAGAAACTCCAGTGGCAGTCGAAGGCCACGTCGGCGCGCGAGCCGACGCGCTCGGTGACTGCCTCGACGATCGAGGCTTTGTGTTCGATTTCGGGAGCCCGGAGGTGGCGGTTCGCGCGGTCCTTCTCGTGGCCGCTTGGCACGTCGAGGTCGAACTTCAGGGCGTCGTAGCCCAACTCCTCGACGACGCGCTCGGCCTCGTCGGCGCAGGCGATCGGATCCGCCTCTTCCTCGGTGTGGCAGTCACAGTAGACCCGGACCTCGTCGCGGTACTTGCCGCCCAGCAGCTGGTAGGCCGGCACCTCGAGGATCTTGCCGGCCAGATCGTGCAGGGCGACCTCGATGCCCGAAATCGCGGTGACGGTGACGCCGCCGATCGAGCCCTCGCCGGACATCTTCTGGACGAGGTGTTCGGTCAGTCGGTCGATGTCCAGCGGGTTCTCGCCCTGCAGGAACGGCGTCATCCGCTCGATCAGTTCCGGCGCGCCGGCCCCCCAGTAGGCCTCGCCGGTGCCGACGATCCCCGCGTCCGTGTAGATCCGCACGAGGGTCCACGGGAAGTTGCCGTCGACCATCGTCGTCTGGACGTCAGTGATCTCGATATCGCGCCCGCCGCCGCGCTCGCGCGTGACTCCCATCGTCTCCGCCGAGAGGTCCCGCATCGTGTACTCGGCGTTCGGGTCGTGCAGCCTCGAGTAATCGACTCCCATAGTCGGACGTTCACTCGCACGGTAGTAATAACTGTCACCTGCGGTGGGCGGGTCGTCTCGACCGTCGCAGGGAGTCCGGAGACGAAACCGAGCCGGTCACCGTCCCTCGAGGTCGTCGGGTACGTCCTCGAGGGCGGCGTCGGTCGCCCCCATCGCGGCGAATGCGGCCCGCTTCTCGGCCGTCCGCCGTTCGATCGCCGCCGGTCCGACGGCGAGTTCGATCCGGGTCACGTCCGCGTCGGGACTCGAGGTACCCAGCAGGGTGACGGGACCGATCTCGCGGGTGTTGCGGACGTGGGTCCCGCCGCAGGCCCGCGCGTCCCACGGCTCCGGGGAGCCGGTCGTCGCGGTGAATCGACCCGTTCGCTGGCGGTCCTTCTCGTCCTCGATCGAAACGGTTCGGACGCGGCCCTCTTCCACGGCGGCGTCGTCGGCGTGGTCGTCGAAGACGACGGCGTCACGCTCGCGGACCGCCGACACCGGCTCGTCGTCCCACGATACCGGCCGGGACTCCCAGACCACGCGGTTGACCGCCTCGTCGAGTTCCAGCAACCGCTCGTCGTCGACCGTCGCCGCCGTCTCGAGGTCGACCCGGACTGTCTCGGGGCCGATCTCGAGGCCGGCATAAGAGCTGTCGGGAAGCAGTCGGTCGGCGACCCCGAGCAGGACGTGACTGGCGGTGTGGGCCCGCATGCAGTACATCCGGAAGGACCAGTCGACCGAACAGAGAACGCGGTGGCCGACCGAAAACGAGGGGTCGTCGGCCAGCACGTGGACCTGCTCGCCGTCGACCAGTTCGACGTCGGTGACCGCGGTGGCGGCGACTGTCCCCCTATCGGCCGGTTGGCCGGCGCTCGCTCCGAAGAAGTGACTGCGCTCGAGCCAGACCCGTCGCCCGTCGATCGACGTCACCTCGGTCTCGAACCGCGTCGCGTACGGCTCCGCCGCCGCCCGTTGCCCGGTCATCGGTTCCAGTCGGTTCTCGGTCACTAAAAGTCTGCCCGCCGAGACCGTCGCCCGACCCGAGAAAACCTACCGGTCGCTTACTCCGCGAGCGTCACGTCCAGTCGCTCCTCGAGGGCGTCGATCAGGCCGCCGCCGACGCCGGCCTGGGTCGCTCGACCCTGTTCGACCGCGAGGATGTCCTTCTCGGGTGCGCCGAGTTCCTCGGCGAGTTCCTCGCGCTGGAGGCCGGCCTCCCGTCGGGCCTCGACGAGGGCCTCGCCGTAGTCCGAGACGAGGTAGGGAAGGGGGTCGTCGTCGTAGTTGGTACCCTCGCTCTCCCAGTGTTCGGAGTCGCCGTCCCAGACCGGATTGGCCTTCGCGACGTTCTGAGCCGCCTTCCGCTTGCGGTTCGGTTCGTCGGTCGAGCCCGCGTCCTGCTCGCTTCGCTTTCGGTCTCCCCCGCCGTGGGCCTTCGAATCGTCGTGTGGCGCGCAGTCAGGACAGACCTCGAGTTCCGCGCCGGCGACCGACGCGAGCGTCAGCGAGTCGCTCTCGGTACCACAGAGTTCGCAGTTCGTCCCGCCGCCACCGCCGGACGAACCGGTCGAGTATTTGGCCATGCGGACGTTTGGCATCTGCCGCATTTCAACGGTTCGGTAGCGTACACGCCGTCGCGACGGACACGGGCCGTGGGGGATTCCGTCGGTCAATCAGCGCCCGAACCGTTTCCTGATCGTCGCTCGCAACGGCAGCCCCAGCCCGCCGAGCAACGGTAGGACGACGACCGCCGCGATGTCGAGCGGGAGGCTGGCGACGCCCGCTGCCGCCGCGCCGACGGCCGCAAGTGGGGCAAGCACCGGGAGGACATAGAGATACGACGGCGTCCACCCCGGGCCGCGTCGCGTGTGTCGGACGACGACGCCGAACAGCAGCGGCATGAGGACCGCACCGGCAAGCAGCGGGCCGCCGATCAGCGTCGTCGGCACCGCCACCGACAGCGCGACGACGATCGTCTCGTCGATCGTCACCGGCCCCCAGGTCTCCTCCCGGCGGACGACCCGCGAGACGAGCAGTCCGAGGGCGGCGAGGGCGACGACGCCCGCCAGCGCGCCGTACCACAGCGGCCGCTCGAGGGGCGGGGTCACGACCTCGAGACCGCGCATGAACGCGACGGTCGTCTCGACGCCCCCACGGTCGGCCGAGAGCGCGGTCCAGAGCCCTTGCGGGTCGGCACCGATCCCGGCCAGTTCGGCCCGGAGCGAGCGAAGCGCGCCCTCGTTCGCGAGTCCGTACTGGACGAGGCCGGCGGCGTAGACGATCACCGACAGCCAGAGCAGCGGCAGCGAGAAGTTCTGTCGCCGCCACCAGCCGGCGATCGGATTGGCCGTCGACCCGTCGTCGCTGTCCGCCGCCCGCGACCGATCGGTATCGTCGGCCGTGCCGTCCGACCCGCCGGTCCGACTGCTCGTTCCCGAGCCCGTCCCGCCGCCGGTCCCCGTCGCGGTTCCGGTGGCGGTCGCACTCGAGGCGTCGGCCGTCGCGCCGGCTGCTGACGTGTCCGTACTCGAGGTCGCGCCACCGGTTCCGGCGGCCGAGCCGGTTGCGCTCGAACCGGCGCTCGAGGTCGACGTCGAACCGCGACTCGAGGTCCCAGCGCTACTGCTCGCGGAGCCGGCCGCCGACGCGCCGGCGGCCGACGCCGACGCGGAGGCCGTCTCCGACTCCGAGTAGCTCACCTCCGTTCCCTCGTCGTCGCCGTCGTCGCTCTGCCAGACGTCGGGGGAGGGGAGGCCGCTGGTCCGTTTGGCGACGTAGTCCTCGTGGCCCAGTCGGTCGTAGGCCTGTCGTTCGACGGGATCGCCGAGGATGTCGTAGGCGGTCTTGACTGCGGTGAACTGCGCCTGTGCGCGGTCGTCGTCGTTCACGTCAGGATGATAGACACGGACCTGCTCGCGGTAGGCGTCCTTGATCTCGTCCTGATCGGCGTCGGGCGAGATCTCGAGCAGATCGTAGAAGTCCTCTGTCATATGAGCGTAGGGAAGTGTAGTCTGTCCCCGAGTTGTGGGGGAGGGGTTATAGTTTCAATGTTATTGCCGATCCGAGCGGAGGCTCGGTCTCGAGCGCCGAGTGCGTTGTGGCCGCCGCCGGTCGGATCGGACGCGGACGGGCAGTCACGAGAAGTCCGCGAGCGACGACTGTCCGCTCGAGCGATCGCCGCCGAGCGCCCCCGGTTCCGGCTCGTCGTCGGTCGCGTCGGCGGCTTCGTCGTCGGTCGGCTCGAGATTCGACCCCCCGTCGGCATCGTTCCCGCCCCCTTCCCAACTCTCGAGGCTGGCCTGATCGGCGGCCGCGAACTCGAGGTTGGCGACGCGGACGCCGACCTTGCGGACGGGTTCGGCCTCGAACTCGGTGAAGAGATCGCGCGCGACGCGGTCGACCAGTTCGGGGTCGTCGACGGGGCCGGGGAGGGATCGCTCGCGCGTGTTCACGTCGTACGGCGGCGTGACCGCCTTGACGCCGATGGTTCGGTACAGCGCACCCTCCCGGCGGGCGCGGTCGGCGACGGCGGCCGCGAGCGTCTCGATCTGGTCGTACTTCGGCTCGGGTTCCGCGACGGCCTCGGCGAAGGCCGACTCCCGCGAGAAACTCTTGGGATCGCCCTTGGGCTCGACGCGGCGGTCGTCGTCGCCGCGCGCGCGATCGTACAGTTCTCGGCCGCGCTCGCCGAACCGCTCGACCAGTGGCTCCGGGTCGGCCGCCGCCACGTCGCCGGCCGTCTCGAGGCCCATCTCCCGAAGCTCGCGGGCCGTTACCGGGCCGACGCCGTGCAGCAGGTCGACCGCGAGCGGGGCGAGAAACTCGCGGATCTCGTCGGGTCGGACGACGGTGAGGCCGTCGGGTTTGTCGAAGTCGCTGGCGATCTTGGCCGTACTCATCGTCGGCGCGACGCCGACGCTGACGGCCACGCCGACTTCCCGGCGGATGCGGTCCTTGATATGCCGGGCGAAGCCGTCGGCGACCTCCCACGCCGTCCGCTCGGTCACGTCGAGGTAGGCCTCGTCGATGCTGACCTCCCGGACCACGTCCGCGCAGTCGTGGAGGATCTCCCGGACGTCGGCCGCGACCGACTCGTAGTAATCCATGTCGACGGAGCGGTAGTGGCCGGTCTCCTCGCGGTCCGTCTCCCCGTCGAGGTCGCCGGCCTCGTACGCCGCGCGTCTGGGTAGCCGCTCGAGGGCCGTCGAAATCGCTTGGGCGCTCTCGACGCCGAACTCGCGGGCCTCGTAGCTGGCGGTGGCGACGGCACCGACGGTCTCGCCGGGTTCGTACCCCATGCCGACGACGACCGGCTCGCCCCGGAGTTCGGGCTCGCGCAGCCGCTCGCAGGAGGCGTAGAAACAGTCGGCGTCGACGTGACAGACGATCCGGTCCTCGTCGGCCTCGCGCTCGACGCCCGGTAGCCGGGGCCCGTCGGACATTCGTCTACCGATCGATTCGTCCGGACGGACGTGAACGTTGCGCCCGCCGGCGGCGGACACGGTCCGCCCGGATCGCTGCCGCTACAGCTCGTAGGCCATCATCACCTCATCGACGTACTCGCCGTCGATCGTGTAGTGGTCCTTGCGGATCGCCTCGGTGTCCCAGCCGTGGACGGTCAGGAACTCGAGTGCGGTGTCGTTGACAACGGGAACGCTGTTGTAGAGCTTCCGGTAGCCGTTGGCCTCGGCCCACTCGATCCCGCGTTGCAGGAGCGTACTCCCGATCCCGTGGCCCCGGTAGGCCTCGCGGACGCCGACGGTCTGCTGGGCGACCTCCCGGACCGGTTCGACCCGGTGGAGATCGAGGTGCGTCCAGCCGACGACCGCGCCGTCGACGGTCGCGACGAAGAACTGGCGGGTCTCGATCGCGTTGTGTCTGGTGACGGTGTCGTCGTAGAGCAGTTGTTCGGCGACCGTCTCGGCGACGACGTAGGTGTCCTCGGCCGTGACGTCCCTGATCGTCTCGATCAGTCCGTCGAAGTCGTCCTGTCTTGCGGGGCGGACGGTGACGGTAAACTCGTCCAACTCGTGTTTCTCGACGGCCCCGAACTCGAGCGCGAGTCGGAGGGTCCCGCCGTCCTCCGCGAGATAGCCGTCCTGCTTTAGCTCCTCGAGGCGGGTCTGGAACTCCTCGACCGGGAGGGAGACGATCTCGCGCAGTTTGTGCCGTTCGACGGTCCCGTGGCGCTCGACGTACTCGTAGAGACGCCGGCTGGCCTCGGAAGCGAACGTCGGCCGCTCGAGCGCATCCATACGCCCGCTACGGGGGACCGGCGCTTATTCCTTGCCCATCGGTATCAATTGACACAATAATCCGGACGGAACCGTCGAACGGACCCGACAGAGTAGTTAGTTGTACTCCCGCCACCGATTCCCGCACTCGGTACACTTGAAAAAGCGCGTCGGCGGCTCGTCGGCCGACGCGGTCTGTTTGAGCGTGTACCACGCCTCCTCGGCACCGCACTCGTCACAGATCACGTCGTTTGCCTTCGGTTTCCCCTCGAAGTTGGCGTTCTCGTCGGATTCGATCACGTCGTCGTCGGTCTGGGACTCCGTCGTGACGAAGGCATCTTCCTGCTCGCGGTCGCGTTCGCTCGAGGCCCCGCAGTCGTCGTTCGTACAGACCATGCGGTCACCGCGAGCCTTCATCATCGAGCCGCAGTCGTCGCAGAATTGCATACCCGGCCGGTACGTGCCCGAGCGGCAAAAACACTCGAGATCGGCGGGTCACCGCTCCCGGTCGCCCGCCTCGTCCGCGAGGACGAACGGACAGTCCGCGACCCGGACCGTCTCGATCGTCGGCACCGCCAGGATCTCGGCGTCCGCGTGGGTGCAGGCAACGTCGGGCGGCTCGGTGAGGTATTCACACCCCTGGCAGTAGGCTCGCTTGTCGACCTCGCGGACCTCGCTGTCGTCCGCGTCCGTCGGTGCCGGCAGATTGTCGCCCTCGAGTTGCTCCCAGAGTCGGTCGGCGTCGATATCGGCGGTGTCCTGCCGATCGAATAGGTCGTCGAACTCGGTCGTCTCGGAGCCGCTGTCGGCCGGTTCCTCGACGGTCGAGGCGAGGCCATCGAGCGGACCGGCATGGTCGTCCGATTCGGAATCGTCGGACTCGAGCGGAGTCGCGTCCGCGTCGTGAGTGATCTCGATTCCGGCGTCTCCGTCCGTGGATTCGGCTCCGGCATCCGTCTCGAACTCGTTCTCGTCGTCTCCGGTGTCGTCAGTCATCGGACTCACCGCCGGTCTCGGGGCCGGTGCCGTCGTTGTGCGTCGCCACTGCCGAGTCGGTCGATTCGGCCGTCGGCGTCGGGTCGTCGTCGGTCGCGACCGCGGCCGAAGCGGTCACCAGCCGCCGACAGATCTCGTCACGACTCTCGCCGCGCCGGGTGGCTTCGTCGGCCAGCCAGTCGTCGGCCTCGTCGGGAACGGCAAAGGAGACGGCGCGCTCATCGTGGTTTCGGCTGGACATCTGTCCGTACTTGGGATATCGAGCGTATAAGCGTTGGTCCGAACTCGAGGGGGAGCCGCGCCGCCGGTCACCTGATCTTGCGGACGTTGCTGATGTCGAAGCCGCCGTCGTGGATCTCCGTCTCGAAGCGGACGATGTCCTCGTCCTCGAGCCGGGAGAGGACGCCCCGGAACTGCTCGACGACGAGGGTGCGGGCGCGTTCGGAGCCGCCGCTTTCCCACTCGAACAGCAGCGTGCCATCGGTAGCCTCCTTGAGCCGGCCGAGTTCCGTCGGCCCCAGCAGTTCGGCGTTGACCAGCAGGAGGATGACGCCGCCCCAGCGATGTGAGGCGCGTTTGAGTCCCTTCAGCAGGACGGTCAGGTCCGACCAGTTCAGCCGATCATCGGCCGCCGCCACGAGGTCGGTGACCGAGTCGATCACGACGAGGTTGTCGGTGGCGTGGTCGGTCAGGTACTCGCCCAGCGCCTCGAGGACGTCAGTACGTTCGTTGTGGCTGCCGAGTTCGGTGATGTCGGCCATCCCGTCGGCGTACCAGTCGGTCGGCACCGGCGTCAGCTGGAAGTACTCCTCGGCGAGTTCGACGAACCGGACGTCGTCCATCCCCGCGTCGACGAGGGCCTCGTCCATGACGAACTGCATCTCGTCGACGACGGCGCTCGGTTCGTCGGTAAACGAGACGTAGTGGACGTCCTCGGGGAGGGTCACGTCGGATGCGAGGTCGCCGTAGTAGAGGTCGAAGAGATCGGGGTCGGCCTCGACGAGCCCGTTCAGCACGGCGCTGGTGTAGCAGAACTCCCGCGCGCCGGCACCGGACTCGCCGGCCAGTAAGACGACGCTGCCGGTTGGCGCGCCGCCACCGATCATCCGATCGAGCCGCGAGACGCCCAGCGGCATCCGTTTCATACGGGGTCGTTTGCTCGCGTCCGTTTACCGGTTGCGGCCGACCGTTTGCTCTCCGCTCCCTCGCGTCGCTCGGTCGCTCGGCAAAAGGTCGATCAAAAGCCTCCTCCCTCCCTGCCGCTCGTTTCACTCGCTTCAGGTCGGTCGTCGGCCCGCTCGCTCATTGACTCGCGGCCGTCGGCCGCTCGTCTTACCGCGGCGCTACGCGCCCCGGTTTCGTTCGCTCGCGGTGACAATCTCTCTATCGGCGACCGACATCCGTCTCGACTCGAGCCCCACTCTCGGCCGCTTCGGCGAGGATCACGCGACCCTCGAGCCCGCGCTCCGCGAGCGCGTCCCGAGCCGCGGCCGCAGCCTCCTCGGCGTGGGGGGTATCGGTCACGCCGTAGACGACCGGGCCCCACGAGGACTGGCCGACGCCCGAGAGGACCGGGCAGTCCTCGAGCGCGTCGACGAGTTCGCCCGCGGGCGGCCGGAAGACCCCGCCCTGTGCGTCGGCGTACCAGGCACCGTTCTTGCGGCCGATCTCGGCGACGGCCTCGCCGAAGGGCTCGAGGCTGCCGCCGGCCGCGGCGGGCAGCAGTTTCCGGGTGACGACGCCGGCGATTTCGTCGGCGATCGCGGGGTCGGCCCGCTCGACGACCGCGCGCATGCTCTCGTCCTCGTCGTCGCCGCTGCGGCCGGGCTCGGCGTCGGGGACGACGACCAGAAAGCGCCAGTCATCGGGCAGGTCGTGGCGGGCGACGACCGGCGGCACCGTCCAGTCACCCTCCGCCGGCGGCTCCGTGGTAAAGCGGTTCGTCGGGTGGCCGGCATCGACGACGAACCCGCCACTCTCGAAGGTCGCGACGCCGACGCCGCTGCGGCCGCCCCGCCCCATCGCGGGCGCGTTCTCGCGGACCCGCGGCTCGAGTCCGTGGGCCCGTGCCGTCGCCGTCAGCACTGCCAGCGCGAGTTGGGTGCCGCTCCCGAGGCCGACGTGGCGCGGCAGCCGCTCCTCGAGTGCCACCGCGACGCCGGGAAGGTCCAGCACGTCGACGGCACGGCGGGCGTACTCTCCGACCAGCGGGTCGTCGGTCGCGACCTCGGTGGCGGGCTCGGCGGTGACGGTCGCCCGCGGCTCCGCGAGCCCGACGCCGATGCCCCCGTAGAGCCGCCCGCGGGCAAGCGACAGGTTCTGGAAGCCGACGTGGAGTCGCGCCCCGGTGCTGACGGTCGCGCTCGGCATGATCGTGGCCTCGCTACGGAGCCCCCCGGCAAGGGGGTTTCGACGGTGGCAACGCCTGACGATGGCTCTGACGGACCACTCGACGGGACCGTGGACTCGAGGGCAGCGGGACACAACCGATACCGATTCCGCGGACGCGCTTCCACGATGGCGCGTCCCGACGCCTCGGTAATCGTGCCAGCCTGTGACGAGGCCGACCTCTCCCTGCGGCTGCGCCGCGAGGGAACGGTCGTCTACGATCCGACCTGTCCCGTCGGCAGGAACGGGTCGGCTACGCGGGACTATAGTTGCCGCTGAAAATCATTGTACACCTGATCACACGACAGCGCTGCGATCAGTGTGTCAATCGTTTCAGCGGCTCCTATCCTTTTGAGCGCGTGAGTCCCTGCGTCGGTTCCGGTCCGTCGCTGCTCGCAGCCGTTGGCCTCGCGGACGAACGTATTCGGCTTTTTCCGAGTTTCCGAACCATTGGCCGAGAAAGGGTAACTTATACCGTTTCGATGCGACGTGAGACCATGAGCAGCGATACCGAATTCGACTACGGCAAGGACGAGGAGTTACGTAGTCGCGAGGTGACCGAGGGCGCGGACAAGGCCCCACACCGCGCGATGTTCCGTGCGATGGGGTTCGACGACGAGGACTTCGGCTCGCCGATGATCGGCGTTCCAAACCCCGCGGCCGACATCACGCCGTGTAACGTCCATCTGGACGACGTCGCCGACGCGGCCCTCGAGGGCGTCGACGAGACCGGCGGGATGCCGATCGAGTTCGGAACGATCACGATCTCGGACGCCATCTCGATGGGGACCGAGGGGATGAAGGCCTCGCTGATCTCCCGGGAAGTGATCGCCGACTCCGTCGAACTGGTGTCGTTCGGCGAGCGCATGGACGGGCTGGTCACGATCGGCGGCTGTGACAAGAACATGCCCGGAATGATGATGGCCGCGATCCGGACCGACCTGCCCTCGGTCTTTCTCTACGGCGGCTCGATCATGCCCGGCGAACACGAGGGCCGGGAGATCACCGTCCAGAACCTCTTCGAGGGCGTCGGTGCCGTCGCCGACGGCGAGATGAGCCCGGACGAACTCGACGAGATGGAGCGCAACGCCTGCCCCGGCGCGGGCTCGTGTGGCGGCATGTTCACCGCGAACACGATGGCCTCGATCTCCGAGGCGATCGGCTTCGCCCCGCTTGGCAGCGCCAGCCCGCCCGCCGAAGCCGAGTCGCGCTACGAGGTCGCCCGCGAGGCCGGCGAGATCGCCGTCGAGGCCGTCGAAGCAGGGCGGAAACCCTCCGACTTCCTCAGCGAGGCGTCCTTCGAGAACGCCATCGCCCTGCAGGTCGCCGTCGGCGGCTCGACCAACGCCGTCCTCCACCTGCTGGCGATGGCCGCCGAGGCCGGCGTCGACTTAGACATCGAGACGTTCAACGAGATCAGCGCCCGCACGCCGAAGATCGCCAACCTCCAGCCCGGCGGCAAGCGCGTGATGAACGACCTCCACGAGGTCGGCGGCGTGCCGGTCGTCCTGCGTGAGCTGCTCGAGGCCGACCTGCTCCACGGCGACGCGCTGACGGTCACCGGTGAGACGATGGCCGAGGCCATCGAGCGGGTCGATCCGCCCGCGATTTCGGATCTCGACGCCGACTTCCTGCATACCGTCGACAACCCGATCCACGAGCGCGGCGCCATCCGCATCCTCACCGGCAACCTCGCGCCCGAGGGCGCGGTCATCAAGATCACCGGCGAGGACCACCTCCACCACGAGGGACCGGTCCGGATCTTCGAGCGCGAGGAGGAGGCGATGGCGTACGTCCAGGAGGGCAACGTCGAATCCGGCGATGTCATCGGGATCCGCAACGAAGGTCCCCGCGGCGGTCCCGGCATGCGCGAGATGCTCGGCGTCACCTCAGCCGTCGCCGGCCAGGGCCACGCCGAGGACGTCGCGCTCTTTACCGACGGCCGCTTCTCCGGTGCGACCCGCGGGTTCTCTATCGGCCACGTCGCCCCCGAGGCGGCGGCCGGCGGTCCCATCGCCGCCCTCGAGGACGGCGACACGATCACCATCGACATCGACGACCTCGAACTCTCCGTCGACCTCTCCGACGAAGAGATCGCGCAGCGACTCGCGGACCGGGAACAGCCCGACCGCCAGTACACCAGCGGCGTGCTGGCGAAGTACGGGCAGGCCTTTGGCTCCGCGGCCAACGGTGCCGTGACCAACCCCGGCGTCAAAGACGAGTAGCGGCCGCAACCGGCTCGCGGCGTCTCACCGTCCGGGCCGTGTTCGTCCCGACCGCGGGGCGGTCCCTTCGATTTCCTGCACCGCTCTTTCCCGCCCTTGAGACCGAGTACCAGCTAGACTCCCGCATGCGCAAATACTGTCTCGAGTGCGACTGGCAGGTCAGCACCGCCCACGGCTACACCGAAAAAGAGGTGTCCGAAGCGGCGATCGACCACTTCGTCGAGACGGGACATACGGTCGATTCGCTGCGACTCCCGCCGCCCGTGATCCGCCAGAACTGATGCCGTCGGCGTCGCCGCTCAGCCGCGGCGCTCGAGGACCCGATCGATAATCAGCCGGGTCGAGAGCAGTTGCTCGTCGTCGGTCTCTCGGGCGCTCGCACGGCGCACCTCGCAGTCGATCCCCCGCCGCTCGAGTTCGGCTGCGATGGCCTCGTCGTCGTGGTGCTGATCGTGGCCCAGCGCGATCACGTCGGGATCGATTTCCTCGATCGGAACGAAGATGTCCTCCTCGTGGCCGAGCAGGGCCTCGTCGACGGCCTCGAGCGCGCCGACCACGTCCCGGCGCTGGGTCGCCGGACAGATCGGCTTCTCCTTGTGATCGACGTTCGTCTTGCGGGCGACGATCACGTAGAGTTCGTCGCCCATCGCGGCGGCTTCCGCCAGGTAGTGGACGTGGCCGGGATGGATGATGTCGAAGGTCCCCTGCGCGATGACGGTCCGGCTCATGTCTCCCCCGCGGTCGATCCGGCGGTACGTGGTTTCCGTGGCGATCCCGTCGTCGGTCCGGTACGTGGCATCGTCTCGAGCATGGCGAGTCTCGTCATCGCAGTTCCTCGTCGATATCCGCCTGCGTGAAATCGAAGAAGTCCTCGGTCTCGGGCAGGTCGACGTCGATCACGTTCAGCTGGGTCGGTTGGCCCTTCGAATCGAACGCCTTCCAATCGGTCCGGCGGTAGGGCGCGCCGATGATGACGTGAACGCTGCCCCGACCGAAGGTGTCCAGATCGGCGTTACTCGGGCTGATGACGCCGTTCGGATGGGAGTGGATGCTTCCCAACGCCTTCACGTCGTTGGGAATCTGGTTCGTCTTGACCGTCGCGCTGACGCTGTTGGACTCGGTGCCGGGCACCACGAGGATGTCCGTGATGACGAGCCCGTCACGGTCCAGTCCCAGCCGATCGGCCTCGGTCCCCCGGAGAAACCCCATGTACTCGTTCGGGTGGGTCTCCTCGGAGGACTCGAGGGCGAACTCGAGCGTTTCCTCCGCGATGCCGAGGATCTCGCTCGAGCGAAACAGCGCGTCGAACAGCCCCATGATCTACGCTGGGGCCTTGCGGTTGCTAAACGTTCCGATGCGCTGGTTCGGAATCGACCCGACCGACGCCGCCTACTCCTTCCCGTCGGTTGCCGACCGGTCGTCGGCCGCTCGAAGGGCACGACCGAGAGACTCTCTCGAGGTCGCGTTCGCCGGGCCGTCGCCCGTCGACAGTGCGGTCGCGGCCCGCGAGACGGTACGCTCGAGTGTCTCGTCGGAGCGGACGAGTCCCGCCTCGGTCGCCCTCGCGATCGAGTCGTCGACGGCGTCGAGACAGGTCTCCATCGCGAACTCCGTGTCGTGGTCCGTTGCGACTTCGACGATCGCCGCCGCGTAGACCGTTACCAGAAACGTCTCCGGGTCGTCGACGAGCGACCCCGTCGCCCACCCGTGAAGCGTCGAGTCGACGCGGCGACACCACGCGTCGGCTCCGTCGCGGATCGAGGCAGCGACTGCGCGAGCGGAGACGGCGACGAGCACGCTCGAGGGATCGTCGGATGCCGCGTTCGTCGCCATCACCTCCGTCCGCTCGCCGACGGCCGCCAGCCACTCGTCCACGTTCGTCCCGTCGGCGTGTACTCCACCGACCGCCGCGAACGCGTCGCCGTAGATCCGCTCGAGGAGAGTCGTTCGGTCGACATCGAGCCACTCGAGCGCCGACTCCGTCATCACGGTCGCCACTACTTCGCTGACCCCGAACCGGACCGCGTCGCGCTCGGCGTCGGCCGCACGCGCCAGCGCGGTGCCGAATACCGAGACCGCGTAGTCCCGCGGCCGGCACGGATTGTCCGCCGCCGTCGCCGCCGTCTCGATCTGTGACAGCACCGTCTCGACCAGCCGATCGTGCGTCCGTTCGCCGGTATCGGTTCGCGTGAGTACGGCCGCGAGAATCGCCGCGTCCGTGGCTGCGAACGCCTCGAACCACGCCGTCCGGTCTGGTTCGTCGATCGCGTCGCGACGGCTCCGGTACGACTCGACGAGGGACGCGATCCACTCGCGACTGCGGCTGGCGTCGCCCTCGTTCGCCCAGGCCACTGCCGCGTCGCCGTAGACCTCGGTCAGGAACGAGTACGGCTCTTCGACTACCTCCGTCGCCGCGACGGTCAGTCGGTCAGTAATCCCCGTCCACCAGGTATGCTCGCTGCGAGGCGTGACACCGGTCGACGAATCGGCGTCGAACCCCCGCACGTGCGCCGACAGCGCACCGCTGTAAACCGCTGCCAGATACGAGTCGAGCGTCGCTCCGGGCGCGTCTGCGGCCACCCCTCGCGTCACGGTGTCGTCGTACAACTCGAGCCAGTCCGTGAATCCGAGAGCGTCCTCGGAGGGAATCGTCTGGTGGCCGTAGGGGTAGCTCCTGACACCCTCGTGGTTGTCCTGCTCAACGGCGGCGAACGCCGCGAGGGCGTCGGCGTGGAGGGCCGCTCGGCTCTCCCACTCGTCGTCCGAGCGGTCCGACTCGGCGACAGCGTCGACAAGCCGGTCGTAGCCCGCAAACGACAGTTCGGCCCGCTCGAGGTCGCCGTCCGCGACGATGGCGTGAACGGCCTGTCCGTACGCCTCGGAGACGAACGCGTCGGAGTCATCGATGTCCGCGAGCGCGGCGGTTCGGCGCAGACTCCGACCGACCGCCTCGAACCAGGGGCCGACCCGATCCGCTGGACAGTCGTGTTCGAACGCCCATCGTCCGATCGAGCCGACGTAGACCTGTTGTAGCATCGTCGTTTGGACGGCCGGATCGACGATCAGCGTGGCCGATTCCCTGACTCGTGCCTCCAACTCGTTCGTCCACGCCAGCAGTTCCTCGGGAGACCGCTCGAGGCCCGCGATAGCGCCGAGCATGGACGCGAAGCTGCCAGCGAGTACACGTGCCGTCTCCCGGTCGTCGATGTCGTTTGCGTGCTGTCGGACGTGCGACTCGATGGTGGCGAGGGCAGCTTCGGCCGTGGCGGGGTCGTCGCTCTCGCGGGCGATTTCCCCCACCGTTCGTCCGTACACGACGTGAAGCCAATAGTCCGACCCGTCGGTCGGAACGACCTCGTGGAGGGCCTCGTCGACGCACGCGACGGCACCGATGTTCACCCTCGTCTCGTCCCCGGGGAGTGCGAGGTTCCCCAGTGCCGTCGCAAACGCGGTCGCGAACGGTTCCTGGTCGCCGCCGACCGATTCCCGTCCCACCGGAGTCGCGGTCTCGTTCGTGGCGGCGACGGCGTGCTGTGCGATCGCACCGATCCACTCGTCGGTCGTCGGATTCGCGGTCGCGATGGCGGCCATCGCGGTCCCGTAGACCCCGCCGCGAAACCGTATCGCCTCGTCGGAATCGGCGCACCGATTCCGTCCGACATCGCGAACGAGTTCGTCGACGAGGTCGAGCCACGGCGACCCCGCGTTCGGCCGGTGGGTCGTCGCGAACCCGTGGACCGTTTCGGCGACGATCCGACCGAGGAACGCCTCGTCCAAAGCGTTGTCCGGGACGCCAGCAACGGCCGCGAGCGTACTCTGGTCGGCAACTGGCTCGACATCGATGGGGTCGCGGGACGGCGTTTGGGTCTCGTTCCAGTCCATCGCGTCGAGTAGGTCTTCGGCGATCGTCGCTGGGTCTCGATCGGCGGGGACGGCTGGCTCGTCGAGTGAAACGTCGGTGCGGTCTAGCCACGCCTCCCGCTCGTCACAGCCGGCTCGCTCGCAGCTCGCATCGAACCGGTCGCGATTACTGGTATCGCAGATGAGTATCGCGCCCGTACACACGCCCTCGTCGACCCAGTCGACGATCGCTCGAACGCCGTCGTCGCCGACGATTTGGGCCGGTTCTGCCGCGTACGTCGCAACCACGACGGCATCGGGCGTGGCATCGATCCCGCGGCGAACCCGATCGGGCCGTCGGAGATCGGGGAGCATGATCGTCGCCCCCCAGTCGCTCAGTTCCGCGGCGACGCGGGAGGCGAGTCGTCGCTTCCCGCTCGCCTTCGTCCCGGTGAGGACCACGATCCCGCCGTCGAGCGCCTCAAGCAGGGCTGTGGAGTCGACGTCTGACTCCGGGTCCGTTCCCGGTCGATCGGCGCTCCCGTCCGAGCCGTCGGTCCGGTCGGGAAGTTCGTGCGCCGTCGCCGCTGCCCGCAGTTCGTCGAGCCCCTCCGACTGCCAGGCACCGACCAACGGCGACGAACCGTACGTCTCAGGCGATGTCGAGACCGCCTCGAGCGACGAGAACACCGCGTCGATAGTACGGAACGCCCCGACCCGGTCTTCGAGGAAATCGGCGATTGCGGCCTCGTCGTCGGCTCGAGCCGCGAGTCGATCGCGAATCGCGCCCCTCGCGGGTTCGGCCGCGAACGTTCGGAGGAAGCCGACGGTACCCGGCGGGAGGTCGAACGCGGTCTCGAGGGCCTCAGCGGCCGCTGGGAGCGGTCGGCACCGGACGAGCGGCCCAAACCAGTTCGCGTCATCGGCCAGTGCGGCAGCGATAAGCGACGCCGCTGCGGTGACGGGCGGGGCCCGATCGTTGAACCGTCGACCGGGTTTGTCGCCACTCGGTACCAGGGGGCGGCCGATGTCGACGAGTGCGTTGCCGAGTGGCTCGATCGAAACATCTCGGTCCTGAAGCATTCGCCGCACGTCCGCACCGACGAGTACCGGCGTCGATCCGGCGGAAGTCAGCGACAGAAACGCCGCGGGAGTGACCGTTGCGTCGTACCAGCCCAACCGGGCACGGAGTGGGTCGCTCTCGAACCGATACGTTGGATACGCGATCCGCGATCCGAGCTGGGCCCGTCTCTCGTCACCCAGTGGGGACGTTCGCCTCGACGCGACGGCGTCTCGAATCGTTTCGATCGCGTTGGTACCCGCAGCAGGCGGCGTTCTGACCATCAAAACGGTGTCCACCGCCTCGACGAACGCCGCGGACACGTCCGACTCGGACCGGCATAGCCAGTCGAAACTTCGGGGTCGGGTCACGAACGCCGCGCCGCCCGCTCGAGTGAGCAACGATTTCTCGCCGCGTTCGTCACCGTACGTCGACCAGGCTTCGTCGGTCAGATCGCAGATCGCGGTCGCGAAGTCATCGACGATCACCAGTTCGTCATCGTCGACAGCCGCGGCCGCCGGCAGTCGCGTGACGGTGTGTCCGACGGCCGCTACGTGGTGGGACTTGCCGACGCATGGTGCGCCGAGAACGAGGGTTACCTCACCTGACTCGATCGAATCAGACAGTTCAACCGGCCTAATCTCCTGTATATCGGTTTCCATGCGAATACTCTAACCGACGCTACCGACGATCAAACGCGACCTGTCGGTTCCGACGGGATACCTTGTTCATTTTAAACATCCTCATATAAAATACCTGCCGTGATATCGTCGTCTCGCCCCGACGGTACGGGTGGTCCGATCGCGACCGAGAAGCACCGACAGAGCATCGACCGAGGGGCAACCGTGCGCTCCCGGCCACTCGACGTCTCGCGCAGTCGCTCCGCAGGCGGGTTCGACGGCGACGAGCTGGCAGCGCCTCGTCGCCGAGCAGAGCAGCGACGGGCCCGGAACCACTCGGCGCGGACGTACTCGCACCGAACGGCTCTTGGTGCGATCCGCGCCGCGAGTCGCCATCGCTTCTTGACAAGGGTTATACGCGACCACCTCCAAAATCCGACTCAAGATGACGCGTGACTCCGCCGGGGAACCCGGCGCAGACGACGGGGGTTCCGTCGTTTACGATCTCGCTCCCGATTGTACCGCTGACGACGTTGAGACCGGCCGCTCCTATCTCGCCGAAATCAACGGCATCGTCGACTACGGCGTCTTCGTCGATCTCTCCGATTCCGTCTCCGGACTCGTCCACGAATCCGTCCTCGAGGGCACCTACGCCGTCGGCGACGAACTCGTCGTCGAACTCGAGAGCGTCCGCGAGAACGGCGACATGGCCTTCGAGCCGGTCGATGTCGGCGACGACTACGAGACCGAGTCGGTCAGCCGCGACTACTCGCTGACCGGCACCGACGGCCTCGAGGGATCGATCGGCGACCAGGTCCACCTCGAGGGCGAGGTGACCCAGGTCAAACAGACCGGCGGCCCGACGATCTTCCACGTCGCCGACGAGAACGGCGTCGTCCCCTGTGCCGCCTTCGAGGAGGCCGGCGTCCGCGCCTATCCCTCGATCGAGGTCGGCGACGTCGTCCGCGTCACCGGCACGCCGGAACACCGCGAGGGCTCGGTCCAGATCGAGGTCGAGGGGCTCTCGACGCTCGAGGGCGAGGACGCCGAGGAGGCGCGCGACCGCCTCGAGGCGGCCCTCGAGGAACGGGCCGAACCCCACGACGTCGAGCCGCTGATCGACTGGCCGGCCTTCGAAAAGCTCCGCGAGGACCTCGAGGAAGTCGCGCGACTGCTGCGCCGGACCGTCCTCGAGGGGCGCCCGATCCGGGTCCGTCACCACGCCGACGGCGACGGGATGTGCGCCGCCGTCCCCGTCCAGATCGCGCTGCAGCGCTTTATCGCCGATGTCCACGAGGACGCGGACGCGCCGCGTCATCTCATCAAGCGGCTGCCGGCGAAAGCGCCGTTCTACGAGATGGAAGACGCCACGCGGGACCTGAACTTCGCCCTGGAGGACCGCGAGAAACACGGCCAGCAGCTTCCCCTCCTGTTGATGCTTGACAACGGCTCGACGGCCGAGGACGTCCCGGCCTACGAGACGCTGGCCCACTACGACATCCCGATCGTCGCCGTCGACCACCACCACCCCGATCCCGACGCGGTCGGCGACCTGCTCGACGCCCACGTCAATCCCTATCTCCACGACGAGGACTACCGGATCACCACCGGGATGCTCTGTGTCGAACTCGCGCGGATGATCTATCCCGAACTCGGCGAGGAACTCCGCCACGTCCCCGCCGTCGCCGGCCTCTCGGACCGCTCGAAGGCCGACGCGATGGACGACTACCTCGAACTGGCCGCCGAAGAAGGCTACGACGAGAACCGACTGCAAGACCTCAGCGAGGCGCTCGACTACGCCGCCTTCTGGCTGCGGTATAACTCCGGCGACCAGCTGATTCAGGACCTGCTGCAGGTCGACAGCGACGACGAGGATCGCCACCGCGAACTCGTCGAGTTCTTCGCCGACCGCGGCCGCGAGGAGGTCGACGAGCAACTCGAGGCCGCCATGCCCCACCTCGAACACGAGACCCTCGAGAACGGCGCGCACCTCTATCGGATCGACGTCGAGAACTACGCCCACCGCTTTACCTACCCCGCGCCGGGCAAGACCACCGGCGAGATCCACGACCGCAAGATCGAGGAGACCGGCGATCCGGTGATCACGGTCGGCTACGGGCCCGACTTCGCCGTGCTTCGCAGTGACGGCGTCCGGCTGGACATCCCGACCATGGTATCGGAACTGGAAGCCGAGATTGCGGGCGGCGGCGTCTCCGGCGGCGGCCACCTCGTCGTCGGCTCGATCAAGTTCGTCAGCGGCAAGCGCGAGGAAGTGATCGACGCCTTGGTCGAGAAGATGGCCGAGGCCGACATCGACGAGGCGCTCTCGAGCGCGGCCCCGATCGACGACTGACGGCTCCGACGGTCGCAGGAGCCACTCTTCAGTCCAGTAGAACTTGCGGTACGTACGGCGAATACATTTATCGGGACGGGAAGTGTAGCGATGCTGTATGCCCGAAGAAGTCCTGTTCAAATCGGAGAGCGACCAGAGCCGAGCGGACATCGCGTCGTATCTCCGGCGTGTTGCTGACAAGCTCGAACGAGGGGATGCAATCACGCTCAAGTCCGGTTCCGAGTCCGTGACGATGGAGCCGCCGGCCCGACCGACGTTCGAGGTCAAAGCCGAACGCGAGGGGCCAACGAGCGGGCCCGGTGAGTTGAGTGTCGAGTTCGAACTCGAATGGAACGAGGACGGCAACGAGGGGGACGGCGGGAGCGGCGGCCAGTTGGAAATCGAGTGAGCGATTAGCAGACGGAGTTCCCGAGAGAGTTGCCGAGATCGGAGCGGACACGAACGGCCGATACGATCCGGATTCCGCGCGTGACTCGAGCGATCGAGGACCGTGGCGAAACGGTCGCAGCCGACGCGTCGTCCCGGCACCGCTATTTTGTTGTAGTTTCAACGCGGAGATCAGTTCCGATGACGCACCCAACCGAGGGCGAGACGAGGACGTTCGAGCGAACGTTCACGGTCGACGACGTACAGCGGTTCGCGGACCTCACCGGTGACGACCAACCGCGCCACACCGAGCCGGACGACGATGGACGAGTGATGGTCCAGGGGTTGTTGACCGCGACGCTGCCAACGAAACTCGGGAGCGATAACGAAGTGTTGGCCAGTACGATGGAGTTTAACTTCCACCAGCCGGTCTACACCGGCGAACCGATCACGTGTCGTTCGACGTTCGACACCGTTAGAGAACGAGATGACCGGTACGAATTCGTCTCGGACGTCGTCTGTGAGAACGCGGCCGGTGAGACCGTCCTGACCGCGGAGACTGAAGGCCTCATTTGGAAAGACGAGTAACGCAAGCGAGAAACGAGCGCATCGAGTGGTGACCGGGCGTTCGGGTATCGATTCGACGACGACACTGTACTGGACCGATCAGTCGGCACCGTGACGCGGCGTGTAGCCACAGTCGTCACAGACCAGTGACTCGTACCGAGCCGCGAGCGGTCCCGAACAATCGGGACACTGATAGTCAATTTCGAGTGAACGTTGGGTTACTGCCATACTCGAGGCGAAGACCTGGACGGATATAAACTCGGCTATCATGGCGATAGGATAATGCAGTAATTCTAGAAATCCGCCGATAGTAGCCGCTGAAACGATTGACACACTGATCGCAACGCTGTCGTGTGATCAGGTGCGCAGTGACTGTCGGTGGCTACTAGAGGACGACGGAAATCGGATCGACACTGAGCGGGACGGCCGTGAGTCGTCAGAACTGATAGCGGCGTTCGTCGTCCATCGAGGGATACTGGTCCGCACCAGTCATCTCCTCGAAGGTCATCCCCGAGAGGTACTCGTCGTAGGTCACGTCGTAGGCCGTCCGCAGCTGGAAGTCGAGTTTCCCGGTGTCGACGGTCGACTGAAAGAGCATGTGGATCGCCCGCCGGACGAGTTCGTCCGTCTCCTCGGGCTCGAGGGCCGTCTCGAGCAAGGCGAGTTCGTTGCGCGTCTCGCGGTCCAGCGAGAGCGCAAGCTCGTCGCCGATGTCGGTGTAGGTGGTCGTTACGTCGTCGTTGAGATCGTCGAGGCTCATACCCGTGCGGACTCGAGCGGGCCGGATAGGCCTTTCCAGTTCGAGTCGGACTACGTCGCCGGGGGCCGCCCCATTGCGACACTGACTTACAGCCGACGGCGTAACCCCAGCCGATGACAGCAGGGGACGGGGCGCAGCTACCCGACGACCGCGAGGCCGTTCGCGAGGCGCTGATCGCGTGGTACGAGGACGACCATCGGGAGTTCCCGTGGCGGCGGACCGACGACCCCTATGAAATCCTCGTCAGCGAAGTGATGAGCCAGCAGACCCAGCTCGGTCGGGTCGTCGAGGCCTGGGAGGGGTTCCTCGAGCGCTGGCCGACGACCGCCGCCCTCGCGGCGGCCGACCGGGCGGACGTGGTTGGCTTCTGGACGGACCACAGTCTGGGCTACAACAACCGGGCCAAGTACCTCCACGAGGCGGCTCGGCAGGTCGAGGAGGAGTACGACGGCGACTTTCCGGAGACCCCCGCGGAGCTACAGGAACTGATGGGCGTCGGTCCGTACACGGCCAACGCGGTCGCGAGCTTCGCGTTCAACAACGGGGACGCGGTCGTCGACACCAACGTCAAGCGAGTTCTCTACCGCGCGTTCGACGTGCCCGACGACGACGCGGTCTTCGAGGACGCGGCGAACGATCTCATGCCCGACGGCGAGTCGCGAGTCTGGAACAACGCGATCATGGAACTGGGCGGGGTCGCCTGCGAACAGACGCCCTCGTGTGACGAAGCCGGTTGTCCGTGGCGCGAATGGTGTTCGGCCTACGCCAGCGGCGACTTCACCGCCCCCGACGTCCCGACCCAGCCGAGTTTCGAGGGGAGCCGCCGGCAGTTCCGCGGTCGCGTGATCGGCACCCTCCGCGAACACGGCGAACTCGAGATCGATACGCTCGGCCACCGCATCCGCGTCGACTACGTCCCCGACGGCGAGTACGGCCGTGAGTGGCTGACCGGCCTGCTCGAGGACCTCGAGGCCGACGGGCTGGTCGAGTTCGACCGCGACGGTGCGGACGGACCCGTCGCTCGGCTGCGACGGTAGTTACGTGCCGATCGTGTGGAGAAATCAGCGAGAACGGCGGCGACGGAGCGCCGTGGTTTCGTATTCCCTGTCAGCCAAATATCGGTTCTTGGCCACCTAGAAGGAAGACACGGAGGGACTTGTACTTGACCGGAAATTACAGGAATTGAGAACGCACCGATGTCGTTTCGTCTCTTCGTAGAGAGTCGCACCCCGACGATAGTGTTAAAATTAGTACACTAATGGGCGGTAGTCTCTCATAGAACGGTCACACCCCGCATATCGTCCCGGCTGAAATTGGATTCGACATGACAGTCATCCGATTTGGGTGGCGGGAAAGGCTACCGGTAGCGAAATCCGTCTATACGTCTTCGTGGTGGGGTTCGGTGATGACCACAGTCGTCGAACTCGAGATTCCGGCAGCGCGACTCGGCTTTGACCGGACCTTCGATCGGGTATCGACGTTCGAGTTTCAGGTCGGGGGGATGATCGGTGACTCGCCGCCGCTGATCTGGGCCGGCGGTCCGGATCGGGACGCCGTCGCCCGGGCGCTCGAGGCCGATCCGTCGGTCGACGTAATCGCCAGTCTCGGCGACGGCGGGGAGTCGCCGACCGGCGCGTCCGACGGCGCCGGGACGGACGTCGGCCCGGGCGATCGCTGGCTGTTCAGGACCGAGTTCGGGGACGCGGCGAAACTGTTTACCGAGATCGTGACCGACAACGACGGCGCGATCCTGACCGCTCGGGGACGGAACGGTCGGTGGCTGGTGAAACTGCTCTTTCACGATCGGGAGTCGGTGTCGGCGTGTCACGACCTGCTCGAGCAATACGAATACCGGGCGACCGTCACCCGGATCAGCGGCGTCGACGACCTCGCGAGCGCACAGACACCCCTGACCGAAACCCAGTACGAGACGATCTGCAAGGCCCACGAACTGGGGTATTTCGACGTGCCGAGGGGGGTGACGCTCAAGGAGTTGGCGGCCGAACTCGACGTCTCCCATCAGGCGTTGTCCGAACGACTCCGCCGAAGCCACGCGGCTCTGGTCAGTGCCGAACTCTCCGAGCGGACCGCACCGATGGCGATCGACCCCTGAGTCCGCCGGGCCTCGGTCGACACGCTAGCAGTTTTCCCGCACCTCTGCGCTCGTAGGTTCCTGGGTGGAACATATCTCGCCAAGTAATACCCAATACGTCCTCTTTCTATCGGCAGACAATGACGTTCTTGTTCCAATAGATAGATTTATTGCCCGATGGCCCAATGAGGGTTATGTCGGCGAGACGCCGACCGCCCGACGACCGACCGTCGCTGTGAGCGCCGGTGGATCACCCGTACTCAATCACGATTCGCGGTCATTCGTGGCTGTATGACCGCGTTGCTGTCGGCCGCTCCGGGTCGTTCACGACCCGAGCGTTCGCTTTTGCCGTCAATCACCGAGACACACCGTCGAGGTCAGTATGTTTATCCGTCCGCCTGGTATACAATCACACGAACGTGATCGATCGCGGCCGGACCGACGACCCCGGTGATGCCGCCCGAGACGCGGACGGAGGGGCGATCCCCGCCGAACTGTCACTGGACGACGTCCATCACCTCCTCCAGACGAAGCGCCGGCGGGACGTCCTGCGATACCTGCGGGACGCCGAGGGACCGGTCCGACTACGCGAGCTCGCCGAACAGGTCGCCGCCTGGGAACAGGAGACGACCGTCGAGGAACTCCGATCCGATGAACGCCAGCGCGTCTACATCTCGCTGTACCAATCCCACCTGCCGAAACTCGACAATCACGGGATCATCGAGTACGACAAGGATCGCGGCCGGGTCGACTCGACGCTGCGGACCGGTCAGCTCGAGCCGTATCTCGAGGGACCGACCGAAACGGACTCGAGCGACCCGTGGCCCCGTCGGTACGGGGCGACCGTCGGGCTCGGTACTGTGTTCCTCGGCGCGGTGGCGGCCGGGCTCGCTCCGATCGACGGGCTCGTCGCCGCGGGACTCGTTTTGGGTTCGTTCGCAGCCGTAACGTCCGTACACGCGTGGACCGACTCGTAGAGCGACGGGAACGACCCGGCGACGACCGTCAGTCGGCGCGGGAGTGGGCCGTTCCGGTCCGCTCTCGGGACCGCTCGAGGAGTCGGCCGGCGTGAAAGGCGACCGAGAAGTCCTGCGGACTGGGCAGGGCACAGGCGAGCCACCCGATCGCCGCCGCGGCGACGACCGGCGTCTCCGTGGTCAGGTGGCCGGACAGTCCCAGTCCGAAGACGGGCACGGCGAGCAAGGCGGGCGCGAGCGCCGCGAGGCGGAGTGCCCAGGGCGGTTCGGTACCGGTCGGTCGGGGGTGGACGGCGGCCCACGGCCGTGTCGTGACCAGTGCGACGAGGCCGTCGGCACGACCGGGAAAGTAGGAGACGGCGTACTCGACGCGTGCGAGCCGCAGAACCGCGGCGTGTGACCATTCGTGGGCGACCAGTCCGACCGCTACCGCGATCGCGAGGGCCGATCCAGCAACCACCACGTCCGATCCGATCATGGGGAACGCGCGACACGTCTGCCGCCGGGAACCGGGCGGCGATCGTCTCACGCGATCGGACCGATGGACTCCCGGTGCAAGGGGGGCCGGCTGTACCAGTTGCCGGCTTAAGGTCACGCCGGGGACCGGTCGTATCCGCCAGGCAAGGATTAAGTATTGGTTCGTGGTAGCGAGTGCCATGGCCACTGAGACACTCGAGTTCGGTCACGAGGACCGCAAACGGATCTACGAGTACGTCGAGCGACACGGTGCGGTCGATCCCGACGACACACGGGAACGGTTGGGGATCGATCCGAGCGGGTTCCGACACCACGTCGCGATCCTCAAACGCGACGGGCGACTCGAGAAAGGCGACGGCAAACTCCGGGTGACGATCGACGCCGGTGCCGAGGAGGAGTACGTCTCGGCGGACCTCGAGTTCCACATCCGACCCGCCCGCCAGGAGGACCTGACGGGGATCGTCGGCGCGATCCGGCAAGTTGCCGAGGAACGAACCTACATCGAGGCCGAGAGCGTCGCCGACGAGATCGATCACGAGGAGGCCCTGCTCCGCCACAACGAACTCGAGTCGCGGATGTTCTTCGTCGCCACCGTCGAGGACGACGTCGTCGGCTGGGTCCACCTCTATGCGCCCGAAATCGACAAGTTGAGCCACACCGCCGAACTCACCGTCGGCGTCTTGGAGGAGTACCGTGGCCACGGCATTGGCTCGCATCTCCTCTCCCGAGGGCTCGAGTGGGCCGGTTCGAACGGCTACGAGAAGCTCTACCAGAGCGTTCCCTCGACCAACGAGGGGGCGATCGCCTTCCTCGAGGGTCACGGCTGGGAGACGGAAGCCGTCCGCGAGGACCACTACAAACTCAACGGCCACTACGTCGACGAGGTGATGATGGCTGTCGAACTCTGAGTTGACAGCCCGATTTATCTGACCGCCCCCGGAACGGGGTAGAACGCACGACGTGCCCCCACGCGGTTCGAGTACGGGGGACGAGGGGAATCGACCGCCGTACGCGACGTATCCGCCGCTTCCGCCGGCCCGACCGACGCGAGCGACCGCCGAGGTCGGTCGAATCGAAAGACAATTCCTCCGGACGGCGCTATCGGGAGGCATGCTTTCGATCGCGCTTGCCGGGAAACCGAACGCCGGCAAGTCCACGTTCTACACCGCGGCGACGATGGCGGAGGTCGACGTCGCCAACTATCCGTTCACGACGATCGACGCCAACCGCGGGGTGAGCTACGTCCGGACCGAGTGTCCCTGCCTCGAGCGCGAGGACCGTTGTAACGCCGAGAACTGCGAGGACGGCAAGCGCTACGTGCCGATCGAACTGCTGGACGTCGCGGGGCTGGTCCCCGGCGCTCACGAGGGGAAGGGACTGGGCAATCAGTTCCTCGACGAACTGACGAACGCGGACGTAATCGTCAACGTCGTCGACGCCTCCGGCGGCACCAACGAGAAGGGCGAACCGGTCGATATCGGCGACCACGACCCGCTCGAGGACATCGACTTCATCGAGGAGGAGATGGATCTCTGGCTGGCCGGCATCGTCGACCGCAACTGGGAGTCCGTCGAGCGCAAATCGCGCTCCCCGGACTTCGACATCGACGACGCGCTGGCGGACATGCTCTCGGGCTTCGGTGCCTCTCCCAAGCAGATCGCGACGGTCCTGCGGGAACTGGACTATCCCGACGACCCGATCCAGTGGGACGACGACCACCGCGAGGAACTCGCACGACTGGTCCGCGAGCGAACGAAACCGATCGTCGTCGCGGCCAACAAGATCGACGTCGCACCCGAGGAGAACGTCGAGCGCCTGCTGGACCTGGACAAGCCCGTGATCCCGACCACGGCGGAGGGCGAACTCGCCTTGCGCCGGGCCGCCGAGAACGGGCTGGTCGACTACGATCCCGGCGACGAGACGCTCGAGGTCGGCGACGACGTCAACGACGCCCAGCGCGAGGCCCTCGAGGGACTGGCAGACACCATGACCGAGTGGGGCGGCACCGGCGTGCAGGCGGCGCTCGATCACGCCGTCTACGACCTGCTCGATCACCTCACCGCCTACCCGGTCGAGGACGCCTCGAAGTGGTCCGACGGCAGCGGCAACGTCCTCCCCGACGCCTTCCTCCTGCCCGAGGGCTCGACCCCGGTCGACCTCGCCTACAGCGTCCACTCCGACATCGGCGACGGCTACCTCCATGCCGTGAACGCGAAATCGAACCGCGAGATCAGCGAGGAGTACGAACTTGAGGAGGGCGACGTGATCAAGATCGTGAGTACAAATTCTTAAACCCGCAAACTGAGAACTGATTCAAATACCGATGAGGATCACTTCCACCAATATTATTTTATTTTGTCTTCATAATTCGATATATATACTGGAATTTGACACTGGTAGATTGAGGGTGAACTGAGCGAGGTTCTGCAAGGAAAGTGGGAGCATGCTGTTCGAAGAACTCCACGTCGATGTAACGGGTTCTTCTGCTGTGGAATTTTTGGATAGTGTTCGGACGCGCACACTAGCCTGTCTGATCAGTCTGGCGTACACTGTTCATGCTTGAGCGGCCTCGTTAGCAGAGCATCGAGATTCCTGTAAGTGGTTCGGCAGCGTTCGACGCCGAACCACGATTCAGCACTGGTACCAAACCTACGCTGATTATCACGAGCAAGACTTCACAGAAGAATCAGACCGTGTTGCAGTCGATGAGAAACAGATTCAACTCGGGAACGAAGAGAAAACGTGGCTCTACACTGCGATTGATGTTGATTCGAAAGTCGTGCATGGAACACGACTTTCGAAACATAAGGGCTGCGATCCGCTGAACGGTTCTTAGAGGAGTTGAAAAGAAACACCGCATCGCAGACGCGGTGTTTCTCGTTGATGGTATGGGCTACCTGACTGCCTTTGCTCGAACTAATCTCGGCGGCGATCTCAACTACACTGACCGCAACGTCGTTGAAAAACTCTTTCAGACCTACACGATGCTAATCGAATGATTCCACGAAACATGGAACGTCAGTCAGGTTAGCGCTGAGCGCTGGCTGAAGAAATTAATAATTTAATATTTATAAATTAATATCAATAATAACAGAGGGTTCAAGTACAAGCACAAATGTTATTCTAATGTAGTGTTCCAACATGCAAGATAAGGACTGTAATGACGTATTAGGCGATGAAGCTAAAAGGAACAGCTTCAAAAAATACGGCCGACGTAATGTCTTGAAAACGACTGCTGGGCTAGGAATGCTGACTTTAGCACCCAGTTCAGTCACTGCTGATAACGGTAGTTCAGTTAAAGAGGCAGGCGTCTCTCACGAATTCAATCAGCTGATTGATGATTGT
This sequence comes from Natrinema sp. H-ect1, assembly GCF_041821105.1. Lineage (NCBI taxonomy): Archaea > Methanobacteriati > Methanobacteriota > Halobacteria > Halobacteriales > Natrialbaceae > Natrinema > Natrinema sp. H-ect1. The sequence goes on along the minus strand of NZ_JBGUBA010000004.1, from coordinate 161,107 downwards.
AAAGTTGACAAAGCCCTAAAGCTACTTGATGAAAATAATGTGAATTATACAAAAGTAACCGAGTCAATTTCAGCTAATACAGAAGGCGTATCTACGCAGGACTTCTATGATAAAGGCTCTAGTAGTGTGACATTCTACACTAATGAATGGGATAAGAGCAAGAATGAATACGCTATTGGATTAGGTTGGACGGTTGAAGGGTACAGTAACGGTGCTTCTGGTCCAGCTCCGGTTGATGTTCCCGTCCTCGCATTCGAGGACGATATTTTTGGGTATGTTGACGATAGTGCGAGAGGAACTGGTAACGTTGAGGACCATGATGGGGGTTCAGAAGTAGATGGGAAACTTTCTATAAAGAGTGAACCAGGAAATCCACATGAGGATGCTCCCGGAAATTCGTTGATTGCTGAATTTACGGATGATGTGCGTGATCCTAATCTTGACTTCTATCCGGTTGGCCAAGGTGTTATCCAGATGGTAATCCGTAAACAGAATACTTCATCCAAAGGCATAGTTTCTGGTCTCTACACCCACACGTGGAGTTCTATGAATGTTGGTAAACTCCCGGTTTTGGATAATCTGAGTATTACTATTCCAGGCACCGGTATTTCAGTATCGGTTCCGTCTGGTGTCGATAAGTGGGAATTGCCAAATAGTACTGATCGAGATCAAGAAATCTAATTAAAGTGTGCAAATTATAAATCACTAATATATATTTACATCCACTCCAAATATGTACTACATATTATGAAGTACCTGAAAGAGTCGCTCCTGTTTACTATTGGAATACTACTGATGGCGGTAGTGATCCAATCTACATTATCAACATTAATTAAACAAGCATCTCCAAATACAATTATTGTAGGTGGTGGAAACGTAGATGCTGTCTTCGCAGCATTTCTTTTCTGTGTTGGCTGTTTTCTTGCCGCACATGCACTATTCCTGGGATTGAATTCTAAAGATAATTAGTGTAGGTGAATATGGCCGCAGGCCATTACTAATAGCGCCACCAAGTCCAGAAGTAATAGTTATTGGCTATTTCTGTGGAAATTCATATTCATAGATTATTATTTCAGATGGTATCGCATAATCTAGTCATTGTATTTCTCCACCGTTCCGAAACATCAACTCTCTAATATTATATCCATCTGTGATTACGGGTTTCGGTACGATTGCTAGAGACGGCGCATAGCACGGTGGATAATCAATAAGGGATCTCGGTTTGCTCACCCGGCAGCAACGACACGAGCATCAAGTTGAATCTCATTGTAGCCGTAGTCGACTTGTTTCGGTCGAAAATCCCTGTCTTGGTGAAATTGACGCATGACTTTATTGAAGAGATAACAACAATTTACAATTCTGTGTAATGCTAACATGGAAGTCGTTCTGTCTTTCACAGAACTAGCTTTGCTGTGTCGTAACACTGGTAAGCCAAGCACTAGGTAGACATTTTATAACTCTATGTGTGTTTAATAATTATATAGTGGACAAGGCCCTTGCCGCCGACGAGATCGAGGGGAGCGGCCAGGCGATGGTCCGAACGGGGAACAAAACGGTCGATCTCACGCCCCCGGAGTCGATCGCCTACGAGGTCGGCGTCCACGAGCGGTCCTCGATCCTGCGGGGCCAGCGCGAGACGGTCACCGTCAAACTCGACTGGAAGCCGCCGAAGACCACGGAGGGTACCGAAGCGGCCGACGCGGAGTAGCGCGCCGACGGACCCGGTTTTTCGGCCGCGCGATATCGACGACGGCACGGACTATCGCGATCGTTGTCGGGTAGGGGCGTGCTTTTCTCCGACGGCGACATACTCCCCACATGACCCCACGGCACACGGGCGTTTCCGAGTCCCGACGCGACCGAGCGATGGCGGCACGGTTGGCCACCCTCGAGGAGCGACTCGAGGCGGCCGAACGCCAGCAGCGCCTGCTTCGGACCACGGTCGCTGGGCTGGCCCGCGAGGTCGGCCGCTCGCTGGGCTGTCAGTGCAGTCGCTGTGACGAGAGCTATACGCTGGTCAGGGACGGCTGCATGTACTGTCCTCGCTGTGGCTTCCGGGAGTCGCTGTAGGGCGCTCGGTCTCAGACCAGTCGGCCAAGCGGATCGAACCGGACGGCGGCGACGAGGACCGCCAAGAAGACGTACGAGCCCCGAACGAGCAGCATGGTCGCGAGTTCCGGATCGGCCCGGCGCGCGACAGCGGCGACCGCAGCGAAGGCCAGGACCGCCAGCAGCGCGGTCAGCGGGAAGATCCGCAGGACGGCGAACGCGGTGACGGCGATCAGCGCCGTGGTCATCAGTCCGTAGGCGACGGCATAGGCGCGGTCGGGACCGACGGCGACCGCGACCGTTCGCTTCCGGATCGAGCGGTCGTACGCGTAGTCCTGTGCGTCGTCGATCACCTTGACGCCCGACAACAGGATCAGGAAGACGACGGCGAAGCCGAGCGAGACGGCGGTGATCGTCCCGGCCTGGACGTAGAACCCGCCGAGGATCGAGAGGGCGATGCCGAGTGGATAGCCGGTCGTCGCCGTCACGGGGTTCGTGTCGAGTTGGGGTGCGTGGTGGTAGGCGATCAGCCACGTCGGAACCACGACCGCCAGCACGAGGACGTCGACCAGCGCCGCGAGCAGGAGACAACAGCCCGCGAACACCGCCGTCGACGCCGCGAGGCCGATCCGACAGCCCCGTTCGGTCAGCGGGTGGTCGTCGTCCTCCCCGCGGACGTGGAAGTCGACGTAGCCGTCTTTGACGTGGGCCGTGTAGACCGCCGCGAACATCGCGACGACGTGGACCGCTGCGAGAACCGGGTCGACGCTCCCCGCGAGGATCGCGCCGAACAGCGACGCGGCGATCGGCGGCGTCATGAAGACGGGATGGACCTGCGACCAGTACGCTCGAGCGACCGCGCCCGAACCCGTCCCGTCTCTCGCGAGAGCCATACCCGGACGACAACGAACTGACGGATAATACCTCGGGCGGGCACCGCGGTTCCGAAACACACAATTTGATGTGGTGTGCCGTACCACGAGCGAGCATGACGGACGAGTATACTGGTGCGGATCTCTTCACTGACGCTCTCGAGACCTACGGCGTCGACTACGTCTTCGGCAATCCGGGGACGACCGAACTCCCGATCATGGACGCGATCGGCGACAGCGACCTCGAGTATCGGCTCGGCCTCCACGAGGACATCGCGGTGGGGATGGCCGGCGGCTACGCACAGCGCCGCCGGTATCACGCCCACCACGACGACTCGATCACGCCGGTCGGCGTCGCGAACCTCCACATCGCGCCGGGGCTTGCCCACGGGCTCGGCAACCTCTACGCGGCCAAGATCACCGGCGCGCCGCTGGTCGTGACCGCGGGCAACCACAGTACCGACTTCCGCCACGAGGAGCCGATCCTCTCGGGCCGGTTGGCCGACATGGCACGCGAGTTCTGCAAGTGGTCGGACGAAGTGCTGGACGTCGAGGCGCTGCCGACGATGCTGCGGCGCGCGTTCCGCGTCGCGATGACCCCGCCGACCGGCCCGGTCTTTCTCGGCCTCCCGCTGGACGTGATGCTGGCCGAAACCGACGCCGAGCCGGAACGGCTGGGCCCGATTCCCAACGCCGGCGGCGGCGACCCCGGCCAACTCGAGCGCGCGGCGGAACTGTTAGCCGAGGCCGACGATCCGGTGATCGTCGTCGGCGACCACGTCGCCCGGTCGGGGGCCGACGCCGTCGCCGCGGCGGTCGACCTCGCGGAGGCGACGGGGGCCCGCGTCCACGGGGAGATCCTCGCCTGCGAGGTGGACTTCCCGACCGACCACGAGCAGTGGGTCTCCTACCTGCCGACCAACGAGGAGCTGGCCGCGATGCTGATGGATACCGATACGATACTCTTCGCGGGCTGTTCGACCAACACGACGCTGACCCGCCACGAGGAGGCGCTGGTCGATCCCGACACGACCTGCATCCACCTCTCCGACGACAGCTGGCAGGTCGGGAAGAACCAGCCCGCCGACGCGGCCGTGATCGGCGATCCGGGGCTCGTCATGCAGGGCATCGCCGAGCGCGTCCAAACGAAGCTCTCCGAGGACGTCGTCGCCGACCGCCTCGAGGGAGTCGCCGAGGTCAAGGAGATGGTCGAGTCCCAGATGGCCGGCTACGGCGAGGCCGACGGGGACGATCCGCGTGCCTCGAAGGCCCAGCTGGTCGATGCGATGGAGCGGGTTGCAGGCGACGCCGCGATCGTCGACGAGGGCGTCACCTCGAAGTACGCCATGCTGACCCGGTGGGACCTCGGCCCCGAGCAGTACATCTCGAACAAGGGCGGCGGGCTCGGCTACGGGCTGCCCGCCGCGGTCGGTGCCGCGGTCGCCGAGGAACAGCACGACGATCCCCGGGACGTGGTCGGGTTCATCGGCGACGGCTCCTACCAGTACTACCCCCACTCGATCTACAGCGCTGCCCGCTACGATCTCGACCTGACCGTCGTCATCTCGGACAACCGCAACTACCGCATCCTCAAGGACAACACGCTGGCGATCATGGGCGGCGAGGAAGACGACTACGACTTCGTCGGCATGGACTTCGAGCCGAACGTCGACCTCGTCAAAAACGCCGAGAGCCACGGCGCGCGAGCCGAACTCGTCGAGACGCCCGACGGAATCGAGGGCGCGCTCGAGGCGGCGTTGAACCGCGAGGGGCCGGACGTACTGGACGTACTGGTACAGGACTGAGACGTCGATCCGCGACCGCCTCGAGGGCGGAGCGCCGGCTCTCGGATGGCCGGCCGGTAGACACTTGCGTCTCGTTACTAATTGCTACCTATTCACCGATGGGTTGGGCCGTCTCTCCGTACAGTGCCGTGTTGTTGCTCTCGCTCGTCGTCGCCGTCGGAACCGCGGCCGCGGCGTGGCGGACCCGACCCGAAGCCGGCTCGAGCGCGCTCGCCGCGCTCATGGCGACCGTCGCCGTCTGGCTCGGCGCACACGTCCTCGAGATCGAATCGGCGACGATAGCCACGAAACTGTGGTGGGCCGACCTCCAGTGGATATGTGCTGCCGTTATTCCGACACTATTCGTCGTCTTCGCGCTCCAGTATACGGGCGAGGACCGCTGGCTCACCCGGTCTCGACTGGGGCTGTTGTCGATCGAGCCACTCGCCATGATCGGCGCGTTGGCGATCAACGACCGCACGTTCGTGCTGTGGGGGCCGCCGGTCGAGGAACCGATCTCGATCGGGAGTTGGTGGGCATCGTCCGCGACGGTCGCGACCTCGGAACCGGGGCTCGGGCTGTTCGTTCACCTGGGGTACGCGACGCTCTGTCTGGCGATCACGTCGGTCCTCGTCTTCCGGCTGATCGCGCGGACCGAGCGACTCTACCGGTGGCAGGGAGTCGCCGTCTTCGTCGCGATCACGGTTCCCTGGGGGGCGGCCGTCCTCTCGGCGGCGTCGCTCGAGATCGTCGGCACGACGCCGATCGGCTTTACCGTCACCGGCCTCGCGATTACCTTCGGCCTCTATCGATACCGGCTCCTCGAGATCGCCCCCATCGCCCGCAGCGAGGTCGTGACGAACCTCGAGGACGGCGTGCTGGTCGCCGACGCCGATCGCCGTATCGTCGACAGCAATCCGGTCGCGCGGGAGATATTCGCGGACGAGCGAGACGCTCTCGTCGGGGAATCGATCGACGACGTAATTCCGATCGATGTTGACGCGGTGATCGACGGGCCCCGCGACCGAGACCGGGTGGACGCCGCGACAACGGCGGGAAACGCCGACACGATGCAGTTCTCGCTCGACGGCGGACGGACCTATTACGATCTCTCGATTTCGTCGATCGACGACGGGCGCGGGTACTCGGCCGGCTGGACGATCGTCGTCCACGACGTGACCGAGCGGGTCCATCGCGAACGCGAACTCGAACGCAAGAACCGAAGACTCGACGAGTTCGCGAGCGTGGTCAGCCACGACTTGCGGAACCCGTTGACGGTCTCGAAGGGGTATCTCGAACTGCTCGAGGAGGAGTACGACCCGGCGTACGTGCGGACCGTCGCCGAATCCCACGAGCGGATGGAACAGCTGATCGACGACGTGCTGACGCTCGCTCGGCAGGGTCAACGCGGGCTGGATCCCGAGCCGGTCGCACTCGCGGCCGTCGCACACGAGGCGTGGTCGACGGTCGATACCGCGGGGGCGACGCTGTCGGTCGTCGACGAGCGAACGATCGTCGCGGATCGAACCCAGCTCCGGCAGTTACTCGAGAACCTGTTCCGAAACGCGATCGACCACGGGGGGCGATCGGGGGCCGAAACCGACGGCCGCGACCTGACCGTCACCGTCGGGACGCTCGAGGGTGGGTTCTTCGTCGCCGACTCGGGGACGGGCTTCGAGGGCGATCCCGAGGAGATTTTCGACTCCGGCTATACGACGAGCGAGCGCGGGACGGGACTCGGGCTCTCGATCGTGGCGGACATCTGCGAGGGACACGGGTGGTCGGTGATCGCGACTGACGGGGACGGGGGCGCACGGTTCGAGATCACCGGCGTCGAGCGACACGAAACGGCGACTGACGACCGGTCCGACGGGACGTCATCCGGGGTCGGAGCGGCCGAGTAACGACTCCCGCATAGTCAGGAACGCCAATAGGCCGGCGTCAGGATCACCAGCACGGAGAGGATCTCGAGCCGGCCGATCCACATCAGGAAGGTCATGTACAGCTTCGCGGCTCCGGAAAACGGCTCGTAGCTGTTCATCGGGCCGACGACGCCGACGCCCGGCCCGACGTTGCCGAGCGTCGCGATCGTCGCGCTGATCGCCTCAAGTGCCGTCAGCTCGAGGCCGGGCGTTCGGTAGGCGTCGAGAAAGAGCAGGACCGTCGAGACCGCAAACAGCGTCAGAAAGAGGACGATGAAGACGAAGATACCGTGGATCGCCTCCTCGTCGATGACGTCGCCCGTGTCGCCCATTCGGACCGGCCGAACCGCCTGCGGGTGGACGGTCGTGAACAGTTCGCGTTCGATGGACTTCCCGACGACGTACCAGCGGATGATCTTGATCGAGCCGGCCGCCGACCCCGCCGAACCGCCCAGAAACATCGCGAACAGCAGGATGACCTGCGTCGACTCGCTCCAGGTGTTGAAGTCCATGCTGGCGTAGCCGGTCGTCGTCACGATCGCCAGCGTCTGAAAGAGCCCGTGGCGCAGCGATCGCTCGAGGCTGCCCGGGATCGCGGCGACGCCGTCGGGGACCGTCGCGAGGCCGACCCCGAGAAAGAGCGGGGCCGAGAGGAGGATACCGACAACGCCCATCGACAGGAGATAGGACCGGAACTCGGCGTTCCCGGTCAGCCGATCGGGCTTGCCGCGCCAGACGTGCCAATAGAGCGCGAAGTTCGTCCCGGCAACGATCATGAACGGCATGACCGCCCACTGGACGATCGGTTCGAAGGCTTCGACGCTGCGTCCTTCCGGCGAGAAGCCGCCGGTCGGCAGCGTCGTGAGTGCATGCGAGACGGCGTTGTAGAAGGTCATGTTCGGGGCCAGTCCCGCGAGGTGGAGCCCGTAGTAGACGACCACGGCCGCGAGCGTAAACCAGACGTAAATCAGCCAGAGCGCCCGCGCCGTCTGTCTGATCCGCGGGGTCAGCTTCTCGACCTGAATGCCGGGCGCTTCCTCCCGGATGAGTTGCGTGCCACCGACGGAGAGTTCCGAGAGGATCGCGACCATGAGGACAATGATCCCCATCCCGCCGAGCCACTGGGTGAGCTGTCGCCAGAGCATGATCGAATGCGAGTGCGTTTCGACGGAGATATCGCCCATCACCGTCGCCCCGGTCGTCGTGAACCCGGACATCGACTCGAAGAGGGCGTTGATCGGCTGCGCGATCGTCCCCGTTCCGGCGACGAGATACGGGATCGTCCCGACCAACGGGAGGACCAGCCACGTCAGCGCCACCAGCAGGAACGCCTCACGGTGTTCGAGGTCCGGCTCGGGCTCGAGGCGCTCGAGGCCCATCCCGACGGCGACCGCGACGACCAGCGCGACCAGAAACGGGAGCGGGCTCTCCCGGTAGAACAGCGCGACCGCCGTCGGCACCAAAAGCGTCAGCGAGAGGGACTTCAACACGGTACCCAGGAGGCTGCAACTCGAGCGGACATCGACGTGAATCCTGCCAATCATAGCTGGGAGCGTGACCGAACCCACCGTCGGCCGGCGAACAGTAACTACTACGGAAGAATTGTAGCAGCGCAATAAAGACTGGGCTGCACTCCACGACGGCACGGTCGGGCGGGTCGCCGAGACTCAGCCGAAGACCCGCTCGTAGTGGTGGGCCATCGCGGCGCGAGCGGTTTCGGAGAAGACGGGAACGTAGTCCATGGTGAGGTAGAACGGCGACTCGGTAACCGGCTCGGCGTACTCGTCGATCGGCCCCCGTTCGGTCGCGAACGGGTGATCGCGCGGCGTGTTCCGGCTCTCCACTGCCGAGTAGCCCGTCGCCATCGGGGTGATGCCGTGGCGAACGAACCAGCCCCGCGCGTCGGGATGGTCTTGTGCGCCGCAGCTGTGGGCCCGTCGCGACGGCGAGGGTTCGGCTTCCGTCGCCTCGACGGGGTAGTGCGGAAAGTCGGTCCAGCCGACGACCGCGTGGCCACACTCGTGGGCTGCGAAGTTCCGCAGCAGGTCTCGAGGGGTCCCGATTCCCGCGCCGAAACACGCAGCGAGTTCGGCATTGACGTAGCCGTACGCACCGGGTTCGCGGGAGCGACCGTCGCCACGGCCCGCGTACCCCCGCATCGCCCCGGCAGTCGTCGCGCCGTCGGCGACGACGACCAGCGTCACCGTTGCCGCCGTTCGACCGCCTCGCAGGGCGTCGTCGGTCTCCATGGCGTCTAACGTCTCGCCGTGTGCGGGCGCGATCTCGAAGTCGGCGACCGCATCCGTCTCGAGGGTTACCTCGGCGGTGCCCGGCGTCGCTCCGGACCAGGTCTCCGCGAACAGGTCGACACCCTCGCGGACCGCGTCGAGCGCGTCCTCGGCGGGCTCGGCGGAGGCGTGACGAACGATCTCGAGGGTCAGATCACCGTCGCTGCCGGTAGCCGCGCCGACTCCCGATACAGCGGCTGTTCCGGCCACGGTACAGGCACACGCGAGAACACGACGGCGGGTTGGCATGGAACGCTCTAGGGAACGATGCGAGTGAGATCATATCGTCCTTCCGGCCGAGGGATGGGCCTGCCACTGACGCCGGTCCCGACCGCTGTCAGCGGTCCGGTTCCCGAACCCGCTCGCCGTCGGCCGTCTCGGGGAAGACTTTGCCCGGGTTGAGCGTATCCGTTGGGTCAAACGCTTGCTTGACAGATCGCATGGCCTCGACCGCGCCCGCGCCGTGTTCCGGCTCGAGGTACGCCTGCTTGCCCTCGCCGATGCCGTGTTCGCCCGTGGCCGTCCCGCCGAGGTCGATGGCGAGTTCGACGATCGCTCGGTAGAGTTCCTCACCGCGCTCGAGTTGGGCGGGATCGCTCGGATCGGCGAGGACGCTGTAGTGGAGGTTGCCGTCGCCCGCGTGGCCGAAACAGGGGACCAGCAGGTCGTACTCGTCGGCGAGTCGCTTCGTCTCGTGAACCACCTCGGGGTAGGCGCTGATCGGCACCGTCACGTCACCCGGGTGGAGCGGCTCGAGGTCCGGATCGTAGCTCCTGACGGCGAAGGCCAGTTCCCGCCGGGCCTCCCAGAGGGCGGCCATCTCGTCGTCGTCGTCGCTCATCTCGAAGCGGGCGACATTGTGGTCCTCGAAGATCGTTCGGCAGAGGTCGATCTCCGCCTCGATCCCGTGGTTGGCGTGAAATTCGAGGAAGACCATCGGCGCGTCGGGGAGGCCGGTGTCGAGGTAGTCGTTGGCCATCCGGGCGCTCAGCCCGTCGACGAGTTCGATCTTGGCGACGTCGACCTCGGTCCGGACCGCGTCAAAGACCGCCTCGGCGGCGTCGTCCAGCGTCTCGAAGATCGCTCGTCCACCCCGGATCTGTTCGGGCCGGCCGGCCAACTCGAGGGTGGCCTCGGTGACCACCGCCAGCGTTCCCTCGCTGCCGACCAGCAAGTCGGTCAGGTTGTAGCCGCTCGAGGTCTTGATCGCCCGTGAACCCGTCCGGACGACGGTGCCGTCGGCCAACACGGCCTCGAGCCCGAGGACCCAGTCGGCGATCTCGCCATAGCGGACCGTCCCCATGCCGCTGGCGTCGGTCGCGATCATCCCGCCGATCGTCGAGATCTCGCCCGAGGAAGGCAGCGGCGGGAAGAAGAGGCCGTCGCCGGCGACGTGTTCGTCGACGTTGGAGCCGATGATTCCCGGCCCGATGTCGATCTGGAAGTCGTCGGGCCGGTAGTCGACCACCGCGTCCATCCGGGTTAGATCGAGGCTAATACCGCCGTGGGCCGGGACGGCCGCGCCCTCGAGGCCCGTCCCGGCCGCGTAGGGTGTGACGGGCACGCCGCGGTCGGTCGCCGCCGACAGCACTGCCGAGACGTCCGCGGTCCGCTCGGGCCAGACGACCGCGTCGGGCATGACCCCGCCCGACTCCTCGGTCCCCCAGTCCGTCGCGTGTGATTCGCGTCGGCCGTCCGCGAACGACAGCTGGTCGTCCCCGAGGTCGAGGTCCTCGAGGAACGAACAATCGTGTGCCATGCATGCATGTTAGACACTGACAGTATCAACGTTTCCCACTGGGTCGTACGCGGATCGCTCGAGACGACCTCGTGACTCGGGTATATATCCCTCGTATCCGACGATATAATAACAGTATCTAACATATATAAATTATAATCGCCTTTTACTGGATTCTGCCAGCACAATCGTATGCCAGAGCAAAATGGCACACGGAACCGGACGAATCGGCGCGGCTTTCTCGAGAGCATCGGCACCACCTCGGTCGCTGGCGGCCTCGCAGCGGTTCTCGCCCAGCGTGATATCGTCCAGCCCGTCGCCGCGGCGTCGGCGACGGATCCGAGCGTCTTCGCCGTCGACGAGACAGCCGATCCCGACGCGACGTTTCCGCAGTCGGTGGCCAGCGGCGGGCCGACCTCGAGCGGCGCTATTCTCTGGACGCGGATCGCCCCCAGTGCGGTCGTCTCCGAGGAGCCGATCGGTGTCCAGGTCGCGACCGACGACAGTTTCGAGGAGCCGGTCTACGAGGGAACGGTCCCCGCCGATCGACTCTCGAGTACACACGATTACACGGTCAAAGTCGATCTCGACGGCGTTCTCGAGTCGGATCGGCGCTACTACTACCGGTTCGTCTACGACGGCGTCGCGACACGGACCGGTCGCTGTCGGACGCTGCCGGCGGCCGGCGCGAGCCCCGATTCGCTGTCGTTCGCGGTCCTTACGTGTCAGGACTACCAGAACGGGTACTACGGAGCCTACCGCCATCTCGCGGCCGAAGACGTCGACTTCGTCGTCCACCTCGGCGACTTCATTTACGAGTCCGCCGACGGTGCCTACACCTCGCCGACGACGGATATCAAGGACGGGCGCGACATCGACCTCCCCAGCGGCGCCGGTCTGGCGGAGTCCTTGGCCGACTTCCGGACGCTGTATCGAACCTACAAGGGGAACGAATTCCTCCAGGAGGGCCTCGAGCAACACACCGTTATTCACGGCTGGGACGACCACGAGATCGGGAACAATCGATACTGGGACGAGGAAGCGAACGCGCCGGTGTTGCCGGATACGGACGGCGGCGAGCAGCCCGAGCGGGCGATGGAGATCACGGCCGACGGCATTCAGGCGTGGGTCGAGTACGTTCCCGCCCGCGTCGAGTTCGATCCGAACGAGTCGGCACTGCAGGACCAGCTCCGATTGTGGCGGGATCTCCAGTTCGGCGACCTCGTCGATCTGACCGTCACCGACGAACGCCTCTATCGCGACGGGCCACCCTGTGGCGACGCACGGATCACCTGTACGGATGAGGAAGCACAGGGGCGGACGATGCTCGGCCACGAACAGAAACAGTATTTCACGGAGTGGGTCAGCGAGTCCGATGCCGTCTGGTCGGTCTGGGCCAACGAGGTGCTGACGATGCCCCTGACCATCGGCGACAACTGGTCGCAGATCGAACTGCTCCACGACTCGTGGGACGGCTTCCAGCACGAACGCTGGGAACTCATGCAACACGTCGCGGACGTCGATCCACGCAACTTCGTCGTCCTGACCGGCGACCTCCACGCGTCGCTTGCCGGCCACGTGAAAGCCGGCTACGGCGAAATCGAGCCGTTCGAGACGTACGACCGAATCGGTGTCGAGCTGATGACTCCCGCCGTTACGAGCGTCAACGCCGCCGACGTCGTCGATTTCCCGAGTGACTGGGACGACGACGCGCTCGCGGAGTTGACCAAGGATCAAAACGACCACCTCGAGTACGTCGACTGGCATCAGCACGGCTACGCCGTCGTCGAGTTCACCCGCGATCACTGTACGTACACCGTGTACGGCGTCGACAAAGATGCGGACCCGCGGGATGCCGAGCGGTCGACCCTCGCCCGATATCGCACTCCGGACGGCGACCCGTCCCTCACGGAACTGTAGGCACACAGTGGGTGGATCGCCGCGAGCGGTTCGCCGGAGATGTGACGACCCTCCCATCGCCGGTGATCGGTCGCGCACGTGACTGGACGGAAACGCTACAGATTTATGTGAGTCCGTGACGCGGTGTGCGGTGATGGCAGACCGAACCACGACTCGACGGCCGACGCGGAGGGGAGCCCGATGAACGCCGAACTCGACTTGCTGGTCCGGCTCGGGGACTACGACCGCCCGCAGGGCGTCGCCGAGCGTGCCGTCCAGGCCGAGGAACTGGGTTTCGACCGGATCACGGTCGGCGAGACGACCGGCTGGAACATCGTGCCGCCGCTGACGCTGGCGGCCGACCGGACCGAGGAACTGGGCATCTCCAACGACGTCATCTCGCCGTACGGCCGGACGCCGTCGATGCTCGCCCAGACCGCGCTGACGATGCAGGCGGCCGCCGACGGCCGCTTCCGGTTCGGGATCGGCCCGAGTTCGCCCGCGATCACCGAGCGCTGGCACGGCCAGGAGTTCGACCGGCCGCTCCGGCGCACCCGGGAAGTGATCGAGATCATGCGCAACGTCTACGAGGAGGGCAACCCCGCCTACGAGGGCGACATCTTCGAGATCGCCGGGCTGGGCTACGAGCGCGGCCCGAGCGAGAACCCGCCGCCGATCGACGTCGGCACCCTCGGTCCCAAGGCCACCGAGATGGCCGGCCGCTTCGGCGACGGCTGGGCCCCCCAGATGTTCACGAAAGACGGCCTGCGCGACCGCCTCGAGGACTTAGAGCGCGGCGCGGAACTCGGCGGCAAGGCCCTCTCGGACCTGCGGGTCGCGCCGATCGTCCGCGGGATCGCCAGCGAGGACCGCGAGGCCGCCCGCGAAAAAGCCCGTGGCACGATCGCGTTCATGCTCGGCGCGTACGGTCCCTACTACGGTAACTCGGTCGCCGAGCAAGGGTACCCCGACGTCGTCGAGGCGGTCCGAGCCGCCTGGGACGACCGCGACACCGACGCGATGGCCGCTGCCCTGCCCGACGAGGTCCTCGACGAACTCGCGTTCGCGGGCACCCCCGACGAGGTCCGCGAGTGGCTCGCGGAGTACGCCGCCATCGAGGGCGTCGACGCCGTCCGTATCGGGTTCGTCGACGGGATGAGCGAGGACGACAAGCGGACGACGATGGAAGCGGTCGCCGACCTCGTCTAATCGCCGGATCGGTCCTCCATCGCGATCGCAGCCGTCTCGAGCGGGCCCTCCTACGACGTGACACGCAGTGTGGTGTTTCGATCGGACTCACAAGTTGCATATATACGTCCCGGACCCTACCGGGGATATGATCCCACTACTGCGGTCGCCCGAGCGCCTCACCGCGTTCGGTGAAGATGCCGACGCCGTCGATACGGCGATGGATCTGCTTGCCGACGGGCGACGCCGCGCGGCGCTGCAGTATCTCGCGGAGACGGGTGGCGACGCCACGCTCACGGAACTGGCGGTCGAGATCACCGCTCAGGAGGCCGGCGTGGAGCCGAACGCGATCTCGGACCACGGCGACGTTTCCTCGCGGGAGCGCCGCGCCGTCCGAATCTCGCTGCATCACACCCACGTCCCGAAGCTGACGACCGCCGAGGTCGTGGACTACGACACCGAGACCGAGACGATCACGCTTACCGACCACGGACGAACCCTGCTCGAGCGGGCGGACGCGGTTCAGGTGTCCGCCTGACCGGCCGACTGCGCTGTTTTCACCGAGAACTGCGGTCCGTTACGGCTCGATCACGAGTTTGCCGAGGAAGCTATCTTCCATGACCGCACGCTGGGCCTCGGCGGCCTCCTCGAGGTCGTAGCGCCGAGCCACGTCGATCGAGAGATCGCCGGCGTCCATGAGATGGGCAGCCCCGCGCAGCGGAACACGCAGGTCCGGCGTGTTGAACATACTCATGAACTGGTAGGAGACGTCTTTCGACCGGGCCGCGCCGTCGTTCGTAAAGCCCGGATCGGGGCTGTTCTCACCGATGCCGACGACGCGAGCGCCCGTGGCCGCGACGTCGGCGTCGAACTGCAGGTAGTCGTCGAGGCGGTGGTCGAGGACGGCGTCGACCCCGCCTTCGGCCGCCTCGCGGACGGCGTCGGCCAGATCGTCCCGGCCGTAGTCAAGCACCGTCTCGGCCCCGTAGTCGGCCAGCGCGTCGTGGTACTCCTCGGACGCGGTCGTGATCACCCGCGCGCTTACCGCGGCCGCGATCTGGACGGCCGCGTGGCCGACGCCGCCGGAGCCGCCGTGGACCAGACAGTACTCCGCGGGCTCGAGGTCGGCGTGGTCGATCAGCGCGCGCCAGGCAGTGACGGCGGCGACGCCGGCCCCGCCCGCTTCGGTGAGGTCCGCGTTATCCGGGAGGCGGACCACGCGATCCGTCGGGATCGTCGCGTACTCGGCGTAGGAACCCTGCGAGCCGCCGTTACCGATGCCGGTGCCGTAGACACGATCCCCTTCCGCGAAGCCCTCGACGGCCTCGCCGGTCACCGCGACGGTCCCAGCCACGTCGACGCCGGGCGTAAACGGCACGTCGACCGGTTCGTACGAGCCGTCCCGGAAGTAGGTATCGACGGGGTTGATCCCCGCCGCGGCGACCTCGACGAGCAACTCGTCGGCGGCCGGTTCGGGCCGCTCGATCTCCTCGACCTGCAGTACGTCCGCGTCGCCGTGTTCTTGGAGGCGTACAGCTCTCATCTCGTTCGGGAACACGGACCGTGACCCTAAAACGCTACACGTGACGGCAGGGGAGACGGCGGGCCGACTCGAGCGGCGGGACAGTCGAGCGAGTCGTTCCACGAACACTGGACATCGAGGACAACCCGTTCACCGGCGACCGCCGTTCGGAGGACTGCGACGGACTATCGAACGGCCTGGGTTGCGTCGTCGATGATCTCGAGTGCCTCCTTCAGTTCCTCCGTCCCCGTCGCGTAGGACAGTCGCGCGTAGCCCTCGCCGTTCGCGCCGAAGGCGTCACCGGGGACGACGACGACGCCGCGCTCGAGTACTTCGTCGCACCAGCCCTCGGGGACCTTCGGCATCGCGTAGAAGGCACCCTCTGGAGTGGGCACCTCGAGGCCCGCGTCGGTGAGCCCGTCGAGGACGAGGTCCCGGCGCTGCTCGAAGGTCTCGACCATCTCCGTGACCTGGTCCTGGGGGCCGGTCAGAGCGGCCTCGGCGGCGTACTGGGCGGGCGCGGAGGCACAGGCCTGCCCGTACTGGTGGACCCGCAGCATGCGCTCGATGCGGCGATTGGAGCCGACGACCCAGCCGAGCCGCCAGCCGGTCATCGAGTAGGTCTTCGAGCAGGCGCTGACGACGACGACGTTGTCCGTCTCGGCGAACTCGAGCGGCGAACGATGCTCGCCCTCGAAGACGATGTGTTCGTAGACTTCGTCCGAAATACAGAGGACGTCGTGTTCGTCGGCGATACGGGCGAACTCGCGCATGTCGGCCTCGCTCTGGACGGCCCCGGTCGGGTTCGCGGGGCTGTTGACGATGAACGCCGCGGTCTCTTCGGTGATGGCGTCCTCGACGGTCGCGGGATCGAGGGTGAGATCCTCCCGCAGCCCGACCGGCTTCGGCGTCCCGTCGGCGATATGAGTCAGCGCATCGTAGGAGACGAAGCCCGGATCGGGGAAGATGACCTCCTCGCCGGGGTCCACGTGGGCCTCGATCGCGAGATGCAGGGCCTCGCTCCCGCCGGAGGTCGCGATGATGTCGGCGGGATCGACCGCGAGGCCGTAGTCCCGATCGTACTTCGCGGAAATGGCCTCCCGGAGCTGGGGCGTCCCCTTGTTCGAGGTGTAGGCGTCCGCCTGTCCCGACTCGATGGCCTCGATGGCCCCGCGGCGGGCGTGGGCCGGGGTCGGGAAGTCCGGCTGGCCGAGGCCGAGGTTGATCGCGTCCTCGCCCGCGGCCTCGAAGACCTCCCGGATACCGCTGATCGACACCTGCTCGACTCGGTCTGCGAAATCAGTCATAGCTATACGGGGGGTATCGACCCCGATAACTCTTGATGTGTGAGTCGGCTATCATCCGCTATCGCCGTTCAACGAGGCCTGACAGTCTTGTCTGCGAAACTGAAGAAGCCACAAGGAATATGCCGCTCGTAACGAACCCACCTGTATGACTCTCTCTCGACGATCGCTGCTCGCCGCCGGCGCGACCGGGACGATCGCGCTCACCGCCGGCTGTATCGACGTCGTTCTCGGGAACGAACCGCTCGAGTTCAGTTCCGACGCCGTTCGACCGACCGACGACGCGCTCGAGGAGACGGGCTACGCGGAAGACGACGTCGGTCAGCAAACGATCGACCGCTCGGTCGAACTTCCCGGCGGCGTCGAGCGCCAGGTCGAGGCCTCGATCGCGACGGCGATCTACTCGAAGGCCGTGGAGTATCAGGGTGAAGAGCGCGATGGGGCCGCCGTCGCCGCCGTCTCCATCCCGGGGATGGAGGTCGCAGGCCGATCGCTCAACCCGATCGACGATCTGTCCAACGAGGAGTTACTCGACCGGTTCCTCGGCGAGTTCGAGGGCGGCCAGGGCGATATCAGTAACATCCAGCACCAGGAGACGTTCGGCCTCGATATCCTCGGGGACGGCCGCGAGGTCGACCGGTTCCTCGGCGAGTCCGAACTCGGCGGCGAGCCGATCGACGTCGAGATCAAACTCACCTCCTTCGATCACGAGGGCGATCTGCTCGTCCTCCTTGGCACCTATCCGAAACTGCTCACCGAGGAATCGGCCAACGCCGAGGTCCTGCTCGAGTCCGTCGAACACCCGGCCTAACGACCGGCGACCGGGTCGCTCCGGCGGTTAGTTTGCGATTGGAACCTCGCCTCTCGAGCGGTCGGTAACCGAACGGCGAAGGCAGTACCGGAACCGACGACGGAAAAAGCGCGAATCAGCCGGAATCGACGGCGGTCTTAGTAGAACTCGCGGACGAGATCCATCGCGTCCTCGGGCGCGCCGTCGGGGATCTCGGACATGTCCTCGGTGACGCCGTGTTTCTCGTGGTACGGGACCGAGTTCTCGTCCTGGTACATGACGCCCTGATACTCCTTCTCGCTGTCGAGGATGACCTCCTTGGCGGCCTCGTAGTCGTGGGGGTCGTGGTCCTCGTCTTCCTGCAGGTCGACGAGGCTGTCGCGGAAGTAGTCGTAGGTGTCGACGTCGTTGAACGTGACACAGGGGCTGAAGACGTTGACGAAGCCGAAGCCGTCGTGTTCGATGGCCTTCTCGACGATCTCGGCGTGGCGCATCGCGTCCGAGCTAAAGGACTGAGCGATGAAGCTCGCACCGGAGGCCAGCGCCAGCGCCAGCGGGTTGACCGGGGGCTGCTTGGGCCCTTCGGGGGTCGTCGAGGTCTCGAAGTCCGACCGCGAGGTTGGCGACGCCTGGCCCTTGGTCAGGCCGTAGATGCGGTTGTCCATGACCACGTAGGTCATGTCGACGTTCCGGCGGACGGCGTGGACGAAGTGACCGGCACCGATCGAGTAGCCGTCCCCGTCGCCGCCGGCGACCATGACCTCGACGTCGGGTCGGGCCATCTTGACGCCGGTGCCGACCGGGAGCGCACGGCCGTGGACCCCGTGAAGGGCGTAGCTGTGCATGTAGGTCCCGATCTTGCCGGAACAGCCGATCCCGGCGACGACGAACGTGTTGTCGGGGTCGTTGCCGGTGTTGGCCAGCGCTTTCATCATGCCGTTCATCGTCCCGAAGTCGCCGCAGCCGGGACACCACGTTGGCTGCTTGTCGGATTTGAAGTCGGTGAATCGAACGTCGGAGCTCATTATGCGGGTACCTCCTCGGTGAGTTTCTCGGTGATATCGTCTGCGAGTTCGTCGGCCTTGAATCGCACGCCGGTGTACTTGTTGATCCGCTTGACGCGGGTCAACACGTCGTGTTCGATCACGTCCGCGAACTGTCCGTTCGCGTTACACTCGACGACGATCGTCTCGTCGGCGGCCTCGATCTCCTCGGTCAGGTCGGGTCGCGGGAAGATATAGGGCACTGAGATCACGTGGACGTCGATCCCGTCCTCCTCGAGGTACTCGAGCGCCTCGACGAGCGCGCCCTCGTTCGATCCCCACGAGATGACGAGGTTGTCCGCGTCCGGATCGCCGAACTCGCGGTAGTCCCAGTCCTCGTTCTCCCTCGCGGTCTCGACCTTGCGGTTGCGCTTGTCGACCTGCTGGACGCGCTCGTCCTCTTCCTCGGTCCGGCGGCCGAGTTCGTCGTGTTCGAGGCCGGTGGACATGTGGGCGGCGTCGGTCGTCCCGGGGATGGCCCGCGGGCTGACGCCGTCCTCGGTGACGGCGTGGGCGCGGAAGTGGCCCTGCGCGTCGAGCCACTCGTCGACCTCGTCCTCGTCGACGAGCTTGCCGCGGTCGATCTCGACCTCGCTCATGTCGAAGGCCTCCGGCGGGAACGTCTGCTCGGTGACCGACATCGCCAGATCGGAGACCAGGAAGACCGGCGTCTGATACTTCTCGGCGAGGTTGAACGCCTCGACGGTCTTCCAGAAACACTCGGTGATCGACGTGGGTGCGACGACGAACCGCGGAACCTCGCCGTGGCCGCCGTACAGCGCCATGTTGAGGTCGCCCTGCTCCTGTTTCGTCGGCATCCCGGTCGAGGGACCGGATCGCTGGACGTCGGCGATGACCAGCGGCGTTTCGCTGGTCGCGACGAGACCGAACGTCTCGGTCATGAGGTCGATCCCGGCTCCCGACGTGGCGGTCATCGCTCGAGCGCCCGCCCGTGCGCCGCCGAGTGCCATGTTGATCGCCGACAGCTCGTCTTCGGCCTGCACGACGTGGCCGCCGTAGTCCTCGATACGCCCGGTCAGGTACTCCATGATCGAGGTCGCGGGCGTGATCGGATAACCGGCGTAGAACCGGCAGCCGGCCGCGAGCGCGCCCATGCCGATGGCTTCGTTGCCGTTGAGCAGGACGTAGTCGTTGTCGGTGGTCTCGACGTTGTAGCCGAGGTGGCTCAGGTCGTAGTTCTCCTCGACGTACTCCTGGCCCGCGCGAGCGGCTTCCTTGTTGTTCTCGACGATCTTCGAGCCCTTGCCGCCGAAGCGCTTCTCGAGGGCCTCGTCCAGATACTCGACGTCGAAGCCGGTGATCTTACACGCCGCGCCCAGCGCGACGATGTTGCGCATGATCGCGCCGCCGGCCTCCTCGGCCAGCGATTTCAGCGGGACGTCGACCGCGGTCATCTCGTCGGGGATCTCCGCGTCCCACGAGCGCTCGCCGTCGTAGATGATGGCGCTGCCCTCGTGGAGTTCGTCCAAGTTCTCGTCGATGGTCCGCTGTGTCAGGGCGACGAGAATGTCGAGGCGGTCCACGACGCTTTGGACCTGCTCGACGGACGTCCGAATCTTGTAGGCTGTGTAGCCGCCACGGATTCGCGACGCGAAGTCTTTGGAGGTGAATACGTGTCTTCCGGCCCGGGACAGTGCCTGAGCGAAGATTTTTCCGGTGGAGTCGATACCGTCACCGGCCTCGCCTCCGATCGCCCAGTTGAGATCCTCAGCCATGTTATGAGGCCCCTTGCCCCCCATAAATGAAAAGGCTTCTGAAACCCCAAGCGGACCACCGCATCAGTGGTGGATATGTTCGGGATGGAAGGACAGTTGGTTATTAATCGTTAGGAATTGTGGGGCGAGAGTTTACGAGAGAAAGAAACACGGAAGCGAGTGAATGTGTGTGGTAATCACACGGTATCGTCCCCCCATCGAAACGGCCGCTCGCGAGGGTCGCGGCGAACGGAACGCCTTTTCAATCCGCCGACGAACGGGTTCGACATGGATGGGACGCCAGTCACGGTCGCATCGGTCGGCGAGGTCGGTCCCGACACCGTCGCGCTCGAACTCGAGACGCCCGCGGGGTTCGACGCCCTCCCCGGGCAGTTCGTCCTCTTGCGGGCCGCCCCTGAGGACGAGGAGATCGCTCGCCACTACACGCTCTCCTCGCCGACGGTCGGCGAGACGTTCGAACTCACCGTCGGGATCGACCCCGAGGGCGACCTCTCGCCGTGGCTCGCGGGCCTCGAGGGCGGCGAGACCGTCCACGTCGAAGGCCCGTTCGGCCGGATCACCTACGACGACGACGGTGACGTCGTCGCCGCCGCCGGGGGTCCGGGGGTCGGTGCGGGAGTCGCGGTCGCCGAGGCCGCTCACGAGGCCGGTCACGACGCCACCGTGATCTATCAGGCCGACGAACCCGCCCACACCAACCGGCTCGAGGCGCTGTCCGACGCGGGTGCGACCGTGGTCTTTATCGATGACGGCGCGGCCGAGGAACTGGCCGATGCGATCGCGACACACCACGAGGACGGTCAGATCTACGCATTCGGCTTCGACGACTTCGTCACCGCTGTCGCGGACGCGATCGAGGGCGCGGGCGGCGATCCCGACGACGCGCTGATCGAGAACTTCGGGTAATCGGCCGGTTCACCGGCCACCGACTCGAGGTGGCGACGCCGTCACTCCCGCGACGCCGTTGATAGCGTGACGCCGATCCCCTCGAGTGGGGTCAGTCCGGCCACAACAGTTGCCTCTCTTCGGAACTGAAAGTCCGTCGGTAGCACAGGTACGAAGCCGTGACAAAGGTGTTTATGCCCGATCGGTGTGGGAGCGCGTATGCGACGTCGTGACCTCCTCGCGCTCACGACCGGAGCGGCGTGTGGCCTGGCCGGCTGTGCCGACTCGCGGTTCGAGCGGCTCCAGTCGGAGCGGCCCGACGTCGACGGCTCGAGCGACGATACCGATCGTCGAGGCAGCGAGTCCGCCGGGCCCGACGCGATCGTGGTCGGGGACCCCGACGAGGTACCGTTCCTCGAGGTCCATCCGCCACACGAGTTCACCCTCCGCAACGACGGCGAGACCGAACGGACGGTCGCCGTGGTCGTTTCGGCCGACGACGCTGACGGCAGTGACTCGACCGACGGCGACGGGGAGGACGAACGGGACGAGCCGCTGCTCGAGCGCAATCTCGATCTCGGGGCCGGCGAGGAACGGACGCTCGTGTTCGTCGAGCCACGATCGTATACGATCACGGTCACGTCGAGCCGCGACGGCGGCACGGGCGAGTCGACGGTCACCGACGGGATCAGTCGCCGGCCGTTCGATTGCGTTCGCTCTCGGACGACCGTCACGCTCTCCGAATCCGGCACGGAGACGGAGTCGACGTCGTCGTCGATCCCCTGCCCGGTGCCCGACGTAGCGGACGCATCGCTCGCGGTCGATGGCCGGGAGTGTGCGGGCCGGACCGATGGCGACGACGCGACCGTCGAGTTCGAAAACGAGCGTGTGCTGGTCGAGGGGTCGATCCGCATCCCGACGCCGTGTCACACCCTCGAGCTATCCGACGTAACCTACGACGACGGTCGCGACCTGCTCGTGGTCACCGTCGCCGTCGGCGAACAGGAGGCCGAGACCTGCGTCGACTGCCTCGGGACCGCCGACTACGAGGCCGGAATCGATCTCGAGGGTCGGTATCCCGGCCGGGTCGCGGTCGTCCACGCGACCGTCGACGAACGGCGGGTGATCACCACGAACGAGTTCGCCGCCGGGTAGCCCGGCGGTCGGGCAGACGGGCTGTTCGTCCGGTGCAACCGCGCGCGACGGTCGCGCCGGAGACGAGTCCGTCTCAGTGTTCGACGAGTTCGATCAGGATCCCGCCGGTGTCCTTGGGGTGGAGAAACGCCACCGAATGGCCCCACGCGCCCGGACGGGGTTCCTCGTCGATCAGCGTCACGTCGTGGTCCCGGACCGTCTCGAGAGCCCCCTCGATGTCGTCTGTCGCGAGCGCGAGGTGGTGGATTCCCGCCCCGTTGTCCTCGAGATAGCGCGCGATCGTCCCCTCCTCGATCGGCTCGAGCAGTTCGACATAGCCGTCGCCACAGTCGAGGAAGACGACGCGCATGCCGTCGAACACCTCCTCGTGGGCGACCTCGAGACCGAAGAGATCGCCGTACAACGTTGCGAGTCCCTGTGCGTCGTCGGTTGCGATGCCGGCGTGATCGAAGTGCATCGGCCTGTACTCCGGTCGATGGCCGTGTTACTGTTGTGATTTTTCGTGGCGTTTCGAGCCCGCATGGACCGGGAGACTGGCCCCCAGTCGGACATCGACCACGGAAAACGGGATATCGGGACGAAGGTTCGTTCGGTCGCAGTCGACGATTCGAGCGCCGTCAGACCGCGCCGGGCTGGTACTCGCCGAACTCGTCGCGCATGACGTTACAGATCTCGCCGACCGTCGCGTAGGCCTTGACGGCGTCGATGATGTAGGGCATCACGTTCCGGTCGCTTTGGGCCGCGTCCCGCAGCGCCTCGAGCGCCGCGTCGACGGCCTCGTCGTCCCGGCGTTCGCGGGTCTGCTCGAGGCTGTCGATCTGGCGCTGTTGGTCCTCCTCGGTGATCTCCTGGACGTCCATCTCGGGCTCCCCGTCCTCGCTCTCGAACTCGTTGACGCCGACGATGACGCGCTCTTTCTCCTCGATCTCCTTCTGGCGATCGAAGGCGGTGTCCTGAATCTGGCGCTGGACCCACTGCTGCTCGACGGCCTCGAGCATGCCGCCGCGTTCGTCGACCTCGTCTAAGATCTCGTATGCCTCTTCCTCGACCTCGTCGGTCAGCGACTCGACGTAGTAACTCCCCGCCAGGGGGTCGATGGTGTCGGCCGCGCCCGACTCGTGAGCGAGGATCTGCTGGGTCCGCAACGCGGTTCGGACGGACTCCTCGGTCGGCAGCGCAAGCGCCTCGTCTTTCCCGTTCGTGTGCAGGCTCTGGGTGCCGCCGAGGACGGCCGCCAGCGCCTGATAGGCGACGCGGACGACGTTGTTCTCGATCTGCTGGGCGGTCAGCATCGAGCCGGCCGTCTGGGTGTGGAACTTGAGCTGTTTGGACTTGGGGTCGTCGGGGTCGAATCGCTCGTCGATGATGTCGTGCCACATCCGACGGGCCGCGCGGAACTTCGCGACCTCCTCGAAGATGTTGTTGTGGCCGTTGAAGAAGAAGGAAAGCTGCGGAGCGAACTCGTCGACGTCGAGGCCGGCCTCGATCGCCGTCTCGACGTACTCGATGCCGTTACCGAGCGTAAAGGCAAGTTCCTGCGCGGCCGTCGAACCCGCCTCGCGGATGTGATACCCCGAGATCGAGATGGTGTTGAACTTCGGCGTCTCCTCGGCACAGAACTCGAAGATGTCCGTGATGATCCGCATCGAGGGCTCGGGCGGATAGATGTAGGTGTTGCGTGCGATGTATTCTTTGAGGAGGTCGTTCTGGATCGTCCCCCGCAGCTCCGAGCGATCGACCCCCTGCTGGTCGCCGACCGCGATGTACATCGCCAACAGCACCGACGCGGGCGCGTTGATCGTCATCGAGGTCGAGACCTCGTCCAGCGGGATGCCGTCGAAGACGGTCTCCATGTCCTCGAGCGAGTCGATCGCGACCCCGGCCTTGCCGACCTCGCCGGCGGCCATGTCGGCGTCGGAGTCATAGCCCATCTGGGTTGGCAGGTCGAAGGCCATCGACAGCCCCGTCTGACCCTCGTCGAGCAGGTAGTGATAGCGCTCGTTGGTGTCTTCCGGCGTCGAGAACCCGGCGTACTGGCGCATCGTCCAGAGCCGGCCGCGGTAGCCGGTCGAGTAGACGCCGCGCGTGTACGGCGGCTCGCCCGGATTGCCGAGATCGTCCTCGTAGTCGAGATCGCCCACGTCGTCGGGCGTGTAGAGCCGATCGACCTCTTGCCCCCCCGTGTCGGTCGTAAACGTTTCCTTGCGCTCGCCGAAGCGCTCGATGACGGGTTCGACTTCCGCCTCGTGCCACTCCTCCTTGCTGGCACGGATCTCCTCGAGTTCGTCGGGATCGAACATTATGATTACCGAGGACCGGCCGGGGCTTGAAGGTTGATGAACACGGCGAGATCTGCGGCCGGCGACGCGGTCGCGTCGCCGACGGCTCAGAGGGTTTCCTGTCCCGACGTCCCGATGGGACCGCGACCATCCCGCGGTCCCACCGGTACTGACGGACAGGAGACCGTATCACACGCTGTCCTCGGGGTCGTGTCGGGCGGCCATCCGCGCAGCCTCCTCGGCGTAGCGCTCCTGGGTCGCCGCGTCGTCGACGGTACCAAGCGAGTTCGGCGGCACGACCAGACTCGCCTTCGTCTCGCGAGCGGGGCCGCCGAAGCTCGTCAGCGCCCGCTCGCGCCGGTGATACCGCCGGCCGTCTTCGGTCGCGTACACGAGGATGACGATGTTGAGTTCGTCGTCGCCGTAGGTTCGCTCGACGAGCCAGACGCGGACGCCGTCGTCGTCATCGGCCGGGTCACCGTGATCCGCCGTCTCTCCCGCGTCGGTCCGGTCGCCCGTCTCGTCGGATCGGTTCGTCTCCATGAGAGTCACTCGTGTCGCCACGGCCACTTATCTTTCGCGGCGTCGACGGCACGCGTATGTCCGGCGACGCGTCGCTCGAGGAGTCCGCTGAGGCGTCGACGCCGGCCCGCGGCGGTGACGACCGTCGCCGCGCGGCCCGCTACGTCGCGCCGTTTCTGGCGATCGGGCTCGGGAACCTCCTGCTCTTGCTGGTGTGGGGGCTGGACCCGCTGTGGGCCTTCGCCGTTGCGCCGCCGATCGTCTTTCTCTGTGGAATTTGCTGGGTCGCGTTCCGCCACGGGTTTCACGAGCGCGCCGGCCGACCGGGCTCGAGTCGCTGACGGAAGCGTCGCCATCCGACTCAGCGCCCCGTGTCGTACTTGTACGTCGCCGACTCGGGATCGATGCCGAAGTCCTCGGGCGACTCGTCGTCGTCGGCCTCGGCCCGGCCCTCGGGGGCATGTTTGAACGCCTCGCGAAGCCGATCGGGGACCCGGAACTCGGCACCGTCGATCGCCAGCGGCTTCGCGTCCGGATCCGATCCCTCGCGCTTGGCCTCGAGTCGCTCCCGGAGGACCGACGGCAGCGCCGACTCGTCGACCCGCTGGAAGCCGAACTGGGCGAGGTAGGCACCCTCGCCGGTCAGGGCGTAGACGGTGTCGAACCCCTCGTCGCCGGCGTACTCCACGAGTCGCTCGACGACGTGGGCACCGACGCCCTGCCCGCGCCAGCCCTCGAGGACGCCGATGCTGGTCAGTTCACAGATATCGTCGCCGTCGTCGGGCTTGTGAACGCGGATGCGGCCGAAGCCGGCCTTCTCGCCGGATGCCTCGTCGATCGCGACGACGTAGTCGCGCGAGCGGAACGCCGTTTCGTCGAGCCCCATCGACTCGATGTGGTCGAGCAGCCAGACCTCTTCCCTGTTTTTCGCGTCCCGCACGTACATGCCTCGACGTAGGCGACGTGCGGCCAAAAGCGTTTGTGGGTTGGTAGGATCGCCCCGGTGGAACTCGGGGGTGAACGGGCCGGACGGACGGTGACATCCTCCGCGCCGTAAACGGCGCGGCTTCCCTGCATAGGAATACCGGCTAACTACCGGCAGTGGGTTCCGACCCGACCTCGCCGAGCGTCATCTGCCGTGGTTGGCTCTGCTCGGTGAGGGTCGCGGCGCTGTCACAGGCGCTCCCATCCCGTGAGATGTCATCGCCCGCCGGTTTCAGCGGCAGGCTCTCACCCCACGGGTTGTGGCGGTCAGCGATGTTGACCGCCGCGTTGATGTCTGCGTGGTACTCCGACACCCAACACTCGTCGTTCTGACACCGGAACTCATCGCCGTCCCGATACCCGATGTGGCCGCACTCGTGGCACGTCTGGCTCGTGTACTCCGGGCGGATGTATTCGACCGGGATGCCAGCCTCTCGTACTTTGTCCTCGATGCGCTCCTGCAAGCGAGCGAACGCCCATGCGTGGAGGCGTCGGTTCATCCATTCGCCGTAGTCGAGGTCTTCGCGGATGTACGAGAGGTCTTCTAGAACGACCACAGGCTTCTCGAATCGGCAGGCGTACTCGATTGCCTGCCGAGACGCTTTTTCGATGATGTCTGTGAGTGCGTTCTGGTAGTGGTCGAACCGTTCGTCAATCCGCCACTCGGCGGCGTCACGCTCTTGGAGGCGCTTGAGCGTCGTGTGCATCTCTTTGCGGAGGTGCCGAGCGCGGCCACCGTTGATAAGTAGTGGGTCGGTCGGAGTGCCCTGCTCGCAGGCACAGCCCGCGAGCAGGTGTGCTTCGCCAATGTCGAAGCCGACTGGTGTTACATCGTCGTCTGTCGGTTCGTAGTTCGGTTCTTCGACCGGGAACTCGACGGTGACGTGAAGCGTCCACGACGTGCGGTGACGTTGCAGGCGGAGTTGGCCTGCCGACGCTTCACCGTCCACGAGGTCGTGCCACAGTTCTTCTTGAACGGGGTTGATACGGAGTGGTATCCAGAAATTCGTCCCGCGACCGGGCTGTGGCACCCACCACGTGAACTCGTAGTCCCGTTCCAGTGAGTGGTCGAACTCGGCTGCTTGGTTGGTGAGTCGAACTGGGTGATCGTCGTCCAACTCCTGTGCATCGTAGGTTCCGTGCAGTTGCGGAACGTAGTTACACAGGGCCGCCTTCGCCTGATACGGCAGGTTGTAGGGCGTCACTACATCGCTAGTGGCGGTCATCGTCTCGCACCCGGCCTCGAATGCCTCGTGGAGTCCTGCCCGGTAGGTGTCGAGCAGGTCGCACAGTTTGCGCTCTTTGTGGGCTGTCGGCTGGGCGAGCGTGGCCTCCAGCGTTTTCGTGGTTGTCGCGGTCATACTACTGGTTTTCCACGTAGTCCATCAGCGCGTCGATGCTCACTTGGCCGGTCGTGGCGAGGAAATATCCCGGTTGCCAGAACGCATCTTCAAGCGTCTGTTTCACCTCGGGGTACTCCTGCCGAATCCGGCGGGATGTGACGCCCTTGAGCGAGTTGATGAACTTCGTGAGGTCTGTGGTTGGTTTGGTCGTGAACAGGATATGAACGTGGTCAGTACCGCCGTCCACGTTCTTGATGTCGGCCTCGAAGTCCTCTGCAATCTCGTGTGCAACTTCAGCCACGCGCTCCAGTCGCTCCTCGGTGAGGATGTCGGCGCGGTACTGCGTGACGGTCACAAAGTGATATTGGAGCGCGTAGACCGTGTGCGACCCGGATTGCAGGTGAGACTCCATTTGGCCTCACCAAATATAAGATACCCAATTCCAATAACTCTTGTGCCGTTGGGTATTCGGACGGGCAGAACCGCGTGGACTGTCGCACCGGGCTTACGCGATTCACGCCCGCCGTGAACGGCGGGATTCTCTCGCTGAATCAAGATAGCCGACCGACGAGTCCACAGGATTACGGGGGCGGTACCCCTAACAACGTAGCCCGGTCGACGAATAGCCGAGCTGACTACTCATGCGTAGTGAACGTCTCCACCGTTTCCCTCTCCGACTGTATCGAGCGCATCGAGACCGACCGCAAGACCGTCCGGTTCTGCAACGTGTCCGACCGAAGCAACGACGACGCGCTCGAGGCGTTTTTCGAACCCCACGACGTCGACCTCGAGTTCGTCGATGCGCCGGATCGCCCAGCGGACGTAGTCGACCTGCTCGCGGACGATCGCCGGATCGAATCGAGTCCGCTCGCGGCGGTCCGTCGGTACGCCCGGGCCTGGGAGGAGTCGATGGCGGTCGGGTTGCGGGCCGACCCGCCGGCCGTGGTCACGGGACTCCGGGACAACTACTTCGAGTCCTACGACAAGCAGCGGATGATCATGGCCTCCCGGACCGTCGAGTTCCGGGCCTGGAACGGGGGCGAGGGCGAACTCCACGCGGGGTTCCAGCAACTGTCGAAGATCGACCACCAGCCGGAGGTGTACCGCGATCTGGCGACGTCGGACGTCGACGTTCACGTCTACGGCGAGCCCGACCGTCGACCGCGACCGGACGTCGACCTGACGACCCACGCCAGCACCGACGCGGAGGCCCGCCGCCACTGGTGGGTCGCCTATGACGGTGCCGGCGACGACGAGGAGAAGCTCGTCTTGCTCGCCCAGGAGCGCGGCCCGAATCGGTTCTACGGCTTCTGGACGGAACGACCCCCTATCGTCGACGACGTGATCGCCCGTATGGACCACCTGTGAGCGTTACCTCGCCGTCGCGCTGACGGTCTCGTCGGGGTC
The DNA here is from genome assembly GCF_041821105.1 of Natrinema sp. H-ect1. Taxonomy (NCBI): domain Archaea; kingdom Methanobacteriati; phylum Methanobacteriota; class Halobacteria; order Halobacteriales; family Natrialbaceae; genus Natrinema; species Natrinema sp. H-ect1. The sequence continues at coordinate 132,397 of NZ_JBGUBA010000004.1, read as the reverse complement.
TCGAGCGCGCTCGAGCAGCCGTTCGATCCGGTCGTCCGTCGAGGGATGGGTCGACAGCAGCCGACTCAGTGCGTCCTCGTCGTCGGGAGTGACGTACAGCGGTGCGAGCAGCCCGCGCGGGGGCTCCGCGGCCCGCTGGATTCGGCGGAGTGCGCGAGCCAGCGAGACCGGCTTGCCGGTCACCGCGGCGGCCCGATCGTCGGCGGCGTACTCCCGGCGACGCGAGTGGGCCCGGACCAGCAGCGTCACGGCGAGGAACGCGAACACCGCGCCCGACTCGAGTACCACCAGCAGCCGACCGAACGCCGTTCGCTGCCACGATCCCGGCCGCCCACGGAGCCACGCGACCGCCCGAGCGATCCCCGCGATCGGCAACAGGACCGGGGCCAACACGAGAAAGCCGAGCCCGGCGAGCGTCCGGAAGCCGCTGTAGGCCAGCGTCTGGACGAACGCGTCGTAGCGCTCGAGGTGGGCGAGTTCGTGGGCCACCAGCGCCTCGAGTTCGTCGGGCGAGAGCAGTCGGAACAGCGACCGATCGAGGACGATCGTCCCGTTGCGCGCCGTGCCCAGCGCGAATGCGTTGGGCATCGGCAATCGTGCAAGCAGGACCGTCGGCGAGTCGACGTCCATCCGCGACTCGAGGCGATCGAGCCGGCGGAAGAGGACGGGCGCGTGTGACCGGGGGAGTTCGACCGCCTCGAGGCTCGAGAGCAGTTGCGACGTGCCAAAGCGGTAGCTCAGTACGCCGCCGACGACGGCGACAGTGACGATCAACGCGAGCGTGCCGAGTGGACCCGGTGCGGTCACCCGAAGGACCGACAGCACCCAGTAGCTGACCGCGGCCAACACGAGGTACCACACCAGGACGGCGAGGCCGACAAGTGCCATCAGGAGCCGGGTCCCGTTTCCCGCTCGAGCGACGGACATCGTTGTCGGTCGCGTGTAGGGACGGCCGATTGAAACGGGTATCGGACGGCCCAACCCGATCGTTGTCGCTCGCCGACGGTCAGTGGTTCTGCTGAAACTCGAAGTACTGTCCCGCTCCGTCGGGGACGGGCCGAACCTCGATGAAGAGTCGGTCGTCCCGTTCGGGGTCGTCGGCGAGCGCCGGATAGAACTGATACGTCGCCCTCACCGGTGATCGGTCCAGCGCGACGGTCACGACGTACCCGTCGCTCTCGAGGACGTCGTCGACCGACAGTTCGGACGAGACGTCGTCCCCGGTCGGCGGCGGGAGTTCGTACTGTTCTCGGAGCGCGACCGCCTCCTGATACGTCTCCGCGTCCCGTCTCGTCGCCTCGACGGTAACCTCGTGTCGCGTCGAATCGAAGTTGAGAAGCGTCAGTGAGAGTGGCGACGGCTCCGAGAAGAACCCGGTACAGCCCGATAGCGCTCCCGCACTGAGGGCGCCGCCGAACGCGAGGACCGTTCGCCTCGAGAGTTGCATGCACCGAACGAGTTTCCGATATAAAATAACGGTTCCGGACGGACCGCGGTCGTCCGGAACTCCCGATCGCCCCGGCGAGCGCCGGGACGCCGTCACCGCCGACACTACCCCGCCGACAGCGCCTCCTCGAGCCGATCCTCGATCGCGTCGAGTTCCGCGCGCAACTCCTCGCCCTCGGCGTCCGCGAGGTCGTCGATCCGATCTGCCAGCCCCTGCAGACGGGTGTACTTCTCGTCCTCGTCGACGCCGACCTTCTGGACGTAGACGTCCTCGTCGACGTCGTAGACGTCGTCTTCCTCGAGGTCGGTCACGGCCAGTACGACGTCGAGTTTGTCCCGATCGATGCCGGTGACCCACTCGCGGGGGATGCCGTGATCGTCGAGGGCCTCGAAGATCGACGCTTCGTCTTTCGGGCGCTGGCGCTCCCGCGTCGTCCGACGGACGGTGCCGTAGCGGCCGTGCAGCCGCTGGTCCGGTCCGAGTCGCTCGAGCAGCGGGTCCCGTGCCGAGCGCCGCAGGCGATCGGCCCCGTGCTGGGTATCGGAGGCCAGCACGTAGAGGTCGGTCAGCGCCTCGGTGTCGAGGGCGGCGGGCTCGTCGGCGTCGATCCGCTCGAGGACGGCGGCGAGCAAGCGGGCGTCGTCGTGGACGCGTTCGGGCGGGTCCCGCGCGGCCGCCGCCGAGACGAGAAACGGACTCTCGCCGCCGGTGGCGTGGGAATCGTACCGAACCGCGTCGTTGTCGGCCGTGTACGCCGGGGCCAGCGTCAGGACGCTGGCGTAGGGCTCGACGCCCGGCTGAAGCCCCTCGATCGGGACCGCCCCCTCGTCGAGTTGCTCGAGGAAGACGACGAACTGCTCGCGCCAGAGCGGCCGTGTCTCGCCGCTGTCGCCGAACCGAACGACGAGCCGGTCGTCGTCGGTGCGCTCGATCCCGAAGGGCCGCTCGGAGACCGGCGTCAGCAGCTCCGCACCCGGCTCGAGGGCCTCGCAGTGTCGCCGGAGGCTCGTCCAGGTGTCGTCGGGTTCCATACGCTGGCTACGCGGACGGGGCTGAAAAAGCGCGGCCACGAATCTGCCACCGGCGTCACGACGGGCGATCGCCGGGACTCAGTCGACGATCGAGGGCACGGCCGCGAGCGACGAGAGACGATAGGTCGGATCGACGGCCACGTCCGTCGAGTCCGTGCCGGACCGCGAGAGCAGCGCCGAATCGATCCCGGCGTTGTCGGCCGCCCGCACGTCGACGGCCCTATCGCCGACGTACAGCGCCGACTCGGCCTCGAGATCGGCGAGCGCGGCCTCGATGTTCGTCGGATCGGGCTTGCGCCGGGCCAGTCCGGCCGGCGTCAGCGGACAGCCCCGAACCGTCTCGAACGGCGATCGGAACCCGAACCGGTCGAGCAGCGTCGAGACGACGGTCGGATGGTTGTCGCTGACGATCCCGAGCGGGACCTCGAGCGATCGGACGGCGGCGACGTCGTCGTAGGCCGAGCGCAGGCCTTGTTCGACGGACTCACACTGGGTCCGGACCAGTTCGCGGGCCGCTCGCTCACAGAACGCGTCGGCCTCGATGCCGAGGTCCCGACACCGCGTCGCGACCGCATCGAAGTCGCCGGCCATCAACTCGCGGACCGTCTCCGCCGCCGGGCCCGACCGCCCAAGCCGCTCGTAGACTCGTTCGAGGGCGTCGGCCAGTCGCTGGCTCGAGGGCGTCTCGACCACGACGCCGTCGAAGTCGAACAGGACCGTATCGTACTGCATTCGTCTCGACGGTGTCCGCTCGAGGGTCCTAAACCTGTCCGATCGGAACCGGGCACGCCGTCGTGTCACGACGACCCAAAGCTAAGGGGGTTCCCCTGCTATGAGGTATCATGATCCACGCAGAAGGCCCGCTGCTCACCGTCGACGTGGACGAGCGGACCGCACGCAGGACGGATATCGACGAGTTGCTCGCGGACGCGATCGGCGGGCGGGCGGCCGCGACGGCGCTTGCCCACGAACGGATTCCCTTCGACGCCGACCCGTTCGGCCCGGAAAACCGGGTCTACGTCTCGACCGGTCCGCTCCAGCAGTCGCGGATGTCCTTTACCGGGCGGATGAACATGACCGGGCTCTCGCCGCTGACCGACGGCCTCGTCTCGGCCAACGCCGGCGGCTATCTCTCGCGGAACTTCGTTGGAACCGGGATCAGTACCCTCGAGATCGTCGGCCAGAGCGACGAGTTGCTCGCGGTCCACGTCACTGATTCTGGTGTCGAGTTCGAGCCGGTGCCCGACCTCGAGGGGGCCACGGTACCCGAAACGTCCGAGTACATGACCGAGCAGCACGATCTGGGTCCGGAACACTGCATCGCGATCGGGCCGGCAGGGGAGAATCTGGTGCGATTCGCCTCGGTAATGACCTTCGACTCGCGGGCCTTCGGCCGCGGCGGCCTCGGCGCGGTGCTGGGCGCGAAAAACGTCAAGTGCGTCACCTTCGAGGGCGACGCCGAGCCACCGGTCGAGATCCCGGACCCGCCGGAGTCGGAGATCCACCGCGAGGCCGCGACGGCAGACGACCGGATGCGCAGTCAGGGCACCGCGGGCGGCACCGAGTTCATCAACGACAACTTCTCGCTGCCGACGCGGTACTTCCGGGACTACGAGTTCGAAGGGGCCGCCGCCATCGGCGGCGACGCCGTCGAGGAAAAGAAGTACAAAAAGGGAGCCTGCTCGGCCTGTGCCTACGCCTGCAAGCTCCCGACCCGCGACGAGGAGACCGGCCTCGAGACCGAAGGGCCGGAGTTCGAGACGATCTACGCCTTCGGCTCGATGCAGGGGGTCGACGACGTCGTCGACGTCATGCAGTCGAACGAACTCTGTGACACGCTGGGGATGGACACCATCTCCGCGGGCGTCACGGTCGCGGCCTACCTCGAGAGCGAGGACGCGTTCGGCGATGCGGACCTCGCCCACGAGATCACCGAAAAGATCGCCCGCCGCGAGGGGATCGGCGACCTCCTGGCGGAGGGGGTCGATCGCGCCCACGACGAGCTGGGGGTCGAAAACTACACCGTGAAGGGCATGGAGTTCGCCGCCCACGACGGCCGCGTCCTTCACGGCCAGGGACTCTCTTACGCCGTCGCGAACCGCGGTGCCGACCACCTCTACGCCAGCATGCTCTCACTGGAGTACAGCGGCGAACTCGACCCGCAGGGGACGCTCGGCAAGGCCGAACGCCTCGTCGAACGGGAAGACCTCGCCGCCTTCCTCGACACCGGCATCGTCTGCGTCTTCGGGCGCGACTACGCCACCCCCGACCGGCTCGAGACGCTGTTCGACGCCGAGTACGAGACGCTGCTCGAGGTCGGATCCCGGGCGGTGGAACTCGAACGTCACTTCAACAACCGGCGGGGATTCGACCGGGCGGACGACGACCTCCCCTACGAGATCCCCGATCTCGACGAAGCGATCGGCGAGTACTACGCAGCGCGGGGCTGGAACGACGACGGGACGATCCCGACCCGCGCGATCGAGTCGCCGCCCGCGCCGTCGGCCGACTGAGGCGTTCGACGACGTCTCTCGGTCCCCGTCAACCGCCGTACACCGACGGCACCAGCCGGATCACCGCGTCGGGATCGAGTTCGGTCTCGAGCCCCTCGAGATGGACGACGTTGCGTTGGTCCTTCGTGACGACCGTGTCCCCGGCCAACCCCGCCCCGTCGTCGGCGACGAGTTCCCCCTCGAGGCCCGGAAACGCGGTCTCGAGGTCGGTCAAGAGGTCGCCGACGGTCTCGGCCTCCGTCTCGTAGCGAACGGTCTTCTCGCCGACCGCGTCGCGAAAGGGGCCGAAGAAGACGCACTCGAGTTGCACGACCAACCGTTCGACGGGAGAGGCCTTGAAATCGACGGGGCGAGTGCCGCGACGAACACGCGGTCGTGACGCTACGGGGTCGGTCGGGACTGCGCGTGGCCGAAGCCAGTCACGCTCGGCCGACGCCATCCCGTCGGCAGCGTCGACCGCGATCACAATCCTGTTGGATGTTCACTTCGGAGAGCCGACCAGTGGTAACGTCGACACAGCGCCGGCGGACGCTCTGGGTCGTGGTGGCCGCGGCGACGCTGACGGTCATGGCCGGGGCGATCCTCGGCCCGATCGTCCCCCAGATACGCGACGAACTCGGGGTGTCGGGATCCGCGGCCGGCCTGATCATCACCACCCACGGCGGCGTGATCGTCCTCGCGAGCCCGCTCGTGGGAGCGCTCGTCGACCGGATCGGACCGCGTCGGCCCCTCGTTGGCGGCCTGTTCGTCTACGGCCTCGGCGGCGGCGCGGGACTGTTCGTCGACGCGTTCCTCCCGCTGCTGGCTTCCCGCGTCGTCCTCGGGCTCGGGACCGCCGCGGTGTATACGTCGGTGACCGTCCTCATCTACGATCTCTACGAGGGGCAGGCGATGGAGCGCGCGCTGGGCTATCGCAGCAGCGCGAACAGCGCCGGCGCGGCGGTCTGGCCCCTCGTCGGCGGCGTGGCCGGGAGCCTCGCGTGGAACGCCCCGTTCGGCATTTATCTCGTCGCCGTACCCCTCGGCCTGCTGGCCGCGGCGACGGTCCCCGAGATGACGGCCTCGAGCGACGGGACCGATACCGCGGCGAACGAGAGCGGCCGGGCCGACGGGGCGGAACGCGGGGGCGGCGGCGTCCTCGCGGTCTTTCGTGACCGGCCAGCGCTTCCGCTAGTCTACCTGCTGTACTTCGGGGCGAACGCCCTGCTGTACGTGATCGTCGTCTACTACCCCCAGTTGCTCTCCGGTATCGGCGTAACCTCGTCGCTCCGGATCAGCCTCTATCTGGCCGCCAACGGCGCTGCGGGCGGCGTCTCGGCGATCGCCTACGACCGACTGCTGGGCTACGCCGATCGGTCGACGCTCGTCCTCGCGGCCTTTGTCCTCTGGGCCGGCGGGCTCGCGACCGCGACGGTCGTCGAGACCGCCGTGGGCGCGGCCCTGCCGGTGGTCCTGTTCGGCCTCGGGATCGGCCTGGTCTTCCCGTCGACGTTCGCTTGGGTCGAAGCCCTCGTCCCGCCGGACCGACAGGGACAGTTCAGTTCCTACATCGCCTCCGTCGGCTACACCGGACAGTTCCTCTCACCGGTCCTGTTCGGGACGCTCGTTCCCTTCGCGGGCGTCGACGGCGTCTTCGCCGCTGCCGCAGCGATCGCCGGTATCGCCGCCGTCGGACTGGGGTCGAGCCGACTCCGCGACACGTCGTCCTGACCCCGCATCCACCCCCCGGTCCTTTTGTCTGGGTGTGGATAGCCGGACCCGAATCGATGTCGAATTCCATCCCAGCCGAGTCCCGGCGTCCCGAGTCGCTGTGGCTCGCCACGACCCCCACGACCGAGTACGGCACGCTCGAGGACGGTCTCACCGTCGACGCGGCCGTCATCGGCGGCGGAATCACCGGTCTGAGCGCCGCGATCGAACTGCAAGACGCCGGCCGCTCGGTCGCCGTCCTCGAGGCCGACCGGATCGTCGAGGGGACGACCGGACACACGACGGCGAAACTCACCTCCCAGCACGGACTGTGCTACGATCGGCTCGTCTCACAGTTCGGGAGGGAGAAAGCGCGCCAGTACGCCGCAGTGAACGAGGCTGCGATCGAAACCGTCGAACGGCGCGTCGCGGCGTTGGACATCGACTGTGACTTCCGCCGGACGCCGGCCTACACGTACGCCGCCTCGCCCGACGACGTCGAGCAGGTCCGGGACGAGGTCGAGGCCGCAAAGCGACTCGGCCTGCCGGCGTCGTACGTCGAGGAGACCCCGCTGCCGTTCGAGGTACCCGGTGCGGTCCGCTTCGACGAGCAGGCTGCCTTCCATCCCCGGAAGTACCTGCTCGCAATCGCCAAGGCGATCCACGACGACGGCGGCCACGTCTTCGAGGAGACCCGCGCGCTCGAGGTCGACCCCGGGTCGCCGTGTCGCGTCGAGACCGACCACGGGACCGTCGTCGCCGACGACGTGGTCGTCGCGACCCACTTCCCGGTTCTCGATCGGGCCGGCTACTTCGCGCGGATGCACCCCCACCGCGCGTACCTGCTGGCCGTCCGGATCGACGGGACGCCGCCGGAAGGGATGTACTACAACACGGCCTCGCCGGCGGCGACGATGCGGACGTACTCGGTCGCGGCCGACAACGAGCGGGCGGGCGACGAGGACGGCAATCTCCTGCTCGTGGGCGGCCAGAGTCACAAGCCGAGCGTCAGCAGCGTGCCGACCTCCGAGCGGTATCGTCGCTGCGAGGCCTTCGCCCGCGATTGCTTCGATGTCGAGTCGGTCGAGTACCGCTGGTCGACGATGGACTACTCCCCGGTCGACTCCGTCCCCTTCATCGGCCGGATCGATCCGCTCTCGGAGGGCGTCTACGTCGGGACCGGGTTCGACGGCTGGGGGATGACGACTGGCACCGCCGCGGGAACGATCCTCGCCGACTTGATCGTCGAGGGCTCGAGCCCGTGGGCCGACGTCTTCGATCCCCAGCGGTTCACCCCGAAGGCATCGGCCAAGCGCTTCCTCGAGGAGAACGCGACGGTCGGTGGGAGCTTCGTCGGCGACCGGATCGAGTCCCTGCTGGCCGCGCTCGGGGCCGACGCCGCTGATAACCTGCCGCGGGGCGACGCCCGTGTCGTCCGGCGCGCGAGCCAGCCCGTGGGACTCTACCGCGACGACGAGGGGACGACCCACGCCGTCTCGGCGACCTGTCCGCACATGGGCTGTCTCGTCCGGTGGAACGACGCCGAGCGGACCTGGGACTGCCCCTGCCACGGCTCGCGGTTCTCCCACGAGGGCGAGGTCCTCTCGGGACCGGCCCTGGAGGGGTTGCTGTACCGGCGGCTGTGACGGTCGCGGGCCCACCAGTTTCCACTGCCGTCCGGCGAGTCGCATTGCATCCTGCGCGGGTACAACACCGGACGACGGGCGACGGCACGCCCGATCGAGGCGGTCACTATCTCCCAAACGCTCGTCGAAGACGCCCCTGGAACGGTATACGAGGGCGTTATTTCACGTCGGAACTCGAGGCGCGGGACAGGAGATAGACTGCGATCCCACCCAACACGAGATCGAGGCCGAGCAGCACGGCCACGCCGGGAACGACGCCGTCGAGCGTCCCGCCGAACCACGAGACGTCGATGACCGTCATCACGTCCCGGTCGATCATGAGCGAACGGGCGGCATCGACGCCGTACGTAACGGGGTTGAAACGGGCGAACGTCCGAATCCAGTCGGGGAGTGCCGTGAGCGGAAGGAACGCACTCGAGAGGAACAACAGCGGGAACTGCAACAGGTTCGCGCCGATGATCGTCGATTCCTGATCTCGCGTGAGAATCGCCAGAGCGTTCGAGAACGCGACGAACCAGAGCGAGAAGAGAACGCCGACGGCGATGATACCGAGGGCACCGACGACGCCGGTGACGATCTCCGCGCCGAGGAGAATGCCGAGCCCGAGAATGATCGCGATCTGCACGGCGATTCGAAACACTTCCGCGGCGGTCTTGCCGACGAAGACGGCCGTGCGGTTCATCGGCGTGACGAGAACCTTCTCGAACATCCCGTTCTCGATGTCGTTGACCAGTCCCACGCCCGAGGTGATGGCCGCCGCGAGGGCGACCTGAATCGCGATCGCCGGGACCAGATACGTCTCGTAACTGATCCCCGGAATCCCTCGATTGACAGCGCTGCCGGCGACGTTCCCGAACACTTCCGTGAACAACACGAGGAAGATGATCGGCTGGACGAGCGAGACGACCAGGACGAACGGGTTCCGGACGGCCTTGCGGTTCCACCGCTTGAAATTCACCCAGACGTCTCCGACGAACGTGTTCCCGGCGCGTGCGTCCGGCCGCGCCGAGGATGCCGGCGTGTCCTCGTCGGCCCTCGGCGTACTCATGGTACGGCCTCCGTGTCGTCGGTCTCGAGTTCCTCACCCGTGATCGCCAGGAACACGTCGTCGAGCGTCGGGGCACGGATATTGAATCCGGTCACCGTCAACTCCGCGTCCCGGAGCGCGACGAGCAGATCGGTCCCGTGCTGTCGCACCGTCTCCGCGGTGACGCTGATGCCGTCGTCCGTTTCGGCGACGGACGCGTCGGCGAACGCATCGAACTCGCGTGCGATCGTCGCGGCCCGTTGCCGACCCGTCGAATCGCCCTCCAGTTCCACGTCGAGGACCTCGCCGCCGACCTCGCGTTTCAGGGCCGCAGGGCTCCCGTCCGCCACGATCTCCCCGTCGAGAATGACCGCCAGACGGTCACAGAGTTGGTCCGCCTCTTCGAGGTACTGTGTGGTCAGGAAGATGGTCGTTCCGAGGTCGTTGATGCGCCGGAAGTAGTCCCACAGACGGTTGCGAGCCTTCGGATCCAGCCCCGTCGTCGGTTCGTCCAGAAAGACCAGCGGCGGGCGGTGGACCAGCGCGGTCGCGGCGTCCAGTCGCTTCTTCATGCCGCCCGAGAACTCCTCGGCCCGCTTGTCCGCGACGCCGGCGAGGTCGACGAGATCGAGTAATTCGGAGACTCGTTCGGACCGTTCCCCCCGCGGCACTCCGTACGCCTCACAGGCGAACCGGATGTTCTCCTCGGCGGTGAGTTCCGGATCGATACTCGTCTCTTGGGCCATGTACCCGATCGACTCCCGGATCTCACGGGATTCCGAACGCACGTCGAAACCGTTGACTCGAACCGCTCCGCCGGTCGGGGACAACAGCGTCGCGAACACTTTGATCGTCGTCGTTTTCCCCGCCCCGTTCGGCCCGAGGAAGCCGAAGAACTCCCCTTCGGGGACGGCCATATCGATCCCGCGGACGGCGGCCGTCCCGTCGGCGTAGACGAGTTCGAGCCCATCGACAGCGATGGCAGCAGCGTCCCCAGTAACAGCGGTCGTTCCCCCTTCCCGAGATCTGGCGTCGTCGTGGGGTCGTTCGACCGATTGCTCCGGTTCCGATGGCGACATACCCTTATTACTCGAGGCGGCGTAATATACTCCCGACGTCGAATAGTCATCCGTTCTACAGGAAACGGGTGCATGCCCGATCGAACGCTGGCGTCGCGATCGGCGTCGAAACCGTTTCAGTGGCTCCGAGAGACGGATACGGACTCGATATCGATCCGACCCGGCTCCGGAACCGGCGCGTCGGACTCGCTCGAGACGGCGTAGTCCCCCAGTTCCTCACCGTCGTTCACGTCGCCCGGCAGCACGATCACGGCCTTCGCGAGCAGCGGCGCGATCACGCCCGCGACGACGGTCCGGGGGTCGGACAGCGGTCCCCGGACCACGACGCGGTCGTCGGCCCCGAGGTCCGTCCCCTCGAGAACGCCGTGTGCAGCCTCGAGGACCTGCCCGTGTGTGACCGTCCGCTCGCCGTCGGTCAGGATCGCGGTGTCGGGGTCGATCGCCAGCGGCGGGAACGACGGGTTCTCGCTCCACAGCCCCGCGTCGAAGTGATGGACATCCGGGGCGTCGGGCTTGTCACCGTACCCGACCCGCTGGGCGCCCTGTGGGAGGTCGTAGGACTCGAGACGGTCGACGGGCGCGACGAGCGTGCGGAAGTCATCCTCGTCCGCGAGATCCGTCGGAGGATCGAAGCGGGTGGTCCCCTCGAGCAACGTCGTCCCGAGGCAGGCCAGCAGTGCGAGGGGACCGTCACCGACGACGCCCACGGTGACGCCCTCGCGAACCCCCGAGTGGCGCAGGAAGTTGCCGGCCTTCCACGCGGTCGTACACAGCCAGTGGTAGTCGTACTCCCGCCCCGTCGCGTCAACGAGGGCGATCCGGTCGTCCCGCAGCTCGCGGGTGAGCAGGTCGTCGACCGTCCCAACGTTCATACTCGAGACTGGGGACCGCGGGGGAAAAAGCACGCCGACTCGCGTCGTCCGTCTCGCCTTCGACTCCCGCTATACGGCGGGGTTCGGTCCGCGTCGCCCGCCTCATACGGTTTACTGTCAGTCAGTACCGGTGTACCCGCGACCGTCCTGCGGATACACCGGTAAACAGCGACAATAATCCGTATCAGTCGTCGGCCGCCGCCGGCTCGGCGTGATCCACGTCGGTCCCGAGGACCTCGAGGAACTCGGCGAGCCACTCGGGGTGGTCGGGCCAGGCCTGTCCCGTCACGAGGTTCCCGTCGCGGGTCACCTCGCCGGTCCACTCCGCGCCCGCGCCGCGGACGTCGGCCTCGAGCGCCGGATACCCGGTACAGGTCCGACCCTCGAGGACGTCCGCCGCGGCGAGGATCTGGAGGCCGTGACACAGCGCCGCGACGGGTTTGTCTTCCGCGAAGAAGTGCCGCGTGATCTCGAGGATCTCGTCGTAGGTCCGGAGGTACTCGGGCGCGCGGCCGCCCGGCACGACAAGCGCGTCGTACTCGGACGGCTCGACCGCGTCGAAGTCGTGGGTCAGTTCGAACTGGTGGCCCGGTTTCTCGGTGTATGTCTGATCGCCCTCGAAGTCGTGGACGGCAGTCGGACAGGTATCGCCGCTTTCTTTCTCCGGACAGACAGCGTGGACCTCGTGGCCGATCATCTGGAGCGCCTGAAACGGGACCATTACCTCGTAGTCCTCGACGAAGTCGCCCGCGAGGAGCAGGATCTGTTGTGACATGGGTATCCACGTGTTCGTTCGACCATAATCGCCATAGATTGTGTTGGACGCTACCGTGACACTCACCAATCGGAGACGGTTCGCCCGAGTCGATCGGATCGGAAAATATGGAGACCGGAAAACCGGTCATTCAGTCGTCGCTCGGTGCCGCGGCCCGCTGGTCCTTGACGTGGTCGACGATCGCACCGGTCTCGGTCACGAACTCCTCGTGATCGATCTCCGCCCCGTGGAGTACCGTCGAGAAGTTTCGCACGTTGGCCGCGATCGCGATCGCTTCGCTCAGTTCGTCGTCCGTCACCGCCTCGAGTTTCGCCTCCTCCCTGTGGAAGTGAACGCAGTACGGACACTGGATCGCCGACGCCGCGCCGAGGGCGACCAGCGCCTTCTCCCGCTGCTCGAGGACGGTCTCTCCCAACAGGAGATCCCGCACGACCTCCCAGCTGTGGTCCGCGGCCGACTCCGGCAGCGCGTCGATCCACCTCGGGACCTGCCCGAGGTACTCTTCGACCTCCGCTCGCGTTTCAGTTGATACCATGCTCAACACCTGTGGGCGTCGCACCGATAGCCTGACGCAGCCTCGCTCACCGCTACCAGTGGAACCCGGTTACGCTACGCCTCACGGGGTAATGAACCTGTCAGACAAGTATCCGATACCACAGTGCGGAGAGTTAACACGAATCAGGATAACGACAAGACCGGTCGCGGTCGGTTCGCGTTCGACGGCGGGCCCAGGTTCATAGACCCCGGTCGTCGGCCGTCTAGAACGCCCGCTTGATCTTCTCGAAAAAGCCTTCCTTCACTTCGATCTCGTCGCCGCCGGCCTCGGCGAACTCCTCGAGGGCCTCGCGCTGGTCCTCGTTTAAACTCTCGGGGGTGACGACCTGCACTTTGACGTAGAGGTCGCCCTGCCCGCGACCGCGCAGTCGGGGCATCCCCTTGCCCTCGAGGCGGAAGGTCTCGCCGCTCTGGGTTCCCTGCGGGATCTCGAACTCGGCACCGCCCTCGAGGGAGGGGACCTCGACGGTGTCGCCGAAGGTGGCCTGCGGGAACGAGACCGGCAGCCGGTAGCGCAGGTCGTCGCCCTCGCGTTCGAACTCCTCGTGGTCGCGGATCGAGACGTCGATCAGCAGGTCGCCGCGAGGGCCGCCCTCGGGACTGGGCGCGCCCTCGCCTTCCATCCGCAGCGTCTGGCCCTCCTGAATACCGGCCGGGACCTCGACGGTCAGCGTCGCCTCGGTGCGGACGTAGCCCTCGCCGCGACACTCGCCGCAGGTCTCGGAGTAGATCGTCCCCTCGCCCTCACAGCGGGGACAGGCCGTCGTCTGCTGGACCCGGCCGAGCGGCGTCTGCTGAACCTGGGTCACCTGCCCGCGGCCCTGACACTCCGAACAGGTCTCGGCGTCGGCCTCCGGCGGGTGGCCCTCGCCCTCACAGACGTCACACTCCTCGGGCCGCTCGAGCGAGAACTGCTTTTCCGCGCCCTCGTAGGCCTCTTCGAGGTCGATCTCGAGTTCGGTTCGCAGATCGCGGCCCTTGCGGGGCCGCCGACGACCGCGGCCGCCGCCACCGCCGCCGAAGACCTGCTCGAAGAGGTCGCCGAGGCCGCCGCCACCGCCGCCCATGCCACCCATGCCGCCACCGCCCATGCCGCCGAACGGGCCGCCGCCCATGCCGCCCGCGCCGCCGGATTCGCTGGCGTCGAAGCCGTGTTTCTCGGCCTGCTCGTAGCGGTCGTGGCCCATCTGGTCGTAGGCCTCGCGCTTTTGCTCGTCGGTCAGGACCTGCTTTGCCTTCTGGATCTTCTTGAACTTCTCCTCGGCGTCGGGGTCGTCGCTGACGTCGGGGTGGTACTCGGTGGCTTTCGTCCGATACGCCTGCTTGATCTCCTCGGTAGAGGCGTCGGGGCTCACGCCGAGTACGTCGTAGAAGTCCTCGCTCATTCGTTGTGCAACCGATACTCGTCTGAGCCACTTGAAACGACCGTTCCGAACTTTTTCCGCCTCGGGTTCCTCGCTATGCTCACGGCTTCGCCGTTCGCATCGTCGCGGTTCTCGCTCACTCCGTTCGCTCCGAACCGCGCACCGCTCGGAACCACTCGGCGCAAAAACTTCGATGAAAAAAGGCCGCCTCCGCGGACTTCGTCCGCTTCGGCGGGGAACCGCTCGCTACGCTCGCGGATGCTCACCGTAGTACTACCTTCATTTCACACGCGAAACTCACTGCTAGATCTCGAAGCGGGGCCGAGCGGCGAGCCGTCGGGCGTTACTCCTCGTCGTCGTCCTCGAAGTCGACGTCCTCGAAGTCGGCGTCGACGAACTCCTCGCCCTCGTCGCCGGCAGCGCCCGCGTCGGGACCGGGGTTCGGACCGCCGCCCATGCCGCCCATTCCGGCACCGCCGGCGCCCGCAGCGCCGCCGGCCGCACCGCCAGCGGCACCGCCGGCAGCGCCCGCACCGGCTTCCTGCTGGTAGACCTGCTTGCCGATCTCTTGGAGTTCCTCGCTCAGGCTCTCGGTCGCAGCCTCGATATCCTCGGCGTCGGCCTCGTCGTCGTCGATCGTCGCCTCGAGGTTCTCGATCTCGGCCTCGATGTCGGCGCGCAGGTCGTCGTCGACCTGCTCGTCGTTCTCCTCGAGCAGCGTTTCGGCGCGCTGGATCGTCGCCTCGGCGTTGTTCCGGGCCTCGATCCGCTGGCGCTTTTGCTGGTCTTCCTCGGCGTGTTTCTCGGCCTCGCGCTGCATCTTCTCGATCTCCGAGTCGGAGAGGCCGGCGCCGCCCTCGATGGTGATCTCTTCAGTGGTGCCGCTGCCCTTGTCCTCCGCGGAGACGTTGACGATGCCGTTCTCGTCGATGGAGAACGTGACCTCGATCTGGGGCGTTCCGGCGGGGGCCGGCGGGATGCCGGTCAGGTGGAACTCGCCGAGCATCTCGTTCTCCTCGGCCAGTTCGCGCTCGCCCTGGAAGACCCGGACCTGAACCGTCGTCTGGTTGTCCGCCGCGGTGGTGAAGATCTTCGACTCCTCGGTCGGGATCGTCGTGTTCTTCTCGATGAGGCGTTCGAAGAGGCCGCCCTTGACCTCGATCCCCAGCGAGAGCGGGGTGACGTCCAGCAGGACGATGTCGTCGACCTCGCCGCCCAGCACGCCGCCCTGGATCGCCGCGCCCAGCGAGACAGCCTCGTCGGGGTTGACGTTCTTCTGGGGCTCCTTGCCGGTCAGCTCCTCGACCTTCTCCCCGACCTGGGGCATCCGGGTCGAGCCGCCGACGAGCAGCACCTCGTCGATCTCGTCTTTCTCGTAGCCGGCGTCTTCGAGGGCCTGCTCGGTCGGTTCGACGGTCCGTTCGATGAGGTCGCTGGTCAGCGACTCGAACTTCGCGCGGGTCAGCGACTCCTCGAGGTGGATCGGGCCGTCGTCGGTCGCCGTAATGAAGGGCAGGTTGATCTCGGTCTCCTTGCGCGAGGAGAGTTCGATCTTGGCCTCCTCGGCGGCGTCTTTGAGCCGCTGGAGGGCCTGACGGTCCTCGCGGAGGTCGATCCCGTGTTCCGCCTCGAACTCCTCGGCGAGCCAGTCGATGATGGCCTCGTCCCAGTCGTCGCCCCCGAGGTCGTTGTCGCCGTTGGTCGCGACGACCTCGTAGACGCCGCCGCCGAGATCGAGAATGGAGACGTCGAAGGTCCCGCCGCCGAGGTCGTAGACGAGGACGGTCTGGTCCTGGTCGTCCTCGAGGCCGTAGGCCATGGAGGCGGCCGTCGGCTCGTTGATGATGCGCTCGACCTCGAAGCCGGCGATCTCGCCGGCGTCTTTGGTCGCCTGGCGCTGTCGGTCGGAGAAGTACGCGGGGACCGTGATGACGGCTTTCTCGACTTCGTCGCCGAGATAGTCCTCGGCGTCGCGTTTGATCTTCTGGAGGATCATCGCCGAGATCTCCTCGGGCGTATACTCCTCGTCGTCGATCTCGACGGTGTAGTCTTCCTCGCCGATGTGGCGCTTGATCGACTGGATCGTCTTTTCGGGGTTCTGGACGGCCTGGTTCTTGGCCGGTTTCCCGACGAGTCGCTCGTCGTCGGAGAAGGCGACGACGGAGGGAGTGGTCCGTTCGCCTTCGGAGTTGACGATGATCTCCGGATCGCCGCCTTCCATCACCGCAAACGCGCTGTTCGTCGTGCCGAGGTCGATTCCGAGAATTTTGTTGCTCGCCATCGTGGAGGGGTATTGTGCGCACTTTGTTTTAAAGGTTACTAGCCGGGCTCGAAACCCGAATAAAAGCCCGATACGAGGAAGTAGCGGCTCGCTCGCGGCAGTTGGATCTCAGTAAAAACGGGCGGGGAGATCGGTCGATCGGCCCGCCGTGTCGGACCGGCGGTCGACTGTGAACCGGTCAGTTGCGTCGTCGTGACGGACAGAGCGGCGATACTCTGAGAGAACGGCTACTCGTCGTCGGCGACTTCGCCGCCGAGTTCGATCGCCTCTGCGTCCTCTTCGCCGTCGTCGGCCGCCCCGTCGTCGGATTCGGCCGACTCCTCGTCGGTCCCGGACTCGCCGTCGTCGGCGCTCGAGCCGTCGACGTCGCCGTCCGCATCGGCGCTCGAGTCCTCGTCGTCGGCGAACTCCCCGTTCGAGACCGTGACCTGTGCGTTCTGGATGACCTTGTCGCCCATCTCGTAGCCGGGCGTGTAGACGTCGGCGACGGTCCCCTCGGGCTGGTCGCTGTCGACCTGCATCATGACCTCGTGGCGCTGGGGATCGGTCTCGGTGCCGGGTTCGGGATCGATCTCGGCGACGTTCTCGTCCTCGAGGATGCGGTCGAACTCCTTGAGCGTCATCTCGACGCCCTCCTGCAGACTCTCGACGTCGTCGCTGTCCTCCTCGAGGGCGCGTTTGAGGTTGTCCCGGACGGTGATGAGCCGCTCGACGAGGTCCTCCGTCGCGCGGTCTTTGATCTGCTGTTGGCGCTTCTTGGCGCGTTTCTTGTAGTTCTGGAAGTCCGCCTGCTTGCGCTTGAGCCGGCTTTTCAAGTCCTCGACTTCCTCCTCGTATTCCTCGAGTCGGTCGTCGCGGGCCTCGAGTTCGTCCTGCAGTTCACCGATAGTTTCGGCCTGTGATTCGACGCGTTGCTCGAGGTCCTCGAGTTCCTCGCGTTGGTGGCTGACGGTCCCGTTCAGGTCGCGGGCCTCCTCGACGATCGAGTTGACCTGCCGAGCGAGTTCGTCGTCGTACTCGGTGACCCGATCGAGGAGCCGCTGGATGTCCTCGCTGGTTTCGGGTGCGTCAGTCTCGTCCGCCGCGGGGGCCGACTCGCTCTCGGCAGCGTCCCCGTCGGCGTCGGTCGTCGCCTCGCTCTCGTCGTCGGTTCCCGCGGGTTCCGCGTCCGACTCCTCGACGTCGGGAGCCGGCTCTGATTCCCCATCCGTCGAGACGTCGGGGTCCGCCGCGGCCGTCTCGCCGTCGTCGGATTCCTCCTCGGACGGGACACCCGGGGCGGACGTCTCCGTGCCCTCGTCTTCGCTCATATGGCTGTCAACGAACAGCGGTAATAAAAGGGTTGAGGTACCCGTGTCGGAGCCGCCGGCATCGCTGTGCCCATCTATAGTAGCCACTGAAAGTCATTGCACACCTGATCGCACGACTGCGTCGCGCTCAGTGTGTAAATCGTTTCAGTGGCTACTATAGTCGCCCGGACCGCCCCACCTCCGGATTTGCCGTCCCGAGTACCCGACCGTATATGTGTATCTACCCCCCACTGGGACGCGTGACGCGGAGCCCGAACGACGAGCCGACCGCGATCGAATGTCGGTACGAGGACGGGACGGTTCGGATCGACGGCCTCGAGACGGCACCGCTCTCGCCGTCGTCGCTCCGGGAGTCGGTCCCCGAACTCGAGGCCGATTCCCGAACCGGCTGCTGGCGCGTCCCTGCCTACCGCTACGCCGACCTGCGGGCGGCGCTGTGGCGGGCCGACGCCGCGGTCGAGGACCGCGTCCTCGATCTCGAGTCCGTCGCCGGCCTCACATCGGCTTACGAACTTCGGCCGTATCAGGAACGGGCGCACGAGGCGTGGCTCGAGACCGACCGGTGGGCCGACGCGCCCGGGCCGGAGTCGCCCGCTCGAGCGCCTGCCGGCGTCCTCGAACTGCCGACCGGCAGCGGCAAGACCGTCATCGCCCTGAAAGCGATCGAGCGGCTCTCGGTCCCGACGTTGATCGTCGTCCCGACGATCGACCTCCTCGAGCAGTGGGAACGGGAACTCGAGCGGGAGTTCGACACGCCGATCGGGCGCTTCGGCGGCGGCGAGCAACGACTCGAGCCGATCACCGTCTCGACGTACGATTCGGCGTATCTGAAGGCTGATTCGGTGGGTGACCGGTTCGGGTTCGCCGTCTTCGACGAGGCCCACCACCTCGGCGGCGAGGGGTACCGCGAGATCGCACGCTTGCTCGCCGCCCCCGCGCGGGTGGGTCTGACCGCGACCTTCGAGCGCCCCGACGGTGCCCACGAGGTCGTCGAAGCCCTCATCGGGCCGCTCGTCCACCAAGTCGACGTGGACGACCTCGCCGGCGACCACCTCGCGGCCTACGATCTCAAGCGCCTCGAGGTATCGCTGACCCCCGAGGAGCGCGAGGAATACGAACGAAACCAGGAGACGTTCACCGGCTACCTCGCGAGATCGAACATCGAGATGCGAAGCGGCTCGGACTACCAGGAACTGGTCAAGCGGTCGGGGTCGGACCCAGAGGCCCGCGAGGCGCTGCTCGCGCGCCAGCGCGCACGGGAGATCATGTTCGGCAGCGAGGCGAAACTGGAGGCGCTGTCGGGGATCCTCGACGACCACCGGGACGATCGGGTCATCGTTTTTACCGCCCACAACGACCTCGCGTACGACGTCAGCGAGCGGTTCCTGATTCCGACGATCACCCACCGGACCGGGGCCGCGGAACGTCGCGAGATCCTAGAGCGGTTCCGCGATGGGAGCTATACCCGGATCGCGACCTCGAACGTCCTCGACGAGGGCGTCGACGTCCCCGACGCGAACGTCGCGGTCGTCCTCTCGGGCAGCGGCAGCGAGCGGGAGTTCGTCCAGCGACTCGGGCGGATCCTCCGACCGAAGGCCGACGGCGGACGGGCGGTCCTCTACGAGGTCATCACGGCCGATACTGGCGAGCAACGGATCGCCGCCCGACGGCGGGAGTGACGCGCCGAAGGGGCCCCGCAGCGGGTCGTCACCGACCGAGTCGAGCGACTCCGACCGACCGTTGGAGTCCACGTCGGCCCACGCTCGAGGCGGCACAGTCCCGCGATCCGGCCCGTGTGGTCTTGCCGCGTCGCTTCAGTGGGTATCGTCCACGTTCCACTCTCCACCGAGGTCCCCCCGCTCGGTCGTCACGAACGAGCCGTCCTCGAAGCGTGTCACGCGGCCGGTCTCCTCGCTCAGCGTCAACGTCGACACCACGTTCGGCCGCCGGGAGGTATCCAGTGCGCTCATGTGGCGCGACCCCATCCAGTCCTCGTAGCCGGGATCGTCCGGATCCGCCTTCCCGCTCTCGAGTTCGTCGGGCCCGAGGTCGGTAAACCGGACCAGCTGTTCCTGGACGACGCCGTCGACGCTGACGACGACGGCCCCGTCGCGGGTCCTCGCGACCTCTCGGGCCGTCTCGTAGAAGGCGTCGAGATCGAGACAAACGTCGTGACAGCGGTCCGTCGGCCACGTGTTGTCGCCCATCGGGTACGCGAAGTCCGCGACCGACGGCCCGATGACGACGGCGACGTACATGCCGGGACCTTTGACGTACTGTTCGTCCCACCGATCGAAGTCGATGCTGAGCGACTCGAGGGCGTGTACCAGGCAGTCGACCAGTTCCCGAACCCCGTCGTGGGTCTCGTACGCGATCCGGAGCGACGAATCGTCCATACCGGAGGGTGGAACCGAACCGCCGTAATATCAGTGCCTGAGCCCCGTCGGCGAGGGCTATCGTCGGGTCTTCGTCCGGGTCACTTTTGCCGGTGCCGTGCCGACATCGGACGAATGCTGACGAAGGACCTGCTGCGCGTCTCGCGGGCCGGCGGCGGCTACCACCCGCAGTTCGCCGGCCGCGACCAACGCCCGCTCGCGGCCAGAGTCCTCGGCACCTATCAGGGCCACGTCGGCGAACCCCGTGGCGAACTCGAGGACGCGCTGACTACCCTGGAGAACGAGGCCGACGATTTCAAGCTCGTCCGCGGCCTCTCGGCGCTGCTCGAGCGCGAGGTGACGTTCGAGACCGACGCGGCGATCGACCCCGAGAAGGCCCGCCGGGCGGCCTTCGAGGCCGCCGAAGCGATCGGCGTCGTCACCGAGGACGAGCGGGCGATGGCGCTGATCCGGGCGGGCGAGTCGCTCGACGTCTCGGCGGACGACCTCGAGACCGCCCTCTACGCCGACCTCGAGGAACGACAGGTCCTGACCGCGGTCGAGCCGCGTTGGGGCCCCGACGGACTGCTCGCCCAGTACAACCTCTCGCTGGCTCAGACGGCGCTGTTCGACGCGACCGAAGTCCGGGTCCGCTCGAGCGATCCGAAGGCGCTGATCTCGGCGATCAAGCGGCTGCGGCTGCTGTACGAGATCCGGCGACTCGAGGAGGAACCGACGCCGAGCGGCGGGGTTGCGGAGACGGACCTCGCGGACGGGATCGCCGAACGGGAGGTCGTCGTGACCGGCCCGACCCGGCTCTTCCGGGCGACGCGGCGGTACGGTACCCGCTTTGCCCGGCTGCTGCGGACCGTTGCGTCGGCCGAGCGGTGGTCGCTCGAGGCGACGATCGACGACCGCGGGACCGAGCGGACGCTCTCGCTCTCCCACGATGATCCCGTTCGGGTGCCCGACGCCGAACCGGTCGCGGACGTCTCGTTCGACAGCGGCGTCGAGGCCGACTTCGCCGCCCGGTTTACCACTCTGGATCTCGACTGGGACCTCGTCCGCGAGCCCGAGCCGCTCGCGACGGGGACGCGGGTGATGATTCCGGACTTCGCGTTCGACTACGCCTACGGCGACTTCCGGCTCTACTTCGAGATCATGGGGTTTTGGACCCCCGAGTACGTCGAGAAGAAACTCTCGCAACTGGCCGACCTCGAGGACGTGGACATGCTCGTGGCCGTCGACGAGTCGCTGGGCGTCGGCGAGGAGATCGCGGCCCGCGACCACCGGGCGATCCCCTACTCGGGAACGGTCCGGGTCAAAGACGTCGCCGACGTCCTCCGGGAGTACGAGCGCCAGTTGGTGGCCGAGAGCGCGTCCCGACTGCCCGACGAGCTTCGACCCGACGAGGACGCGATCGCGCTCGAGCGGCTGGCCGAGCGCTACGGCGTCAGCGAGGACGCCCTCGCGGACGTCGCCGTGCCCGACCACGAGCGCGTCGGCCGGACGCTCGTTCGGCCCGCCGTCCTCGAGTCGCTCGCCGACGCGATCGAGGCGGGGATGGCCCTCGAAGATGCCGAGGCGGTCCTCGAGGAGTACGGGATCGCCGACGCGAGCGCCGTCCTCTCGCGGCTGGGGTATCGCGTCGAGTGGGAAGGGTTGGCCGGCGGGACGCTCGTCGAGCGCTGACGGCGCTCCCGCCGGATGACAACGTCCCGGCCAAGTTACAAGTGCCCGCGCCGATAGCCCGGCCATGAACGTCCTCGTCGTCGGCGGTGGTGGGACGATCGGCAGCACCGTCGCGTACACGCTGGCGGTACAGCGTCCGGAGACGACCGTCACGCTCGCGGATCCCCAGACGGCGGTCACGACCGGCCATGCGATCGATCTGCGCCACGCGCAGTGTCACGTCGCTACCGCGGCGGGGCGCCCGTCGTTCGGCGACGACCCGCCCGGCACCGTCACCGCGATCGATCCGAGCGCGTCCCCGGGTCCCGATCCGATCGACGCGGCCGACGCGATCGTCGTCACCGCGAGCGCCGCGCGCGACCCCGACAGCTTCGAACGGGGCGGTCGACTGTCGAACCTCGAGCGAAACCTCGAGATCGCCGCCGACATCGGCGAGTGGTTCGGCGAGGCCGACCCGACGCCGACGGTCGTGGCGGCCAACCCGACCGATCGGGTCACCCACCGCCTGTGGGAGGCGAGCGGCTGGCCCCGCGAGCGGTTCCTCGGCTACTTCCTGTCGGAGACGGCCCGCATCGCGGACGAACTTGCCCGCCGGTTCGACACCTCGCCCGCCGCCGTCTCCTGTCCGGTCCTCGGCGAACACGGCGAACACATGGTCCCCGCGTTCTCGCGGGCGACCGTCGACGGCGAGCCGATCGATCTCTCGGCGACCGAGCGCGAGGCCGTCCTCGAGTACGTCCGCGACGTTCCCTACGACGTCATCGAGCGGCGGGGGCCAGAGGACTCGTCGCGGTGGGTCACGAGCCGCGGCGTCGCCACGATCGTCGCTCGACTGGCCGACGGCGGAACCGACGAACCGGTCTGTCTCTCGACCCCGCTTTCCGGCGAGTACGGGCTCGAAGGCGTCAGCGTGAGCGTCCCCGTCCGGCTCGACGCCGGCGGCGTCGGCGAGATCATCGAGTGGGACCTGGCCCCGAACGAGCGGGACGGACTCGAGCGTGCTGCCGCCGCCGTTCGGCGCTCGCTGGCGTGATCCGGGCCGATACCAACGTCTGTAGTGGACACCCTTAACCACCGGACCGCACTATTCCGAGACAGTCACGTGTCCCATCAGTCTTCCCCGGAATCGATTTCCCTCCTCCTCGTCGAAGACAACCCCGGCGACGTGCGGTTGATCGAGGAGGCGTTCGAGTCAGCGTCGTTCGATGTCAGCTTACACACGGAGGCCGACGGCGACGACGCCCTCGAGTTCCTTCACGAACGGGCGGCGAGCGAGGACGGCCCCGAAGTGGACCTGATGTTGCTCGATCTGAACCTGCCGAGGACCGGCGGGTTCGAGGTCCTCGAGACGATCAAGGACGACCCGGAACTCGCGTCGCTGCCGGTGTTGGTCCTGACGAGCTCAAAAGCGAACGAGGACATCGTCCGGAGCTACGAACTGTGTGCGAACGCCTACCTGACGAAACCGACCGATCCCGACGAGTTCGCCGACATCGGCCGTGCGGTCGAGGCGTTCTGGATCGAGGAGGCGGCGCTGCCCCCGATCCCCTCGTAACGGTAGTCACCCGGCGGGCAGCGTCGGGGGCCGATCGACGCTACGACTCGAGGTCGCGTTGACGCCCCTTCGGCACCATCGAGCGGAGTTCGCCGTGGACGTAGAGGCCGACGCCGATCGGCTCGCGTTCGCCCCGGTCGACGGGTTCACCGTCTCCCCCCGGTTGGCCCGTCGGCCCGACCCCGACGTCGTGGGCGGCGATCAGATAGCCCCAGTCGCCGTCCCACCGCGGGATCTCCTGATCCTCCCCCGCGGCGAACCGGCGGGCCTCCGCGGGCTCTAAGTCGATCACGCAGTCGGTCGCCGCGCGGCCGAACCGCTGGACGAAGTCGGTCGTGGGCTTCCAGTGTTCTTGGCGGGTGCGGAGACAGGTCATGCCGATGGCCTCGATCTCGAGCGGCGTCGACGCCTCGCCGCCGTAGACCCAGATCTTGCCCGCGCCCTTCTCCCAGAAGGTGTAGTCGTCGAACGCTTCGGACGGAATCCCGAACCGGTCGGCGAAGTAGTCGACGACCTCCTCGCGGGTGGCCCGGCCCTCGACGTCCCGTTCCGCTTCGGTCGCGGGCAGCCGGTCGAACCGCTGGCCGTCGTTGTCGCTCATCACGCGGTCACCTCCAGTTTCGCGACGAAGAAGCCGCCGGTGTCGTTGTGATGCGGGTAGATCCGGGCCGCCTTCTCGAGGCTCGAGTCGAACGTCTCGCCGTCCCACTCGGTCAGGCCGGGCGCGTGTTCCAGCCCGAGATCGAAGTCGACGACGCGACAGTCCTCCGCCTCGAGGGCGTGTTGGACGACCGCTTCGTTCTCCTCGGGGGCGAACGTACAGGTCGAGTAGACGACCGTCCCGCCCTCGCGGGTGGCCTGGATCGCCCGGCGGATAATGCCCTTCTGAATCCCTGCGACCGAGGAGATGTGGCCCTCCGACCAGTTATCGAGCGCGTCGGGGTTCTTCCGGATCGTCCCCTCGCAGGAACAGGGGGCGTCGACGAGGGTCCGATCAAACTCGTCGAAGTCGAACCGCTGTAGCGAGTAGTTGCGGGCGTCCGCGTTCGTGACCGCGAGGCTGGTCGCGCCCAGTCGTTCGGCGTTAAATCGCAGCGCCGAGATCCGCCCGAGGTTGTTGTCGTTCGCGACGACGGTTCCCCGGTCGTCCATCAGTGCGGCGATCTGGGTCGCCTTTCCACCCGGTGCGGCACAGCAGTCCCAGACCCGCTCGCCGGGTTCGGGATCGAGGACGACCGGCGGCACCGCCGAAACCTCCTCCTGCCCGTGGGTAAAGCCGTGAAACGAGGCCCACGTCGAGCCTGGCGAGTCGGTCTCGAGGTCCAGTACCCGGGGGTTCCAGTCGGCCTGTTCGTACGCGAGTCCCTCCGCCTCGAGGGTCGCGAGGGCCCGGTCGACCGAGGCCTTGATCGTATTTACGCGGACGGCGTTGCCAAGCGGCCGCCGACAGGCCGCCAGAAAGTCCTCGAAGTCGTCGATGATCGGTCGATACCGCTCGAGTGGCTCCATCGACTGCGGGTTCGCGCGACTGGCGTTTGTGGGTTTCGAAGCGCGGCCCGTCCGGCTCAGTCCCGGAACGGCGGGACCAGTTCGAACGCCGCCCCGGCGACCGCAATGCTGACCGCGAGCGAAGCGACCGCGAGCCCCGTCGAACCGTCGATGAGAAGGCCCCGCACGCCGACGGCCAGAAACAGCAGCGAGAATCCCAGCAGCGAGAGGGTCCCGACGGCGTCGAAAATCGCGTCCGCGACTGCGGAGCGGACGACTGCGTCGCGGTCCTCCCGTGTCTTCTCCGACTCCGGATCGGTCGTCGTCATCGCTGGACGAACGATCGGCGGTGATTGATATAAATACACGGTCGACGGGGACGAATCCGGCGACGGTGTCGGCACACCCTGCCCCCGATTTTAAGCCGGTGACGTCCGTCGGTCCGAGCATGGCAGGAATCCGCGTCCACGGCGAATCGGTCGCGCTCGAGGATCCAACGCTCGTCGAAGGGTTTCCGGGCGTTGGTCTCGTGGGCAAGATCGCGACCGACCACCTCATCGAGCAACTGGAAATGGAGTACTACGCGAGCGTCGGCTGCGAGGGACTGCCGCGGATCGGCGTCTACCGCGAGGGCGATCGGACCGCTCGACCGCCGGTCCGGCTCTACGTCGACGAGGAACACGATCTGCTGGCGCTGCGAAGCGACGCGCCGATCAGCGCCAAGGCCGTCGAGACCGTCGCGGACTGTCTGACCGGCTGGATCGTCGAGCAGGAGGCGACGCCGCTGTATCTCAGCGGCCTCCCCGCGGAACGCGAGAACGGGGAGCGACCCGATCTCTACGGGATCGCGACCGGGGACGCCGGGGAGCGACTCGAGGACACTGACGTGGCGACCCCACCGGAGGACGGCGTCATCACCGGGCCGACGGGCGCGTTGATCAACCGCGCCGCCCACGAGGACTACGGCAGCCTCGGCTTCGTCGTCGAGTGCAACCACCGGTTCCCCGACCCCGAGGCCGCGAGCGTCCTGCTCGAGGAGGGGGTCGCCCCCGTCGCCGGCCTCGAGATCGACGTGAGCGAACTGGTCGACCGCGCCGAGGAGATCCGGGCGAAACGGGAGCAGTTGGCCCAGCAGATGCAGGCGATCGCACAGGAGGAGAGTTCGCAGGCCCAGCCGTTGCGGATGTATCAGTAGCGTCGATCGCCGACCGAGGCGGAGAGACGGCTCAGTCGTGGGACATGCCACCACGTCTGCCGGATAAGAGACCGAATCGCCTTTGGCTCTTCAGCCGAACTAACTAGTAATGAGAGTCGCACAGCTCGGGTCGGGGGAGCCGGAGATCGCAGTCGTCGCGGGCGTTCACGGGGATGAACCCTGTGGCGTCCGGGCCGTCGAACGGCTGCTCGACGAGCGCCCGACCGTCGAACGGCCCGTCAAGCTCATCGTCGCCAACGAGGAAGCGCTCGAGCGACGGGTTCGATTCATCGACGAGGACCTCAACCGTGCGTTCCCCGGCGATCCGGACGCGACGACCCACGAGGGCCGCCTCGCAACCGAACTGGTCGACGAACTCGAGGGCTGTCTGACCTTCTCGATGCACTCGACCCAGAGCCACGCCGAACCGTTCGCCGTCGTCAACGGCGTCAGCGAGACGGCCGAGGAGATCGTGCCACAGCTGCCCGTGACGGCGATGGTCGAGACGAGCAACTTCGCGGAAGGGCGACTGTTCGCCGAGATCGACACGGTCGAGGTCGAGTGTGGACTCCAGGGCTCGGAGACGGCCGCCGAAAACGCCGACCGGCTGACGCGGGCGTTTCTGACCGCCGTCGGCGTGTTGCCCGGCGATACGGTCCGACGCGACCTCCCGATCTATCGGCTCACGGACGTCATCAGCAAGGAGCAGGCCGACTCCTACGAGGTGTTCGTCGAGAACTTCACCGAGGTCGAGGCCGGCGATTCCTTCGCCGCCGCCGACGGCGACGAGCAGGTCGCCGACGAGTCGTTCTATCCCGTCTTGATGTCCCCGAACGGCTACCGGGACGTCTTCGGCTACGCCGCCGAGAAACTCGACGTCCTCGAGACGCCGGCGTCGGCCGACTAGATCGCCCGGGTTCCCTGTGCCAACGGTGTGTCCGGCCGGCGGTCGCGACCGACCGGCGTGAGTGCCGATGACGCAAGGCATATCCCCCTTACCGCCCTACGGACGAGTATGGAGTTCCCACCGAACCAGGGTCTCGATCAGGACGAAGTCGACGAACAGGTCGCCGAGGCGCTCGAGGAAAACGAGGTCGTCCTCTTCATGAAAGGGACCGAACTGATGCCCCAGTGTGGCTACTCCCGCAAGGCGCTTGGCCTGATCGACCAGCACCGCGACGAGTTCGAGACCGTCGACGTCCTCGACTCGCTCGACGAGTACCGACAGGCGCTGTCGGAACACAGCGGCTGGGAGACGATCCCCCAAACGTTCGTCGACGGCGAGTTCGTCGGCGGCTCCGACGTCCTCGAGGAACTCGAGGAACGGGACGAACTCGCGGAGACGCTCGAGACCGCGTAGGGCCGGCCCACTGGCGTGACCCATATACTCGAGTTGATATCTCACGCATTTAATAGCAGCTCATATAAGTCACGCCCTCGTAGTAACAGATCACGACTATCGCCGTACACACCTTCCCACAATGTCAACAGAGGAATCCAGACACGTATATCGGCTGCATTCGACCCTTGAACTGCCCCTCGAAGACCTTCGAGAACACATCGACGAGGCGAGATATCCCGACGGGATCGACGACGTCGAGATCACGCGGCGCAACAACACGCTGATCCTCAAGGCGGTCGCCGAGGATCAGTCGGTCAGCAAGTACACGCCGACGGCCCAACTCAAAGCCAGCGTCACGGAAAACCGGGTCTACGAGGAAGACCCCGACGAGCGGCGGCAGAAATCGTTCAGCTGGGACGAGGAAGAGGAAGAGGAGATCGAGTCCGAACTCGTCGAGTTCGCCGCGTTCAAGGGCGACCGCGAGACGGTCCTCCAGAACTCGCTGTTGCAATACGAGATGTTCCTCGTCCTCTGTGAGATCGCTGAGGCCGCCGAGAAGGGGACGCTGACGGCCATCTCGGAACGCGACGGCGACCTCGATGCGACCCGGATCGTCGACGGCGAACCCCGTCCCGCGGACATCGAAGTCGTCGAAGGGCCCCGCGATACCGGCTCGGGGCAAGGCGGCGTCAACTGGCGGGACAACAAGTTCATCACGGACTGACCGACGTCCCCTTCCTGTCGTCGATTCTCGACCGAGCAGCCGCGACTGTTCCTCGAGCCCGAGTGGCTGATATCGCCGATAGACGTTTGTAAGCCCGGCGGCGAACGACGCGTATGGACGATCCGGGACCGTACGAACTCGCCGGTCGCCTCGCCGTCGCGGCCGCCGTCACGATCGCGCCGACGCTTTGCTTTCTCGGGCTACTCCGGGGTCTCGAGCGGCTGCGCGACGACGATCTGATCGCCGAGTGGGCCCGACGTCACGGTGCGAAACGAGACGTGAGGACAGAAGACGAGGTACTGACCGCGCTGGCGGGGGAGATGGGCGTCGATACCGAGGGGGGCTCGAGCGTCCGGTGTCCGGTGTGCGGGACGGCGAACCGGCCTGGGGTGACGTTCTGCCGGGGCTGTCAAAACCGGCTCGGCTCGTCGTGACGGGGGCGGCCGGCCCGCATGACTGCACCGGGACCGCTACGCGAGTCGGTCCTCCCACTCCTCGGCGGTCATCGACTCGCCGGTGACGCCGTCGGGTCCCTGCGCCGCGAGCAGGGCGGCCGCGTCGTCCATCACGTCGGGCTGGAGGATCTCCCCGCGCTCGTCGTCGGGCAGGTGTTCCCAGATCCGCGTGTTGACGCGGCCGCCGGGGTCGATCGCGTTGACGTTGATTCCCTCGTCCTCCACCTCGAGTGCGACGGCCTGGGTAAAGCCCTCGAGCCCCCACTTCGAGGTGATGTAGGCCGCGGCGTCGGGGATCGCGTACCGACCCAGTCCCGAGGAGACGTTGACGACGTTGCCCGAGCCTTGGTCGGCCTCGAGCATCGCCTCGAGGACCCGCCTCGTGAACAGGTAGACGCCCTTGACGTTGACGTCCATGATCGTATCCCACTCCTCCTCGTCGGTCTCGACGAGCGAGCGACGCTCCTCGCCGAAGCTGAGCCCGGAAACGCCGGCGTTGTTGATGAGCGTGTCGACGTGCCCGAACCGCTCGAGGGTCGCGTCGACGACGCGGTCGACATCGTCGGCCTCGCGGACGTCGGCCGGGGCGACCAGCGTCTCGCCGGCCGCCTCGTCGGCGACGGTCTCGAGTTCGTCCTCGCTGCGGGCCGTGAGGACGACGTTCGCGCCCCGTTCGGAGAGGGCAAGCGCCATCGAGCGTCCGAGTCCCTTGCTCGCACCGGTGACGATGATTGTCTCGTCGTTGAGTGTGGTCATCTGACCGATCAGTTACGGGCCCATCGAGTAATACGTTCGGCCGCGGCGATCGAGTCGCGGTTCGATCGTCGAGCGGTCAGTCACTGGGTATGCGGCCGGCCCGTCGAACATCGTTCGCGAGGCGTTCGGCGTACTCGAGCCGGAGTCGGCGCGCCGCCTCGCGGTCGACCGGGCCGCGGCCACCGATGTCGTGGGCGATCGGCTCGTAGGTCGCGACCTCGAACCCCATTCGCTCGAGGTAGGACCGCACCGCGTCCGCGTCCAGCCCGTCCCGGATCGCGGCGTTGACGTGTTCGATGACGGCGTCGAAGGTCGGCAGGACGATCTCCTCGTCGGTCACCCGGCCGGTGTCACCCTCGATTCGGACCTCGGCCCCGCGGAGGCGGTCGACGACGGTGGCCAGCCGGTCCGCCAGTCGGACGACCTGACTCGGGAGGGCGGTGTCGGGCGAGCGCCACTCGACGGTTTCGAACGACTCCCGGATCTGGACCGGCGTCCAGACGGCGCTTTCGGGATCGAACTGCGCCCGGATCGTGGACCGATCGATCCCCGCGTCGACGGCGGCCGTCACGAAGTCCTCGTATCGCCGCTCGAGCCGGCGCGTCCACTCCTCGGTGTCGTCGACGTAGGGCCAGAGCCGTCCCTGATGGGGGACGTCGTCGTAGGCCATCCAGCGGTAGAGCTTCGACCGCGCGCCCGTTGCCAGGTTCCGGCCGCGGAAGTACGGCGCGGAGTTGACCAGCGCCAGCGCCGGATCGAGCGCGATGAACGTGTTCAACTGATCGACCGCCCGTCCCGGCTGTTGCTCGACGTGGATGTGCGTCCCCGCGCAGTGGCGGACGTACTCGAAGTCCTCGCCGATGACCCGCTCCTGAACGCGGGTCCTGTCGCTGGGCCGATCCGCAATCTCGCCGTGGTTGATCGGCGTCGCGAGCGGGACCAGTCCCAGCCCGCGTTCGTCCGCTCGCTCGAGGACGGCCTCGAGCCGCTCGTACAGTTCCTCGCGCAACTCGGCGGTCGACTCACAGGGCGTCGTCTTGATCTCGAGCAACGGCTCGACGAACTCCCGTTCGGCACCCGGCGACGCCTCGACGAGATCACCCGGTTCGACGAGCCGGCCCCGGTCGTCGACGACCCAGTACTCGACCTCGATGCTCCGTCGTATCGGCGTGGATTCGTGTGCTGACACGGTTGGTAGTCGCGATCACGGCTCGAGCGGCCGAGCGACGCCGCCTCGGCCACAGACCTATGCTAACACTCGATGTGAGAATCTCTCTCGAACGATGGCAAGAACCTTTCGTGACGGGAAATATTCGCCGCACGGCTCGTCGGGTCGGCCGCTCGCGGTCCGAAGTCCCGACAGGCGTTTCCGCCGACCCAAAGGATTTACAGTTCCTAATTACATCTAATTACACGAGATGACCGAGAACTTCCCCGACTACGTCGACGTCGATTACGACGACGGCAACGGCGAAGACCCCGAGGACTACCAGCACATTCAGGACAAGATCGAGAAGGCCATCGAGGTCACCCGCGAGGGGCTCGAGTCCTACGAGAACCCGGCCGTGATGTGGACCGGCGGCAAGGACTCGACGCTGACACTGTATTTCATCAAGGAGGTCGCCGACCGCTTCGACCTCGAGGTACCGCCCGCGGTCTTCATCGACCACTACCAGCACTTCGACGGGATCCACGACTTCGTCGACCACTGGGCCGACGAGTGGGACCTCGAGGTCATTTACGCGCGCAACGAGGACGTCGGCGAGTACGTCGACGAACACGGCCTCGAACCCGGCGACGACATCGACATTTCGGAACTCTCCGACCACAACCAGCACCACGTCCGGGAGATCCTCGAGTACGAGGAAGACACCTTCCCGTTCCTGCTGGACACCTACGTCGGCAACCACCTGCTGAAGACGGTCGCGCTCAACGACGCCTTAGAGGAGTACGACATCGACGGCGTCATCTCCGGCGTCCGCTGGGACGAACAGGAGGCCCGCGCCGACGAGACGTTCTTCTCGCCGCGACACGATCCCGACATCTACCCGCCCCACGACCGCATCCAGCCCATCCTGCAGTTCGACGAGGCCGCCGTCTGGGACGCCTTCTGGAACTTCGTCGTGCCGGACACGGTCGAGGACTTCCCCGAGGAGGGCTACGTCCCCGAGGCCGACGACGACCTCCCCGAGGGCGTCGACCAGGAAGACATCCCGATCTCGCCGAAGTACTTCGCCGGCTTCCGCTCGCTGGGCAGCGAAGTCAGTACCGAGAAGTCCGACGAGGACCCCGCGTGGCTGCAGGACCTCGAGGGGACGACCGAACGCGCCGGCCGCGCCCAGGACAAGGAAGACCTGATGGAGCGCCTGCGCGACCTCGGCTACATGTAGGCCGTCGGCGCCGACGCTCGTTCGCCAGCTAACTACCCGTTTCTTCCGGTTTCAGCGTCTCGAGGAGTGCCGACGGTGATAACGTCGTGATCACCGGTCTTCAGGAGAGAACGCAGTCCGGGTCGAACCCGTTCGTTATCGACCCGTTGCGCGGTACTCGCCGTGTTTGACGCCGATGGCGAGCATGATCAGTCCGAAGGCGATCATCGACGGTGCGACCATCATCAGGACGGTCTCCGTCGCCATCATCGGCGCGGCGACGAGGCCGCCGACGCCGATCACGATTATCGCGAGGAACGCGGCCGCCGTCGTCGTCTGGTTGAACTCCATGGGCGACCGTTAGGACAGGGGCCCCTAATGGTATCGGGAATCGGCAGTCCGTTCACGTCGGTTGATCGAAAGCGAGCGGCAGTTACTGCGACGGCCGAACGAGGTTCGCCAGCGCGACGACGATTCCGAAGAACCAGCCCAGCGGGAACGAAATCCCGAGCCACATCCCGGCGTAGGCCGCCCCCTCGAGCGTGAAGTTGCTCCGGAGGAACTCGTTGAGGCCGCCGACGACCAACACGTTGTCCAGTGCCCAAGCGGCGAACTCGTAGCTGGGGTCGAGGATGTACGGATGCAGCGATGGCGTGACCAGGGCGGCGACGACCGGCGGCAGGAACAACGCCGTCATCGCGAAGGGGTAGGCGAAGACGACCGTCGTCCCGCGGCCGCCGACCTTCGTCGCCGACGCGGCGAGCGCGGTCGCGACCGTCGCGACGCCGCTTGCCGCCGCGACTGCAAGCACCGCCTCGAGGGGGATGTCGACCTGTTCCATGTACGACATCGCCCCCCAGGCGATCGTCAGGAGGCCCCAGCCGAGCAGGGCGATGCCGGTGACGCCGACGATGCCCAGCCGGGTCCGTGTCGAGTCGAGTTTCGCCGCGTAGTAGCGGGTCGCGAGACCGAGGACGGTAAGCGGGTAGAGAAGGAGCAAGCCGACGATACCGAGCGCGCTCCAGCCACGATAGGCTACCTTCTGCGGGAGGCTCTCGGGTTGCCACTTGCCCATGACGGAGTGGCCGCGGCCGCGTTGCCTGGGGAAGACGATCTCCATCCAGGCCCCGTGTAACCGCTGGACGTCGGCTCTGACCGCGCCGACGAACCCACCGCCGCCACCGCTTCGTGAGCGGGTAGACATACGCGAGCCAAAAAGCCGGCGTACCGTAAACTTTCCTTCTCTTTCTTTGCGAACGACAGGTCGATACCGGACGGAAAAACGCGACTCGCGACTGTGGCTCCGCTCAGTTCCAGGGTGCGAAGTCGGGGTCGACTTCGCGGCTCGTCTCGTCGATCGCGTCGATCGCGTCGATATCCTCCTGCTCGAGGTCGACCGTCAGCGAGGCCCAGTTATCGCCGATGTGGTCCTCGCCGGTCGCCTTCGGGATCGCCGTGACGCCTTTCTCGCGGGCCCAGGCGAGGCTGACCTGTGCTTCGGTGACGCCGTGTTTCTCGGCGATCTCCTGAATCTCCGGCTGGTCGAAGACCTGCCCGCGGGCCAGCGGCGAGTAGCCGACGACCTCGATGTCGTCGTTCTCGCAGGCCTCACGGATCTCCGCCTGGGGAAGCAGCGGGTGGAGTTCGACCTGGTTCGCAAAGATCGGCGCGTCACAGACGTCGACGGCTACCTCGAGGTCCTCGGGGCGGAAGTTGCTCACGCCGACGTTCTCGATCAGGCCCTCGTCGTACAGTTCCGAGAGCGCCGAGAGGGTTCCCTCGGGATCGTACTCGCCGGCCGGCCAGTGGACGTAGAGCAGATCGACGTAGTCGACGCCGAGTCGGTCGAGGCTCGCCCGGGCCGTCTCGAGGACGTCGTCGTGGTCGAGGTTCGAGATCCAGACCTTGGTCGCGAGGAAGATCTCCTCGCGATCGACGTCGGCGGCGGCGATCCCCTCGCCGACCGCTTCCTCGTTGTCGTAGGCCTGGGCGGTGTCGATGTGGCGATAGCCCGTCTCGAGGGCCGTACGGACGCTCTCGGCACACTGCTCGGGATCGTCGTTCTGCCAGGTGCCCAGACCGAGCATCGGCATGCCGTTCGCTGTCGGACACGTTTCGGGTGCGACTGTCTCGGCGTCGTTCGTTCCCATGTGCAGGAAGTGGGCCAGCGAGCGAAAATGGGTTTGGGTTGCGGAGAGCGAGTCGGGTGTCCGCTGGTGATCGGAACGGGAACGCCGCGCGCCGGACCGAGCGATGCGTAGCGCTCAAGGCCGTTCCGGTCGGAGACTCCCTCGTGATACGGGACGTCGCTACCGCAGTACTCGCCGACCCGTTCGTCGCGATGAACGCGATCGGGTTGGTCGCGTTCGCGCTCGTCGGCGCGAGCAAGGCGATCCGCGAGGAGTACGATCTGTTCGGGATCGCGGTCGTCGGCCTCGCCACGGCCTTCGCCGGCGGCGCGACGCGCGATCTCCTCGTCAACCGCGTCCCGCTCGCGCTGAGCGATCCCACGGAGATCGGCCTCGGACTCCTCGGCATCGCCCTGGCGATCGGACTCAGCATCGCCCTCGAGTCGCCGGACGATCACCCGGTCACGCTCGTCTCGGACGCCGTCGGCCTCGCCGCGTTCACCACGGCCGGGGCCATCGTGGCGTCCGGGGCCGGCGTCTCGAGTTTCGGTGTCGTCGTCATCGCGACGATCAACGCCGTCGGCGGCGGCGCGATCGCCGACGTCCTGCTGGACCGGCCGCCGTTCATCCTGTTCGAGGACTTCTACGCGAGCTGTGCCGTGCTAGGCGGGACGACCTACTGGATCGTGGCGATCGTCGGCGCGTCGGGAACCACCGCCGCGGCCGCCTGCGCCGCGATCACGGTCGGCACGCGGCTGGCCGCGGTCACGTACGGCTGGGCGCTGCCGACGGCACAGCGGTTCGAGTCGATCTGAGGGCGTCGGATCTGACCGGTGAGACTATTCGTAGAGCCCGTCCCATGGCCGCTCGCGCTCGAGGGCCGCACTCGCCGCGAGGACGTCGTCGTCGGCAAAGCGGCGACCGACCAGTTGCAGGCCGACGGGACCGCCGCGCTCGGTCAGCCCGGCGGGGGCCGAGGCGACGGGGTGGCCGGTCCAGTTGAACGGCCAGGTCATGGGCCACTCCCAAGCCTCGGCCTCGAGATCGGCGTGGAGGGAGACATCGGCCGCCGACAGCGTCGGGGCCACGAGCAGGTCGTAGTCGGCCAGTACATCCTGAACGGCGTCGTACACTCCCGTTCGGACGATCCCCGACCGGGCGACGTCCGCGGGCCCGTGATCGTCGGCGACGTGGAGCATCGCAAGCAGGCTGTCCGAGACCTCGTCGGATTGTGCCCGAAAGTCGACGCCGTGGGCCTCCTCCATGACCGTGGCACTCTCGAGGACGGAGGTCGTATACGCCGGCATCGCGGCCTCGCTCAGTTCGGCCATCGAGTAGCCGTGATCGACGCCGATCTCCTCGACGGTCGCGCCCGCGTCAGCGAAGGCGGTCACCGCGTCGTCGACGACCGCACGCACCTCGTCGGCGACGGGAAAGACGTCGAGATCGGGGCTGTAGGCGATCCGGAAGTCGTCGATCGGGCGCTCGACGGCCCCCCGATAGTCGATCTCGACGGGAACGCTGTTGGGATCATCGGGGTGGGGATCGGCCATGATCGACAGCAACAGGGCGGCGTCGGCGACGGTCCGGGTCATCGGCCCCTTCGTCGTGTGCTGGAGTTCCCGCCCGAACGCGCTCGGTCGGCCGTCGTCGGGCACCAGCCCGAACGTCGGTTTGAACCCGTAGACGCCGCAGGCCGCCGCCGGAATCCGAAGCGACCCGCCCGCGTCGCTGCCGGTCGCGATCGGGGCCATCCCGGCCGCCAGCGCCGCCGCTGAGCCGCCCGAAGAGCCGCCGGCGTTCAGGTCGGGATCGATCGGCGACGCGGTCGCCCCGATCAGTTCGTTGTCGGTCGTCCCCTTGTGGCCTAACTCCGGCGTGTTCGTCTTTCCGATCACGATCGCGCCGGCGTCCTCGAGCCGCTGGACGATCGCCGAGGTCCGATCCGCGACGTGGTCGGCGAACAGCGCCGAGCCGTACGTGTGTCGGACGCCGGCCTTCAGCGCGCCCAGGTCCTTCAGCGCGAGCGGGACCCCGTGGAGCGGACCCACGTCCGCGCCGTCCTCGAGCGCGGCGTCGGCCTCCGCGGCCGCCTCGCGTGCCTCGTCCGCACAGACCGTGACGAAGGCGTTGATCTCGTCGTCGCGCTCGTCGATCCGCTCGAGGTGGGCCTCGACCGCCTCGGTTGCGGTGACGTCGCCGTTCCGAATGCGAGCCGCGAGAGCCGTCGCGGAGAGTTGCGTGAGTTCCGTTTCGGATGACATACCGGGTGAACGACACCGTCCGTGATATATGTTAGCTCGGGTTTCGGCGGCATGGATCGTCAAGAAACGATTGGCGGGGCACAGCTACTCCTCGAGTCCCGCGGCGTACGCGAAGTCGGCGTCGGTGGCGACCGGGGCCTCCCCGTCGATTTCGATTTGCCAGCCCTCGAGAACCGCGGGGTCTGCGAGGGCGTTGGTCAGCGTCGTCCGGACGGCGAGGAGGTCGACGCCGTAGTAGTCGTTGGGTACACCCCGGAGGTACTGCAGCGCGGTCTCGAACAGGCTCCGCATTCCGTCGTCGTTCCCGAAATCGAAGTGCTTGTAGGCTCCGGCTGCGACCTGCACGAGTCCGTGACAGAAGGCGCTCTCGGTGGAACCCCGTCCATAATTGTACCATTCCGCTTCGAAGCAGTCGTGTGACTCGTGGTACGCGCCCGCGTTGTAGCACGCGACGCCGTGGACCGTCGCCCGGCGGAGCGTCGCGTGGTCCCAGCGACCGGCCTCGGGATCCCATCCGGTCGGGGTTCCGGCGGGCGGCTCGACCGTCGGGTCCCGGGTGTGGTCGTCCATACCCGACCGAACGGTCGAGCGCCGGAAACCTCCGTCGGTCACTTCAGACGGCGAGTGTGTAAGCACCGCCTTTATTCGGATGTGATCCCTTACGTCGCGGTATGGAGCATCCGTACGGCCGCTGCCAGCACTGCGGGGAACGCCTCTACGCCCACATCGAGGGCGACTACCAGTGTGTGAACTGCGACCGGCGCTACACCGAGGCCGACCTCGAGACGCGGGCCGTCTGAGTCAGGCGTCACTCGTGGCCCGCCGCCATCCCCGACGGTGACGGGACGGAACGGATCCGTTTTCGGGCCACCGCCGATCCGAATCGGACGATTTAACCTCCGGGCGGCCCCAGAGGGAGACGCGTGCGAGGGTAGCCAAGCGGTCAACGGCGGCGGACTCAAGATCCGCTCTCGTAGGAGTTCGTGGGTTCGATCCCCTCCCCTCGCACTCACCATAGTGCGCGGCAAGACGGAGCGTCTTGCCCTCGCAAACTTCTGCCGACCGACGAACCGGACAGCAAACGCTGTGTCCGCTCGAGTAACGCGAACGCTACGATGGAACGTGGTTCCGATCTGTGGATATCACGACCACTTTTCCGGCCCGGCCACCGAGAACGGACATGAGCGAAGCCACGTCCCGCCGCGAGGCCGTCGCGGTTCGTGCGGCTGCGGCGGGAGCCGCCGTCGCGGCCGACTCGTTCCGGACCGACCTCGAGATCGAGTCGAAAGACCGGGAAACCGACGTCGTCACGCAAGTCGATCGCGACGCCCAAGAGCGAGTCATCGAGACGATTCGGGAGACGTTCCCGGACGATCCCGTCGTCGGCGAGGAGGAGGACGCGTTGAAGCGGGTTCCCGAATCGGGGCCGGCCTGGATCGTCGATCCCATCGACGGAACGAACAACTACGTCGACGGGTCCCGGGCGTTCGGCACCGCCGTCGCGGCCGTGATCGACGGCGAGCCGGTCGCCGCCGCGTTCGACTGCCCCGCGCTCGGGGACGTCTACCGGTTCGGCCCCGACGGCATCTCCCGTAACGACGAGCCGCTGTCAGTCAGTGACTGCGACGATCCCGCGGCCGCCACCGTCTGCCCGACGTTCTGGTGGGGCCGCGACCGGCGCGACGAGTACGCCGCCGCGACCCGGGCGATCGTCCGGCGGTTCGACGACATGCGTCGGTACGGTTGTGCCCAGCTCGAGCTGGCGATGGTCGCCTCGGGCGCGCTCGAGGGGACGCTGACCAACGTGCGGGCCAACCCCTGGGACACCGTCGCCGGCGTCGGCATGGTCCGCGAGGCCGGCGGCGTCGTCACCGACCTCTCGGGGGATCGCTGGCGACACGACAGCGAGGGACTGGTCGCCTCGAACGGCGAGATTCACGATGTCGTCCTCGCGGCAGCCCGGGAGATCGACGGCTGAGACGGTCCGTCTGACGGCGCTCGTCAGCGGGCAATCGTGAGTGTCAGGCGGGCTGAAATCGGAAACGGTAAGCGCCCCCCACTACGGGATTCCGGTATGGACGATTTCATCGACCGGTTCGGGGCCGAGCGCGTCTGGGCCGCGACCGTCGCCACGCTCGCGGTCGTCGTTGCCCTCGGGGCGGTGATCTTCCCCCAGCGGGTGTACGTCGAGTTCATCTGGCAGTACTTCTGGGGCCCCGTCGTCGCCGACGCACACAGCTGGAACTGCGTCGCCTGGGCCGGCGGCGAACAGGTTCCCTGCACCGAAGCGGCCACCAACGCCGGACCGACGGCCGAACCCGGCTACACGTTCGTCTCCTACGCCGGCTACATCCCCACGCTGGTCCTGTTACTGATCGGGATCATCTTCCTCGTGCGCCGGCTCGAGATTGAGCGGTATCGTGCGGGCTTTTTCGCCCTGTTCCCGTTCATGCTCTTTGGCGGCGCCCTGCGTGTCGTCGAGGACGCCAACGCCGCCGCCTACGAGTACACCGGCGAGATGGCCATTCAGCTCCCGTGGTCGGGATTCATCATCAGCCCGCTGATCTACTTCACCGTCTTCTTCATCGCGCTCTTTGCGGTCGTGACTTCGATCTGGCTCGAGCGCAACGACTACGTCTCGGGCTACGAGTATCCGCTGGCCGGCATCGGGACTGCTGTACTGACGGTCACGATCGCGTATCTGGCTTACACGGCAGCGACGGAGCCGTTTTCGGAGTTCTATCCGCTGATCCCGCTGGTCGTCCTCGTCGGGGCGACCGTCGCGACGGCGATCACCTGGTTCGGCCTCGAGCGATACGCGCCGGAACTGAACCGCGGGACCCGATACATGGGGATCGTGGTCATCTGGGCCCACGCGGTCGACGGGGTCGCGAACGTGATCGGCCTCGACTGGGCGACGACGCTCGGGCTCCCGGCCAACCTCGTCCCGAAACACCCGATCAACCGTGCCATCGCCAACACGACTGCGGACGTGTTGCCCGCCGATGTGGTGTCGGCGACCGGCTCCGCGTGGCCGTTCCTGCTGGTGAAACTCGCCGCCGCCGTCTTCGTCATCTGGATCTTCGACGAGACGGTCTTCGAGGACAGCCCGCGCTATGCCGTCTTGCTCATGATCACCGTCGTCGCCGTCGGCCTCGGCCCCGGGACCCGCGACATGCTTCGCGCGACGTTCGGCGTCTGACGGTCCGCTGATTGTCGTTCGAATCCGAGAGTGTGACCTCGAGCCCGTCGCCATAGCCGCGGCGATCGACGCGACCGCGAACGGGGGCTTTAATCGCCCGCGCCCGGAACGACTCGCCATGAGTGATACGGACGGGTGGTTCGCGGCCGGGGACCGCGACGATCCCGACGCGACGGCGGCCGCGGTCCGCGAGGGAAGCGCCGACGAGCCCCGCGACTGGCCGCGTCTCGCGGTCGAAGACGGGTTCGCGGACGACACCGACGAGTACTACGACGCCCTCCGCGAGGTGACGACCGAGGCCACCCGGGCTGCGGTGACCGAGCGCGAGCGGGCCGACGACCGCCAGCTCGTCCACGCGGTGCGGGCGATGGACGACTGCGAGCGAACGGCCAACGAACTCGCCGAGCGGCTGGCCGAGTGGGCCGGGACGATCGACCCCGACGCCGGGACCGGCGTCGAGTACGCGCGGGAGGTGGCCAGCGGCGAGGCCGGCGACGCCCTCGGTGAGCCAGCCGTGCGCTCGCTGGCCGAACGGGTGGCTGGACTGGCCGACGAGGCCGATGACCTCCGTGAATTCGTCCAACGGCGGACGCCGGCCGTCGCGCCAAACCTTGCGGCGCTGGCCGACCCCGTGCTGGCGGCCCGGCTGATCTCGCTGGCCGGCGGCCTCGAGGAACTCGCGAAGAAACCCAGCGGCACGGTGCAGGTGTTGGGCGCGGAGGACGCGTTATTCGCCCACCTGCGGGGCCACGCGCCCTCGCCCAAACACGGGATCATCTACACCCACGACGCGGTGCGGGGGACCCACCCCGACGAGCGCGGCTCCGCGGCGCGTGCGGTCGCGGGGAAACTCGCCATCGCCGCCCGCGTCGATCACTACTCGGGCGACCTGAAGCCGGAACTCGAGGCGGAACTGACCGAGCGGATCGAGACGATCCAGGCGCGAAACGCGGACGGAGACAGTGGAGACGAGGCGGCGACCGACGGGGGTGTCGACGATGAGTGAGCTGCCGACGGGGGTCCAGCGCCGCGAGTTCGACGGGACCGAGCGACTCGCGACACAGGGCGAACCGGTCTACGGCGAACCAACCGACGTTCAGCAGACGGAGTCTGCTGCAGCCCATCAGAACTCGGAGAGTTCTGAGGACGGCGAGTGGCGCGCGTGGAACCCGAACCGATCCAAGCTCGGAGCGATGCTCGAGCTGGGCATGGACACCGGCCTCGCGGGCGGCGAGACGGTCCTCTATCTGGGGGCCGCCAGCGGGACGACCGTGAGCCACGTGGCCGATTTCGCTGGGCCGACCTACGCCGTCGAGTTCGCCGCGCGGCCGGCCCGGGACCTGCTCGAGGCCGCGGAATCGCGCGATCGGCTCTTCCCGCTGCTGAAAGACGCCCGGAAGCCCGAGAGCTACGCCCACGTCGTCGAGTCCGACGTCGACGTGATCGTCCAGGACGTGGCGACGCGCGGGCAGGCGCGGGTCGCGCTCGAGAACCGGCAGTTCCTGGCCGACGACGGGCGATTGCTGCTGGCCGTGAAGGCCCGGAGCGAAGACGTGACTCGAGAGCCAACGGCGGTGTTCGAGGACGTTCAGGGGGAGTTGGAGGAGGGATACGAGATCGTGGAAGCGGAACGGCTCGAGCGGTATCATACGGATCACCTCGGGATCGTCGCACGACCGAAGTAACGGTCTGTAAGGGACTCTCGCCACTCGAGAGCGATTCGAAGACGGGTTTCGAGGTTTCTTTCTCCCACCGACCGTCGAACCCAGCCGGTACACTCATGCCCGTTCGTGTGGGGTGTTAACGCAGCCGTTCGTGGGAGCGGCTTCAACTAGTCACTGAGTTACCGAGTCCCACCCGGGCCACCCCGGCCCTGTTGTCGCGGCACCCGACTCCGACGAGACAAATCCGTCGAGCCACGGACGAACGGCCGCATACTAACTACTATATGATCGGTCGTGGTACGCGAGCGTGGTATGTCAGAACACCCCACTATCGACGACACGCTCGAGGGGACGGTCGAGCGCCACCCCGACCGGGACGCGATCGTCTATCCGCGCAAGGACCAGCGCTGGACCTACGCCGAGTTCGACGAGCGGGTAAATCGGCTAGCCAACGCCTTGCTCGAGGCCGGCATCGAGAAAGGGGATCGAGTAGCGACGGTGCTGTACAACGGCTCCGAGATGGCCCTGACCGTCTACGCCTGCGCGAAGATCGGCGCGGTCTTTACCCCGCTGAACTTCCGGCTGCCGGCGGGGGAGATCGAGTACATCGTCACCGACGCCGAAGCCGAACTGGTACTGTTCGAGGCTGCCACCCGGGAGGCCGTCGAAGGTGCCAAACCCGACCTCGAGACCGTCTCGGAGTACGTGTTCATCGACGACGACCGCGAGGCGGTCCCCGACTACGCCCGCGGGTTCTACGACCTGCTCGAGTCGGGCTCTCCGGAGAAGCCCGACGTCCGCGTCGCCGAAGACGACGTCTACGCCTTCATCTATACGTCGGGGACGACGGGCCGGCCGAAGGGCGTCGTCCACGAACACCGCAGCATGGTCGAACACAACCTCCTGTGTATCGCGGAGGGGAAGATGACCCGCGACGACGTGGGACTGTCGGTGATGCCGCTGTATCACTGCGCCGAACTCCACTGTAACCTCTTCCCGCGGATCCACCGCGGCGCGACCAGCGTCATCCACCACGAGTTCGATCCGAAGGCGACGCTCGAGGCGGTCGAGGAACACGGCGTCACGCTCCTCTTTGCGGCCCCGACGGCCTGGAACGCGCTGTCGATGACCGCCGCCGAAGCGGACGTCGACGTCTCCTCGCTCCGACTCGGCCTCTACGGCGCGGCCCCGATGCCCGAGCAGGTCCTCGCGAACTGCCGGGAGTACCTCTGTGACGACTACCTCCAAGCGTACGGGATGACCGAGATCGGCCCGGCCGGCGTTTTCCAGCCACCCGAGGACCAGCTTTCGAAACAGGGGTCGGCCGGCCTGCCGGCGCTCAACCACCGGCTGCGGATCGTCGAACCCGACGCCGATCCGGACGCCGAAGTCGAGCCGGGCGAGATCGGCGAGATCCTGATCGCCAGTCCCTGTACGATGCGCGAGTACTGGAACCGACCGGAGGCGACTGCGGAGTCGCTGCGCGAGGCCGACGGCACGACGTGGTACTACACAGGCGATCTGGGCTATCGCGACGACGACGGCTACCTCTACGTCGTCGACCGCAAGGACGACATGATCGTCTCCGGCGGCGAGAACGTCTATCCGGCCGAGGTCGAGGACGCTCTCTTTGCCCACGACGCCGTCGAGGAGGCGGCCGTCGTGGGCGAACCCGACGACGAGTGGGGCGAGCGGGTCGCCGCCTACGTCGTCGCCGACGGCGTCGAAGCGGCCGACCTCGACGCGTTCGTTCGCGAGAGCGACCAGCTGGCCGACTTCAAGCGCCCCCGGACCTACTACTTCGTCGACGAACTCCCCAAGAACCCCAGCGGGAAGGTCCAGAAGTTCAAGCTCCGCGAGGACGAGGCGGACCTCGAGCCCGAACCCGAGACCGTCACGTCCTGATCGCACGAGCGGGACGGCCGGCCGACGTTCCGGCCGAACGCTCCGACTCCAAACCGTATTTACTGTCGGCGTCGAAAAGGCGATACGATGGAACGCGGGTCCCGAGAGTCGTTTACGCGCATGGGTACGTTGGGGATCGAGGAGGAGTGTTTCGTCGTCGACGAGGACGGTCGCCCCACCAGCGGGACCGACGACCTCGTCTACGAACACGACCCGCCCGAGATCCTCGCGGGCCGACTCGATCACGAACTGTTCAAGTTCGTCATCGAGACCCAGACGCCGCTGATCGAGGACCCCGACGACGCCCGCGACTCGCTGCTTGCGATCCGGCAGGCGTTAGTCGACCACGCCGAAGCTCACGGCTACCGGATCGCCGCTGCCGGCCTCCACCCGCTGGCGAAGTGGCAGGAACTCGAACACGCCGAGAAACCCCGCTATCGGGCACAGCTCGACCGGATCCAGTACCCACAGCACCGGAACACGACGGCGGGGGTCCACGTCCACGTCGGCGTCGACGACGCCGACAAGGCGGTCTGGATCGCGAACGAACTGCGGTGGTACGTGCCGATCATGCTCGCGCTGTCCGCGAACTCGCCGTACTGGAACGGGTTCGACACCGGGCTCCAGTCGGCCCGCGCGAAGATCTTCGAGGCGTTGCCAAACACCGGCATGCCGACCCACTTCGAGGACTTCGAGGCCTTCGACCGGTTCGAGCGCCGGATGCTCGAGACCGATTCGATCAACGATCGGGGCGAACTCTGGTACGACGTGCGACCCCACACCGCCCACGGCACCGTCGAATTGCGGACGCCCGACGGCCAGGCCGACCCCGAGGTCGTGCTGGCGTTCGTCGAGTACGCCTACGCACTCGTCTGTGCCCTGGCCGAGGAGTACGAGGACGGCGCGACCGGTCACGACCACCGGCGGGAACTGCTCGACGAGAACAAGTGGCGCGCGATCCGGTACGGACAGGACGCCGCCTTCATCGACCGCGACCTCGAGGGGACCGTCGAACTGGGCGAACTCGTCGACCGGGAGTGTGAACGACTCGGAATCGACGGTATCAAACGGGTCTACGAGCGCGAGAGCGGCGCTGACCGCCAGCGCCGGCTGCTCGAGGACGAGGGGCCGGACGCGCTGTGTAACTCGCTGTTTCTGCAGACCGAGTGACGACCCCCACAAAGGTTTAACTCCGCGGGAAGCCTCCACCTGTACGAGAAAA
Source organism: Natrinema sp. H-ect1 (assembly GCF_041821105.1). NCBI lineage: Archaea > Methanobacteriati > Methanobacteriota > Halobacteria > Halobacteriales > Natrialbaceae > Natrinema > Natrinema sp. H-ect1. The sequence continues at coordinate 88,471 of NZ_JBGUBA010000004.1, read as the reverse complement.
CACATGAGTTTCGACGACACTGACGAGGGTCCGGTCGACGGCGAGGGAAACGAACCGCTCGAGGACCACGACGTCGTCGAGCCGGGTGGAGAGCGCCGCAATCCGACGGTCGAGGAACTCGACCAGCGGCTGATCGACCTGCTCTCGTGGATCCTCGACACGGAGACCCGCGCGAAGATCTACGTGTTCCTGCTCGCGAACCCGGGGAGTACGTCCGAGGAGGTCGCGAAGGGGACCGGTCTCTATCCCAGCACCGTCCGCGAGGCGCTGGCGGAACTCCACGAGGAAGAACGGGTCACGCGGGAGAAACGGGAGAACGAGGGGGCCGGCAACAACCCCTACGAGTACACTGCGATCCAGCCCAGCGAACTCGTCGGCGGCGTCGTCGACCAGGTCCAGGCGGAACTGAACACGATCTTCACGCTCGATCGTATCGTCGATCGGGAAGTCGACCGCGGGACGCCGTCCGATCTCGAGGACGAGACCGAACCGGTGACGATCACGATCGACGACACGGCACCGACCCGCGAGTCCGACGAGTCGGACGACGCCGACGTCATCGAGTTCGAGGATGAGACGGACACGGAACCCATCGGGACGGACGCCGACAACCCGGCGGACGGCGACGAGTAGCCGGGATCCGACTTACGCCTCGCGGACGAGCGGGACCGGCCGCTCGAGTTCGAGATCCCGATCGACCGCCGTCGCGGTCATGGTTGGCCAGCGATCCGTCGCCGTCAGGATGTCGATCCCGTCGTCGGTGACGAGCGCCGTATCCTCGCTTTTCGCGCCCTGTACTGTGGGGTTCCACGCGTAGGCCATCGGCGCTTCGACGGGCGCATCGTGGCCGGGCGTGGCGATCCACTCCCGACCGGCGAAGCCGGCGGCCCCGCCCTGGTGGTGATGTCGCCACTCGCCCTCGTAGCCGACCGCGTCGTACGCGTCCTGTATGGCCGCGAACACGGCACCTGCGGTACCGCCGGTGGTTCCGCTGCCGTCGGTCTCACCATCGATGGCCGCCGCCTGCGTCGCCGCCAGCGCCGTCGTCTCCACGCGAGCGGCCGCTCTGTGGCGCTCCTCGAGCCAGGCCGGTGGATCGAACGCGACGGTTCGGGTACAGCTCGCGTGGAGACCGCCCCGTTCGGCGGTCACGGAGACGAGGACGTAGTCGCCGAGTTCGGCCTCGGTCGGGGTGTAGTGGCGGTAGCGCTGGACGCGTTCGGCACCGCCGACGAGGACCACCGGCGTCTCGATGTTCCGGGCCGACAGCGCGACCCGCAGGGCCGAGGCGACTTCGTGTTCCGTATCGTCGCGCTGTAGCTCCCGACAGACCGATTCGACGGCGGCCGCCGTCTCCTCGCCGAGGTCGCGGTAGCGCTCCCGGTCGCGATCGGTCAACGGCTGGCGCAGCGCGGTCGGATCGACGCGCTCGAGGCCCGGGACCTCGATGTCCGCGGCCGCCCGTTCGTCCGGGCCGACGCGATCGGCGATCGCCGCGGCCAGCGACGACGCGTGCCAGGGGAACTCGACGACCGACACCGCGTCGGCATCGAGGTCGGGGAGTTCCTCGGCGACGATGCGATCGGCCTCGATGTTGTTCGCCACGAGCGTAATCTCGGTCCCGTCGTACCCGACGGCGGCGACGCCGGCGTCGCCCTCGCGGTCGACGACGTTGTTCCCGCCGGTGAGCCATGCAAATGCGTTCGGCCGAGCGAACCAGACCGAATCGAGTCCGGTGGACTCGAGGTGGGCCTCGAGCCGGTCGTGTTTGTCCATATCGGGTGCTTGCGAGGCCGCGTCTTGAATGCGGCGAACGCCGGTCTGCGGGGTCCCGTGAGGGAGCCGCAAGAACGGTATCCCGCCCCGATTCCCAGCGAATCGGACGACTCGGTCAACCTAAGTAGGGGCCGTCCTAACGGCCGCTAGAGACCGTGTCGTACGATAATCACACGCCCGACTCGAGGTTTCGATCGTTGATCGATCGGTTCGGCTTCCCGCACCTGCTGACGGTAACGCTCGCGCTGGTCGCGACGACGATCCTGCTGGGGATCGCCGCGAAGGCGACGGGCTCCGGGCTGGCCTGCGAGGCCAACTGGCCGCAGTGTGACGCCGGACCGTTTAACCTGTTCCCAGCGAACCTACCGAGTTTCTACGAGTGGTTCCACCGCTTCGTCTCGATGTTCGCCGGCTTCGCCATCATCGGCTCCGCGATCGCCGCCTGGCGACTACCCGATATCGACCGAAACGTCGCCGGACTGGTCGTCCTCGGGATGGTCCTGACGCCGGTCCAGGTCGCGCTCGGTCGCGAGACGGTCACCACGTACACGATGGACATCCTCTCGCTGCACTTCTGGACGGCCGTCACCATCTTCACCCTGTTTCTGGTCGCGACCGTCCTCGTGTGGGCACACCGACTGACCAGCCGCCACGTCGTCGCCGCGCTCGTACTGGGGCTCGTCGCCCTACCCGTCCACGTCACGCTCAGCCCCGTCGTCGGCTCGGAGCTCTCGAGTTACTCGCCGACGATGCAGATGGCCCAGTACGGCGTGACGCTCGTCCTGCTGGGTGCGGCGATCGTCGCCGCGATGGTCGGTCGTCGCCGCCTGACGGGTCGCGCCGTCGTCCCGCTGCTCGCGGCACCGCCGATCGTGATCGCCGTCCTCTTCTTCGGCCGGCAGGCGATCAACCCCGCGATCGAGGTGCCGTACCTCGTCGCGGTGGCCGTCTCGCTGGTCACCTTCCTCGCCGGACTGGTGCTTACCCGCTCCGCGAACGCGACCGAGGGTGACGCCGACGCGCTCTCGCCCTGACCGGGTACGGACCGGACCCGTCGCCGTTCTTCCGATTCCGATCAGCCCATACCCACGACGATCGCGGCCCCCGTGAGAATCGAGCCGAGGCCCAGTCCGAACAGTCCGTAGTTCGCGACCGGGTTCGCCGCGGTCGTCACCTCGAGGGAGTACCGTCGCCGCGAGAGGGGCCAGAACGGGCGGACGCCCATCGGCGTCAGCGCGTCGACGAACAGATGGGAGCCGACCGAGACGAAACCGACGAGGAAGGCGAAGGTCACGAAGCCGACGTCGGCAAAGGCCGAGGACGCATCGACGAGGACGCCGGTGATCGTCGCGAGGCCGATGCCGACCAACAGCGCGAACGGGATCGTATGGGTCGGTCCGCGGTGGTCGATCAGCGGGAGCCGGTGATCGTAGTCCGGCAGCGTCGAGAGCGCGACACAGACGAGGCCGCCGACGATCGCGACCTCGCCGTAGCCGCCCACGGCGATGATGGTGCCAAGCGGTGCGTACGCCGTGAGCGCACCGCCGTAGTGGCCCACCTGATACATGTGCGACATGATCGGCCAACGGGGCATAAAGCCACCGCCATCCGCCCGCGAACGGCGGACAGGGCGATACCGGCCAGGAGAGTACCCAGTAGCGAACGGGACCGGTGGCGGGCGGCCCCGTTCGCCGCGACCGACGCGGTTTTGATCGCGAACCGCCTCCGAACGGCTGTGCGAAACGTTACGGACAGGACGAGCAACCCGTTCGGACTGCGTGCGCCGGTCGACCGCTCCGATCCCGAGGACCGGGCCGCCGTCTTCGGCTACGGCGACGCCAACGCCGACTTCCACGTGATCGGCGACTACCCCGGCGTCCATGGCGGCGAAACGACCGGGGTCCCGTTCACCGAAACTGCGGCCGGACTCGCCGTCCAGGACGTCGCTCGCGCGGTCGGGTTCGCGAGCGGCCCGCGGGACGACCCCGTCCTCGAGAACTGTTTCTGGAGCTACGTCTACCTCTGTAGCCTGCCCGCGGACGAAGCGCCGACCGACGACGACTACGCCGACCTCGAGCGGTTTTTCGACGCCGAACTCCGCGCGATCAACGCACATATCCTCCTGCCGGTCGGTGCCCGTGCGACCGACCGGGTCCTCCGGGAGTACACGACCCAACGCCGTCGGTACGACGACCCTCTCGAGATGGACGCGCTCCACGCGAGCGAGATCCGCGGACGAGGGGTGCTGGTCGTTCCGATCAGGGAGCCAAGCGAGTGGGCCGACGGCGACCGCGAGGCGATCGTCGCACGGCTCGAGGCGTTGCTCGCGAGCGATTACCGGCAGACGAAAGGAGTCGCGACGACGGTGGGCTAATCGGTCTTCGGGGCGAAAACGAGCAGTGCCGTACTCGCCTCGCGCGCGTACGGAGAAATGTCCTGATCACCGTCGAACCGAGCGATATCGCCCGGCTCGAGGTCGTAGACCTCGTCGCCGAGGGTGAGTTCCACGGCTCCCTCGAGCAGGTGAAGGACGACGTTCGACTCCGGATGGCGGTGTTCGGGAACACGCTGATCCTCGGTCAACTCGAGACGGACGGTTCGTGGCGTCTGTCCGTCGAAGACTTCTGCGTGGGGCGCATCGTCGAGGCGCTCGAGCGACGTGACTTCGGGCATATACGAATCGAAACGGGTCGTGGACTTATACCTCCGGACGAATCGGTTCGACCCGATCGACGACGTGGCCGGCGCGCTGTCGGCGGTGGATCGGATCGGCAGTCGAACCCATGACATTCCAGGACCCTCTCTTTGAACTGAATCCCTGTTTCCTACGAAAAGTTAAACTGGATGCGTAATGATGGAGTTTCGTATGGAGGTCATCAATCCGGCCACCGGCAAGCGAGAGCGGACGGTCGAGGAGCATACCGAATCCGACGTCGACGACGCCCTCGAGCGGGCGACGGCGGCCTACGAGGAGTGGCGTGACCGACCGATCCGCGAGCGTGAGGAACTGCTCGCGGCCGCAGGGGACGTGCTTCGTGAGAACAAGCACGAGTACGCTGAGACGATGACCCGGGAGATGGGGAAGCCGATATCCCAGGCGGTCGCCGAGGTCGAGAAGTGTGCCTGGGTCTGTGACCACTACGCCGAACACGGCAGCGCCTACCTCTCGGCGGACGGCCACCCGAGCCCGCCGGGCTCGTCGGTCGAGACGGTCTACGATCCGCTCGGCCCGATCCTGGCGGTGATGCCGTGGAACTTCCCGTTCTGGCAGGTGTTCCGGTTCGCGGCACCCCATCTCACGTCGGGGAACGTCGGGCTGCTCAAGCACGCTTCGAACGTCCCCGGCTGCGCGCAAGCGATCGAGGACGTGTTCCGAAAGGCGGGCTACCCCGAGGACGTCTTCCAGACGCTGCTGATTTCCTCGGATCTTGTCGACGACGTCATCGAGGACGACCGGGTGAAAGCCGCGACGGTCACCGGCAGCGGTCCGGCCGGTCGCGCCGTGGCTTCGACGGCGGGCGACCAGCTCAAAACGTCCGTCCTCGAGCTGGGCGGGAGCGACCCGTTCGTCGTTCTCGACGACGCCGATATCGAGGCCGCGGCCGAGACCGGCGCGTGGGCGCGCAACCAGAACGGCGGTCAGTCCTGCATCGCCGGCAAGCGATTCCTCGTCCACACCGACGTCTACGACGAGTTCCTCGAGGCCTTCGTCGACGAGGTCGAGTCGCTGACCGTCGGCGATCCGACGGCCGAGGAGACGGATATCGGTCCGCAGGCCCGGGCGGACCTCATGGACGAACTCCACGAACAGGTGGCAGCGAGCGTCGCGGCCGGTGCGGAGCTACTCACCGGTGGCGAACCGCTGGACCGCGAGGGCGCGTTCTATCCGCCGACCATCCTCGCGGACGTTCCGGAGGGCTGTCCGGCCGACAGCGAGGAGACGTTCGGGCCGGTCGCCGCGGTCTACGAGATCGACGACGAGGACGCCCTCGTCGCCAAAGCCAACGACACCGAGTTCGGCCTCGGGGCGACCATCTGGACGGAAGACCGCGAGCGCGGCCGACGGCTCGCCCGCGAGATCGACGCGGGCTGTGTCTACGTCAACCAACTCGTCAAATCCGATCCGCGGGTGCCCTTCGGCGGCGTCGGGGAGTCGGGCTACGGCCGCGAACTCGCGCGCGACGGCATGCTCGAGTTCGTCAATCGGAAGACGGTCTGGGTCGAGTGAGCAGCTGAGACACCCCGTTCGGACCGGCTCACCGGTCCTGTTCGGTTTTCGTACTCTACCGTCGGTCAACATATACGTGGCTCGAGCCAAAAGATTCGAACGGAGCCATGACGCCGAGCGTCTCCCGCAGGCGGCTTCTCACGGCAACGTGTGGTGCAGTCGTCGCAGGAACCGCCGGCTGTCTCGCCCGATCGGCGGATTCGGAGCCGCCGGATCCGACCGAATCGATGGCCGCGACCGCAGCCGACAACGCGTACGGGACCGTCTACGAGGACGCGATCGACTCGGTCGTCGAGATCCGGACTCCGAAGGGGAGCGGGACCGGGTTCGCGTTCGACGAGAGCCACGTCGTCACGAACGCCCACGTGGTCGGAACCGCGAGTGTCGTCGAGGTCCGATTCGCCGACGGACAGTGGCGGTCCGGGTCGGTCGCGGGCGCGGACGCCCACAGTGATCTGGCCGCCGTCGCGGTCGAGGACCCGCCGTCGTCGGCGACGCCGCTTCCCTTCGTCGACGACCCGCCGGCCGTCGGTCGGGAGGTCGTCGCGATCGGCAACCCCTTCGATCTCGAGGGAACGATCACGACGGGGATCGTCAGCGGCGTCGACCGGTCGATCCCGGCACCGACCGGCTACAGCATCCCCGACGCGATCCAGACCGACGCCGCGGTCAACCCGGGCAACAGCGGCGGCCCGCTGCTGACGCTTGAGGGCGCGGTCGCCGCGGTCATCAACTCCGGCGGCGGGGACAACGTCGGCTTCGGCATCTCCGCGGCACTGACCGAACGCGTCGTCCCCGACCTCGTCGAAGAAGGGGCGTACGACCACTCGTTTCTCGGCGCGTCGTTCACCGACGTCACGCCCGCCGTCGCGTCCGCGAACGACCTCGCGGACCGCGGTGGGCTACTCGTCGTCGATATCGTCGGCGGCGGGCCGGCGGCCGGCGTCCTCGAGCCGAGTCCCGGAACGGAGTACACCGGTCGGGGACGCGTGCCCGTCGGCGGTGACGTTCTTCTCGCCGTCGACGGGACGGCACTGGCAACGAAAGAGGACCTCGAGAGCTATCTCGCGCTCGAGACGCGGCCGGGCGATACCGTCGAGTTGACCGTCCGCCGCGACGGCACCGAACGGTCCGTCTCGCTCGAACTCGGGACCCGTCCCGCGCGTCGCGGGCCGTACCGATAGCGGGACGGGCCCGTGCCGTGTCCCGGTTCTCGGCCGGCCGTGGCCCGCGGGTAGGCACGGACCGCCATTTAAGTACCATACGAGAACATGTTCCTGGGTCTTCTCGGCCGGTAAGAACCGATTGACCCCGTTATACGCCGGCTATTCTTAGCACGAGCTGTCATGAGTGATCGAATCGGCGCACCCGGACTGGGGCTATCGCGACGCGAATTCGTTGCTGCGACCGGTGGCGTGGCGGCACTGACCGGCATGGCCGGCTGTGTGGGCCGGGGCTCTCAGGGAGACGCCGGCTCCGAGGAGCCGTCCGCGAAGTCCGCGGGGTCGGAACCCGATCTGCCGTGGACGAGTTCCCCGGAGGTCGTCCAGGTCGACGAGCAGGGCGGGAGCGTGACGCTACAGTCGGTATCGGCCCAACACGCGGTCCACCCGATGGACTCGATGGGCGGACCGGTAGAACTGCCGCGGGTCTGGGCCTTCAAGGCCGACGACGGCGAACCCAGCGTTCCCGGCCCGATCCTCCGGACGACGGAGGGCAACGACATCGAAGTAACCCTCGACAACACGGGCAACGATCACCCGCACACGCTGCACTTTCACGGGGCACAGAAGACCTGGGAGAACGACGGCGTCCCGACGACGACGGGGATCACGGTCAACCCCGGCGAGAAACACACCTACACGATTCCGGCGAACGTTCCGGGAACACACCTCTATCACTGCCACTACCAGACCCATCGCCACATCGACATGGGGATGTACGGTATCTTCCGCGTCGATCCGAAGGGGTACGAGCCCGCCGACAAGGAGTACTTCTTCACGCTGAAAGACTGGGATTCGCGAGTCAACCGCCAGTTCGCCGGCGAGGACGTCGACTACAGTCCCCGGAACCGCAACCCCGACGTGTTCACGATCAACGGCAAGAGCCTCCCGCGGACGCTCCACCCCGAGGAGGGCTCCCCGATCATCGTCGACCACGGCGACACCGTCCGCCTCCACATGGTCAACGCGGGCTACATGTCTCACCCGATGCACACGCACAATCACCGCTTCCGGCTGATCGAGAAAGACGGCGGCCAGCTCCCCGAGGCGGCTCAGTACGAACAGGACGTCACCAACATCGCGCCTGCAGAACGTCACACCGTCGAGTTCGAGGCCAATGCCGACCCCGGCATCTACCTCATGCACTGCCACAAGGTCAATCACGCGATGAACGGCGACGCCTACCCCGGCGGCATGGTCAACGGCATCGTCTACCGGGACGCGATGGACACCGACGTCTTCGCCGACCTCATGTCCTACGCGGGCTACGAGGGCTGACCCGAAGCGATCGCAGCCGTCCCGCCGGTCTCGAGGCCGTGACACTCCCATTCGAGATCGAGACTCGGTTTTTTGTTCCGACGCCGACGACCGACCGCAACCGCGGACCCGACGCGCGGCGCTGTGCACCGCCCGCTCGAGTCCGCTGAGAACCCACTGCAACCGCGGGCCGCTGTCGCGAGCAGTCAGGGACGACTTTCCGTTCCGGTCCGAACGTCCGGGTCGGTCGCAACCGGCGTCTCGTCCGCGAGCCGCCGCCGACCCGCAGCCGTGATCTCGTACCGCTGGCCGCCGATCAGTCGAACCTCGTCCCGCTCGTAGAGTCGGTCACAGACGTGATCGACCGTCACCGGATGGGCGTCGATCGCCGCGGCGAGATCGACGACAGCGAGCGGCCCGTCTGCAGCCAGCACCTCGAGAACCGGGCGGTCGTTCCCGGTCATCTATCGATCACGGGTCGCCCCGTAGGCGTCCAGTAGTTCGCGGTAGCGGTTCCGAACCGTGACACCGCTGACACCGGTTTCCTCGCCGATCCGTTCCTGTGTGAGTCCCTCGTCAGTCAGCCGACCCGCCCCGTAGATCGCCGCCGCAGCCAGTCCGGCCGGGCTCCGCCCGCTGTGGAGGTCCCGGTCCTTTGCCGCCTCGAGGATCTTCCGGGCGAGGCGTTCGGTCTCGTCGCCGACGCCCAGTTCGGAGGCGTACTGCGGGAGGTAGTGGATCGGGTCGGCGGGCTCGATTTTGAGCCCCAGCTCGCTCGACAGATAGCGATACGCCCGCTGGACGGGGAGCTTCTCGACCCGGCTGACCGACGCGAACGCGACGAGCGTCCGCGGGGTGCCCTGCTGGCGGGCGGCCGCGTACAGACAGGCGGTCGCCATCGCCTCGATCGACCGGCCCGGCAACAGCTCTTCCTCGACGGCCCGGCGGTAGATGACGCCGGCCGTCTCGCGACACGGCTCGGGGAGGCCAAGCGCCGACGCCATGCGCTCGATCTCGCCGAGTGCCTGCTTGAGGTTCCGTTCGCGGGCGTTCTTCGACGTAAAGCGTTCGTTCCAGGTCCGCAGCCGCTGGAGTTGGCGGCGCTTCCGCCCCGAGATGCGGTTCCCGTACGCATCCTCGTCCTGCCAGCCGATCGTCGTGCTGAGGCCCTTGTCGTGTTTGCGCGCCGTAACCGGCGCGCCGACTCGACACCGGTCGTCGCCGTCGTCGAAGCGTCGCCACTCCGGTCCGTAATCGATTCCGTCGGCGTCGAGAACGAGCCCACAGTCCGCACAGGCTCGCTCACCGTGTTCCTCGTCGTAGGCGATCCGGCCGGTACACTCCGGACACTCCGACCGCTCCCGCTCGGGAGCGGCGTTACGCTTGCCGTTCCGGGTCGTCCGCTGGTCGGTCGCGTCGACGCTCGTTCCAGTCATATGTCTATCATCGCCGGAGTCACCCCCCGGTTCGTATGCTGTCTTCCCTTGGAATGGAGGGAACGGACAGTATCAACGACCGGCGGATTCCCACGGCCTGAGAACGGGGCGCACGTCCCTTGCGTCACAGCCACATGGTCTGGATTCGAGAGGAACAACGTTTATTCGCTGCAAGCCGTCACCACGGACGAATGTCGAACGAGGGGGACCCGCTCGAGGACATCGAGATCGACGACGACCGCGTCGAACGGGGACTCGCACTGCTGGCCCGTCTCGAACACGAACAGCTGCCACTCCCCGACGCCGTCGATCGGATCGAGACGGTCACGTCCGATCCGACGGTGACCAGGACGATCCTCGATCGGGCCGAACTCCACGGGATCATCGCCCGCGAGGACGGTGTCATCCGCCCCAAGAGCCGTCAGTACGTCCGCTTCGATCGAGACGTCATCACGAAAGAGGGGGACTTCTCTTGCCGGCGCTGTGGCTCGGGACTGAAGACCGGCTACTTCATCGACCTCGAGGCGGGCGAACTCGGCCCCTTCGGCTCCTCGTGTATCCGCAAAGTGACCGGCCGGGACGACTAACGGCCCTGTCGGAGTTCCGCGATCAACTGCTCGATCGTCTCCTCCTGTCGCTCGATGATTTCGGTCTGTCGTTCGACCGCCGCCTCGAGGGACTCGATCCGCTCTAAGAGTTCGGGGTCCGTTTCGGCCGGCGTTCGCTGTGCCCGTCCGGCCTCTTCGACGGCCGACTCGTCATCGCTCGCCGACTCGAAGACCGATCCGGTTTCCGTACGGCTCCGCTCCGACGAGCCGACATCGGCACGTGCGTCGCCCGTCGTCCCGCGGGTCGACGACTGGGCCGCCGATTCACTGCCGGCCGCGGTCCCCGCCGACGCCGATCCGCTCGCGGCAGTATCGTTGGCCGTCCCGTCGGCGAGGGGATCCGTCGTCCCGGTCCCGCCGGCGTCACTGGTCCCCGCCGTCTCGCGATCCTCCGGTTCGGGCGGATCGGCGTCCAGCGGATCGACCCCGCCGCCGAAGTCCATCGATCCCTCGTCGGTTGCCGCCTCGTCCTCGTCGTCGCCGACGGTCAGGTTGAACTCCTCGAGCGACTCGACGTCGTGGTAGTCGAACAGCGCCCGCTGGAGCCGTTCCCGGAGGTCGTTTGCCTCCTCGTTGGGGGCCTTGATCCGCTGTGGGCGGCCGTCAACCGTCAGGACGATCTGAGTGGCGACGCTGCCGTCCTCGAAGGTCAGGTTCGTCACGTCCTCGAAACGATACTCCTCGTAGTCGCCGTCCCAGACCGCGCCGCCGATGTGTTTGACCAGACGATCGCTCGTGACGATCAGCGTCAGTTCACTGAAACGGTAGGTCTTGACGACCGTCTCGCCGGGATCGGTGATCCCGTTGCCGTTTAACACGCCCGCCAGGACGGGGTGGAGGACGTCGTCGGTCTTTTTCGCGGGAACAGCGAATTCCCGCTCGCCCTCGAGGGCGTACTCGAGGGCGAACTTGGTTTTTCGCCGGCCCTCGGAGATGGTCAGCCGGTCGGCGTCGTGGGGGTATTCGTCGGCCGATTCGTCGCTCAGGAGGCCGTCGGCACGGTAGACGATGGTCCTCGTCGGCGTGATGAAGAGTTCGTCGTCACTGCCAAGAGAGACTCGCGCCGCGATCTCCTCGCCATCGAGAGAAGCGTCGACGATGCCGGGAACGCTCATGCCGCGCCCTTCGTAACACCGTGTGATAAATCCGTGGGTCCACGTTGCACGCCGGATTCGAATGAGAAGGTTAAAGAAACGGACCGCACTATCCGTAACTGAGCCCGGGTGGCTTAGCTGGACATAGCGCCGCACTCATAGGGTTCAGAGATTCGGTGCGGTTTCGCCTTGGAAGCCTCCGTGTCCCATAGAGGACTGCCGAGCCTCGAACCTGGGACATGCGGAGATCGAGGGTTCGGAGCCCTCCCCGGGCATTTTCACAACGGAGCCACGAACGGAGTGAGTAGCGACGCCGTCAGATAGCCGGACATACTTCTCACGGAGACACGAGTCGAAGCCGAGCGATCCCGCTGCAAGACGCGTTCGGTCCGGAGTAGTCCCTGCTCTCGAGTGTGATGGCCGACGCCTTTGGACCGCTGAGCGGGGACGATAGTTGCAGTGGCCACTGGGACGATTCCGAGTTCCTTGGAATCGGAACGAGATTGATAATCAGTTCGCCGAACATCTTCACCGTCGCGTTCCCCGCGCGACAGTGACGATCCAATCAGCATCCACCCCGATCTTGTCCCGTTTCCGCCCGGCGGCCGTCCCCCTGTGCCCATCCGGGCGGGTTCTGCGGTCTTTTCGACGCGATCCGGCCCCTAGCAAATAGTGTCTCGAGCGACTGTCCGCTCCTGTACGATGGTTCTGACCAGACATCCCAGTTTCCAGACGTCGGTATCGGCGCGAACATCGTCGGCGGCACCGTGGTTCTCGTCCTCGTCGTGGTCGCCATAGTGTCGGATGTCTGATGGTCCGGGAAAGACACGGTGTCGCTATCGGCCGCCGGGACGATCGCGATCAGGCGTCGCCGTGATCCTCGCTCCAGTCGGTGAAACAGTCCGCCGGCCGGACGTCGCGGATGGCCGCCATCCCCTCGCTCGGGATGTGTTTGAAACAGCGCGGCTCGCCCTCAGTTTCGGCGATCCAGGCCGCCTCATCGCCACATTCCGCACACCGCGGGGCACCGCCGAACCGCAGCGCGTACCACCAGCGAACCCCCTCGAGTCGCTCCCGGACCGCCGCGTCGAGGCGGCGTCGGAGGCGCGAGAGTCTGCCGTCGGTCACGGTCGACCACCCGTCTCGGGTCGGTCCCGGTCGTCGGTAAACATGGACGACACTACCGGCGGCAGCCACTTCGGCCTTCCCGATCGTGGGCCTCGAGAAACCGATCGAGTATCGTGTCGATCACGGCCGTTCCATCGCCGGTCACGACCGGGTCGTATCGAACGTACCGTCTGGGATCGGCCGAACGTCCTCCGACCGCCCGAGATCGATTTCGGCGGGTCTCGAAAGGGGTGCGGGTCGAAGCGATGGGTGTCCCGGCTAGCTCCGTTCTTCGTCGGAGAAGCGCCACGGCGCGTCGGCGTCGACAGGCGACTCGTCTTTCGACAGCGGCACGTTGTGATACAACTGCTCTAAGTGTTCCATCGTGTACTCGACGGAGTAGCGTTCGACCGCCGCACGGGTGTCGCGGTCGGTCTCGAGACAGGTCTCGATGGCGTCGACCATCGCCTCGAGGTCGCCGTACGCGAACCGCTCGCCGTTGTCAGCGCCGATTGTCTGCTCGAACGGCAACACGTCGGTGGCCGCGACGGGGGTGCCACAGGCGTTGGCCTCGAGCGTCGAGAGCCCGAGGGTGTCGGCGGTCGAGGCGGTCAGGAAGACGTCGATCGAGGAGTAGAAGGTCGGCAGGTCCTCGCGCGGGAGGAATCCACGGACCTCGACGTTGTCGGGGGCGTCCCGCTCGAGGGGGGCCCGGTACGGCCCGTCACCGACGATCACGAAGTCGTACTCGGGCAGTTTCTCGGCGGCCCGGAGGATCTCGCTGACGTTTTTCTCCATACTGAGCCGGCCGCTGTAGCCGATCACCGTTCGGTCGGGGTACCAGTCCTCGTCGGTCCGCTGGAAAAAGTCCATATCGATGCCGACCGGGAGCTGGACGTGTTCGACGTTCCGGTCGATCCGCTCGGTCGAGGCGGTGACGATGTCGAACCCCTCGAGGAAGGCGTTCTCGAAGGGGACGTACAGTTTCGAGAGGGCGTTTGCGACCGACTCGAACTTGACGTTCTGGTGGAAGTACTCCTCAAGAGGGGTGTGGTGCGTATAGATCGACGGCAGGTCGTGTTTGCGGGCGTAGTACCGACCCAACAGACCGATAGGGGCCGGCCCATGACAGTGGACGACGTCGAGATCGGGCAGCATCGACGGCCGCCGAGTGAGGGGAATCCGATAGCCGGGGTAGAACGGGTTCGACACCGATTTGACGGGGACCTCGCGCTCGCCGGGGTTGTAGTCGCCATCGGGATAAATGACGTAGACCTCGTGACCTTTGCGTTCTAACTCCTCGCGCCACAGTTTGATCGTATACGTTACGCCGTCGATTTCGGGAAAGTAGCTGTCCGTGAAAAATCCGATCTTCATGGTGTCACCGCCGTGTACAGCGACTGGTACTGGTTCGCGACCGCCTCGAGCGAGAACGCCTCGCTGCGGTCGGCCGCGTTCGATCCGAGTCGGTCCCGGAGGGCGGGATCCCGAAGCCGCTCGAGGGCGTCGACGAACGGCGCGACGCCCTCGCCCGACGCCTTGAGACAGTCCTCACCGTCCTCGAGCCACGAGAACGTCTCGATGTCCCGGACCAACACCGGTTTGCCGGCGGCCATCGCCTCCAGCAGCGCGATCCCCTCGTTTTCCTCGTGGGTCGGGAAACAGAAGATATCGCCCGCCGCGTAGGCCCCCCGGATGTCGTCGATGAAGCCAGTGAACGTGCAGTTGTCCGGTGCGTTCTCGATCAGCGCCGTCGTCTCCCGGCCCTTGAGAGAGAGATCGAGCGGCCCGAACCACGCGAAGTCCATGTCGGGCAGCCGCCGCGCCAGTTCGACGAACGTCTCGAGGCCCTTGCGCTTGATGACGTGACCGACCAGGAAGACGGTCGGCGACTCGAGGTCGTACCGGTCGCGGTACTCGCTTTCGAGGGACTCGAACCCCTCGAGTTTCCCGCGGTCGACGCCGTTCGAGATGACGGTCGTCGGGGTATCGGTGTAACCTTCGATCAGCCCCTGATTGTACTCGGAGGGACAGACCAGAGCGTCTGCCAGCCCGTAGGCCCACCGAAGGTACGGTTTCAGCGGTTTGGCGAGCGCGTTCGTAAAGCGAAAGCTGTCGCCGAAGTCCTCGGCGGTGACGTGGGTGTTCGCGACGACCGGAATTCCCTTCGAGCGGGCCCGTCTCGCGTACCAGACCGAGCGCGGGCCCATGAGGTTACAGTGAAACACGTCGGCTTCGAGGGTCGGTTCGGTCGTGTACTGCAGCCCAAGCTGGTCGAGCATCGCCCGCTGGTGAGCGACGGACTCGCTGATGCCCCCGGTGACGTGGTCTTCGAGTTCGAAGTAGTGGCTGATCTTCATGCCCGACTCCCTGTGGCTGTCGTCCCCTTCGTTTCCCGATCCGATTCGCCGATCGTCCCCACTGACTACTCGACCTCGAGCCAGGGGACCTCCATCAGCGGCGGGATATGCGTCTCGATGTGGTGTTCCCAGACGCCTTCCTCGCCGAACGCTTCCCCGTGGTCGGCGGTCACGATGACTTTACCGTCCAGTTCCGGGATCAGTTCGGCGACCGACTCCAGCGCGATACGGAGGTTCTCCTCGTACAGCTCCAGCGCCGCCTCCCGGGTGCCGTTCTTGACGAGATCGGCCGGATCGAGTTCGAGCCAGAGCCCCGCCTTCTGGGCGAGTTCGCTGCCCTCGAGTTTGTCCTCGACTTTCGGTCGGATCGTGTCCCCGAGCGACGAGAGTGCGCCGCCGCCGGCGTCGCCGTCGCCCTGTTCGGCTTCCTCCTGTTTCCGGATGCCCTTCTGGATCTGTTTGAGCTTCTGGCCCTTCCCACGGGAGAGATACGGCGCGTGGGGCTGCATATAGTGGAGTACCGTTCGATCGGCCCGCTCGACGGCGTCCTGATTGTCGTAGTAGGCCTCGGCGAGGCTGTCCGGCGGCACCGTTCCGAGATCGTCGTCCCAGCCGGACTTCCAGACGTCGTGGATGTCGCTGATGTGGTCGGAGGCCGTCCACTCGTAGTCGCAACTGGCCCCCCACTTGAGTTCGTTCAGCGGAATCCCCAGATCGTTGATAAATGGGTTCCCCGAGAAGTAGGCGATGTCGTGATCGTCCTGAAAGGTCCGATAGGCCCACTCCGGAGTCGACGAGCCGACGCTCCATCGTTTCTCCAGCGTTCCGTCGAGGTAGTCATCGTATACCTCGCTGAATACGTCGTACCGACACGCATCCAGCACGAGACAGTAGTCCCAATCGGACTCGAGGAAGTGCTGGTCCTCCATTAGTTGCGGCAACCTTTCGAGTCGACCTACGTATTCTTATTGGTTCCCGGAAAGTCACCGTAACCCGTCAGTTCCGGTGTTTCAGTCACTGTACGTCCACGGATCGTCCGCCGCTGCGGACGGCGACCGAAGCGGTCACTCGAGGTAGCCGAGTTCGCGCAGTCGCTCCTGAGTCTCCTCGTCGGCTTCGGCCAGCGCGTCGGCCTCGTCGGGATCGGCCTCGCTGGGATCGTCCCACGCGCCGCCGACCGCGTCCTCGAAGCGGGCCAGCGCCCGCTCGGTCGCCGCGACGACCGCATCGTCGTCGGGATCGATGGGCGACTCCTCGGCCGGGTCCTCGTCGAGCCGGTACCCTTCGTCGGGGATCCGATCCGCGCGGACGTACTTGGCGTCGGTGCTGCGGGCCGCACGCAGGCGCGAGTACGCGCGATGATCGTCCGGTAGCTCGATCCCCGCCTCACTGGCCTTCTCCTCCAAGTGATGGAGTTCGATGACCGGTTGTGCGTACTCGACGAACGCGTAGTCGTCGCTCGAGGCGTCATCGGACGCCGCGTCGCCCTCGATGACGGCCCGCTGGCCGGGGTCGGGCTCGCTCGCGCCCTCGAAGGTGCGGTACTCACTCGAGAGCAGCGACCGGGTCGGGTCGCGGGGAACGGGTGCATCGTCGCCGGTCGTCCCGACCGTGGCTGCGGGATCGACGTCGGCGGCGTCGAGGACCGTGTGATAGAGGTCCAGCAGTTCGACGAGGTCGTCGCGTCGGTCGGCCTCGAGGTCGGGGTGTTTGACCAGCAGCGGGACGTTGATCAGCTGGTCGTAGAGGGCGAACTCGTGGCCGTAGAGGTCGTGTTCGCCGTGGAGTTCGCCGTGGTCGGCACAGACCACGACTGTCGTGTCGTCCCATTGGTCTGTCTCGCGCAGCCAGTCGAACAGTCGGCCGAGTTCGGCGTCCATGTGGGCGATCTCGGCGTCGTAAAGCCCGCGAATGTCGTCGAACTCCGCGTCGTCGATCTCGCGGGCTCCGGAGTTGTACTCCTTCGAGTTCTGGCAGACCTCACTGGGGTCGACCCCAGGTGCAAACTCCTCGCGGTACTCCGCGGGCGGGTAGTACGGCAGGTGAGCGTCCATCAGATTGATAAAGCCGAACCAGCCCTCGTCGCTGTCGCTCTCGTCGATGAAGGACTTCGTCCGGTCGATGACCGACGGCGTCTTCGAGTCGGCCCCCTCGCCGCTTGCCAGTTTGGCGTGGGCCTTGGCCCCGATGTGGACGATCGACGACGCCAGTTCGCGGAGGTAGGCGTTGTCGTTGACGGCCTGCCACGCGCTGGCCAGCGGCCCCGAGAGGACGTCGCCGGGCAGGACCTCGAAGAAGGAGTCCTGCCGGTCGAAGCCGTCGGTCAGGCTCGTATAGGGCGTGATCCAGGCGTTCGAGGAGTAACAGGCCGTATCGTAGCCGGCCGCCGACAGCGACGACGCGAGCGTCGTGGCGTCGTCGAGGTACGGACTTCCCTGATCGGCCCCGTGTTCGCTCGGGTAGAGCCCGGTAAACAGCGAGGCATGTACCGGGAGGGTCCACGGGGCGGGGGCGACCGCCGACTCGAAGACGGTCGCTTCCTCGGCGAACCGGGAGAGTGCCGGCGTCGTCGACCGCTCGTAGCCGTAGGGCTCGAGGTGGTCCTTCCGGACCGTATCCAGCACGACGAAGAGGACGTTCGACTGGGAGGTCGTATCCATTACCCGGGACACCTCCCTCCATCCCAATAAATCGATTGAACGGTAGCTCGCGCGACAGCGAGCGGTCGCGAACGTCGATCAGACGTTTCAAGTTCGATGACGATTCATACCAGCCATGGACGAGCGAAATCGACGCGCGTTTCTCGTCGGCGCCGTCGGGACGATCGCGATCTTCGCAGTCCTGTTTTTCGCCGTCGGTGCGCGGGATATCGTCGATTCGCTGCTGTCGGCGAAGCCGTCGCTGGTCGTCGCGACCTTCGCGTTCGCGCTGGGATGGCTGGTCGCCTGGAGCCTGATGCTCCGGACGGTACTCGCCGCCCTGGGCGTCGACGTGCCGGTGGGCAAGTCCTTCCTCGTTTACTCGGGTGCCGTCTTCGCCAACAACGTCACCCCGTTCGGCCAGGCCGGCGGCGAGCCGGTCGCCGCCCTGCTCATCTCGAAGGTCTCCGACGCCCGCTACGAGACGGGGCTGGTCGGCATCGCCAGCGTCGACGTCCTGAACGTGGTCCCATCGATCTCGCTGATCCTCGTCGGCGTCGGCTACTACGCGACGACAGCCGCACTCGGCGAGACGCTCGAGACGGCCGTCAGTTCCGCGATCGTCCTGATCGCCGGCATCGTCGTCGCAATGGGACTGGTCTGGCGATACCACCAGACGATCATCGACCGCCTCCCCGGGATCATCGCGCCCCGCCTCGGGAAACTCGGTATCGAGCGCTTCCAGTCGGACACGCTCGAGGCGGACATCGCGGACCGGCTCGACCGCTTCTTCGAGAACATCGAGCGCGTGGCGACGGACCGCTGGCGGCTGGCGGCGGTCGTCGGCCTGTCGCTGTGTGGCTGGCTCTTTCAGGTGGCCGCGCTCACGGTGGCCTTTGCCGCGCTCGGCTACTCCGTCCCGCCGTACGTGTTGCTGTTCGTCATCCCGCTCGCGAACCTCGCGGGGGCCGCGCCCCTGCCGGGCGGGCTCGGCGGGATCGAGGCCGCGTTCGTCACCCTGCTCGTCCCCACGACCGGGATCCCGGCCTCGGTCATCACCGCCGCCGTCCTCATCTTCCGGGGCGCGATCTACTGGATGCCCGTCCTGATCGGCGGGCTGTCGGTGTCGTCTCTCGGCGTCCGAGCGCTACGCTGACCGGAAAGACCGTCGACGGCTGCCCCGTCTCCGACAGCGTCATAGCCGTCGGTCGCCGACTGGCGTCCGAATGTATCGTGACGGCCACGCCGGCTTCAACGCCTTGCTGTACGCCCCGTTTTTCCCGGTCGTCAGCGGCCGCTGGTCGCTCGAGTTGGCGCTTGTCGGTGCAGTCGTCGCCCTCGCCGCCGCGAACCTCCCTGACCTCGACCAACCGCTGCCGCGGATCAGCCACCGCGGGCCGACCCACACCGTCTGGTTCGCGGTTCTCGTCGGGCTGGTCGCCGGCGTCGGAACCGCGATCGCCGTCCCCGCGACGCCGGCCGCGTTCGCGTTCGGCTTTCTGGTCGGCTCCTGCGGGATCCTCGCACACCTCGCGGGCGACATCGTGACGCCGATGGGGATCAGTCCCTTCGCGCCGCTGTGGCGGGCCCACGTCACCCTCGAGTGGTTCAAGTCGAAGAACGAGCGGATCAACCGTGGGTTCCTGCTCGCGGGGACGGTCGCGCTATCGGCGTCGTTGCTGGTCACGGTGTGGTGACCGTCGCTCCGGTGCCACGACGCGAGCGCTCACCGAAGCGATGGGCGGGCATCGACGCGCCACAGGAGGAGGCCGATCGAGACGGTCCAGAGCAACAGCGTCGCAGTCGGCCCGTGGACCGCGAGACCGGGGCTCCAGTCGGTTCGTAGCGGGAACAGCCACTCGATCCCCTTCGGCGAGAGCGAGTCGATCGCCAAATGCGACCCGAGCGCGAGGGCGACCGCGGCCGCGACGGCCCGTTCACGGACGAGCGCGTAGCAGCCGACGACGACGGTCACCGCGAACAGCGGCGTATGGGTGATCCCGCGATGGACGAACGGCCAGCCGACCGCCGCCGGAAAGAGGAAGTCGACGTCCGGCAGGAGTCCGAAGACGACCCCGAGACGCGGATCGGCGTCGGTGAACCCGCGAACGAGGGCATACCCAACCAGCGCGTGGGTCGCGAACGCACCGGTAAGAAAGAGGATCCGTCCCAGTTCCATCTGGTGATCCTTGGATTGCCGTCCTCAGATAGGTTTCGGTTCACTGAACAGAGTTCCCATAGCCAATGTATCACTATATCGGTCGAACCAACAGGACTTACATTCGGGGTCGAATACGACCCGCTAATGATCCCGCTGCAACTCGAGGGGACGCCGTCCTGGCTCGAGTCGATGCTGACGTCGGAACTCGCGTTCGCTGTCCTGTTGGGGATCTGCGTTCTCGAGGGAGCGATGCTGTTGCGATTCATGCCGAGCGAACTCGTCGTGCCGGCCGCGCTGGCGCTGATCGGGTCGACGGTCTCGAAGGCGGTCACGATCGTCGCGATCGCGGTCGTCGGAACGACGATCGGCCAACTCCTTCTGTTCCTCCTCGTTCGTCGAGCGGGTCGGGAGTACGTCATCCAGAAGCGGTGGTTCCCGATCACCGAGTCACGCCTCGAGCGGTTCGACGGCTGGTTCGACCGCTGGGGTGGGATCGCAGTGCCCGTAAGCAACACGATGCTGTTCGTTCGCGGATTGCTGACTGTCCCTGCGGGCCTCTCGGAGATGGACGCGAAATCGTTCCTCGTCCTGTCGGCGGTCGGGTCGCTGTCCTTCCAATCGATCCTCGCGGCACTGTACCTGCTCGGGGGGCATCTGCTGGCGCTGTAGTCGCCGACGAGACCGATCGCTCGGCGCGTGACACAGCGGGATGAAATCGACGAGAAGGGGGTTTCTGAGCGCGTGTGGCCGTCCGACGACTACTCGCTTCGGGTTCGGTAGAACGGCAGCCGGAACCGAACGCCGGCGTCCCGGAGCTTCCATCTGATCTCGAGGGCGATCCACGCAAGCCCCGAGAAGAGGGCGACCCCGATGGCGGCGAACTCGGTCGACCCCATCCAGACCGGACTCACGAACAGGAGGGCGTTGTAGATCCGGTGTGGCAGGATCGATTCGATGAGATCCCCGAGGAAGGCGAGCGGGTTGAACTCGAAGCCGCCGCCGTCACCGCCGCCTCCGCCGCCGGTGTCGGCTGCGGTGCGGTTCTCGAGGCCGAGCGACTGGGCGCTCTGTCCGCCCTCGCTTTCGTCGCCCGGCTCGAGGCGTTCGGACTCGTAGGGGAGCGACGATTGCACCGACCAGACGATGTCGCCGGACTGGTTGACCTCTATGACGCGGTTGCCGTGGGTGTCGGAGATCAGCGTGTTGCCGTTAGGCAGTCGGTCGGCGTCACGGGGCCACTGGATCCGATCGTCCTCCCAGAGCCACGTCTGTGTCCACTCGCCGTCCTCGCGCTGGAACTCCTTGATCTGGGCGTTCTCGGAGTCGGCCACGAGGATCGCCGGCCCACCCTGACTCTCCGGGATGTAGTCGGGGTTGTGCTGCTCGTGGAGAACGTCGTAGTCGTTCTCGCTCCCCAGCGTCCAGTCCTCGAGCAGGCCCTCCTCCCGGTCGAGGAAGACGACCTGATCCTGGTTACGCAGGCTGGCCATGATGCGCCCTTCCATCTGGCCCTCCTCGATATACTCGACGTCGTTGATGTGGGCCCAGTCGCGGGGCCAGGAGTGACCGCCCTCGAGCGGGAAGTCGCTTTGTGCGTCCCAGAGCCACTCGACGACTTCGGTTTCGGTGTTCACGATGAACACCTGGTCGGCGACCATGTCCGCGACGACGAAGTGACTCTCGTTGATGCGGTCGACGTCGTGCCACTCGCCGGCGTACTCCTTGTAGTCGTAGCGCTCGTAGAGGACCTCGACTTCGCCGGTCTCGAGGTCGGCGCGCTCGATGACGTTACGCGTACACGGCGGTGCGCCGCAGTTGGGCCCCTCGGTGTGGAGGGTATCCGTCGCGGCGTACTCGACGGTCAACGGATCGCCCTCGACGGGATCGGCGTCGAAGTACTTCGTCCGCGAGTTGTTGTAGTAGAGGACCTCGCCGTTGGGCTGGTACGCCGTGATCGTGCCGGCGCGACCGGACTCGGTGACGACCGTGTGGTTATCGGTTGGCGGGGCGTCCGGGACGTCTGCCTTCGACGCCGTCGAGACGCCCTCTCCTGCGGCGCTTGCGACGACGGCCGCCGAGACGAGAATCAGGACGACGAACGCGACTCGGAGCCGGTTCCGGGAGAGTGCGGCCCGGACGCTACCGAGTCCCGACCGGACGTCCCCGGCCGACGGCAGCGAGCGCTCGGTCACGGTTCGATCACCACTGCGGGTACTGTCTGGGGAACCATTGCCTTCCGGTTCAGAGCCGAGACACTAGTACCTTTTCTAACCGATTCAGGGCGGTGATTTCAGCCCGTTTCAGTATCTCGTGGGCAGTCAGTCCCGATCAGCAGCGAGGCGTGTCGTGAGAACCGGAACCGGCGAGGTACGCATCACCCGCTCGGTGAAACTGCCGAGCAGGTGTCGATCGAGACCGGTGTGGCCGTGGGTCCCCATCACGATGAGATCCGCGGCCGTGGAGTCGGCTGCGGCCGTGATCTCCCGGGCGACCGATCCCGACGCGATCGTCGTCGTCACGTCGTCGACGCCGGCGTCCCGTGCGGTCGCCGCGGCCTCGTCGAGGACAGCCTGGACGTTCTCCTCGACGCCCGCGGAGAGGGCGGCCGACCCCGTATCGAGGACCTCCGGGAGTTCGTCGACGACAGACAGCAGGTGGACGGTCGCGCCGCAGTCGGCGGCGATCGACGCGGCTTCCTCGAGCGCGGCCGTCGCGTGGTCGCTGCCGTCGGTCGGTACCAGCACGTTCTCGTAGGGGTAGGTCGCCCTCGCGTCCTCGGCCGCACGAACGGTCAAGACCGGCACGTCGCTTCGGTTCACGACGTGATCGGTGACGTTCCCGAGGACGTACTCCCCGAGCCCGCGCCGACCGTGGGTGCCCATCGCCACGCGGTCGAACTCGTCGCCGGTCGCGTACTCGACGATCACGTCCCGCGGGTCGCCCTGGGTGACGTCCTTCACGTACGAGACGCCCCGTTCGTCGGCCCGATCGGCGGCGTCCGAGACGATCTCCGAGCCCTCCAGCTCGAGGGCGTCGACGACCTCGGTGCCGAGGCGCGTGATGCTCGGTTGGTTCGTGTCCGCGACCGTAAGCAGGTGGACCGTCAGTTCCCGGTCGGCCGCGATATCGAGCGCGTGTTCGAGGGCGGCCGTCGCGGCGTCGCTTCCGTCGGTCGGCACGAGGATTCGACTCGCCATGCGCTGGCTTGGGCCGCCACCCGCTTACCGTTGTGGGATATCCCGGCCCGGACGCGGTCGGTATCGGACGACCGCCCCGGAGAAGAAGGACTCGGCAGCGCCTCAGACCGATGCAACCCGGATCTCGCCGTCCGCCGTGACCGTGACGAGACAGTCGCTGTACTCGAACGTCACCGAGCCGTTGGATCGGAGACCGTCCGTCCGCGGTTCGAACAGTCGCTCGAGCGCGTCGGCGTTGATCGAGTAGTGAAGCGGCTCGAGATCCATGACCTCGACCCCCTTGTACGTTGCGACGGCGTCCGCGACGGTAACGCTGAGCGGTTCGTCGTCGAGCCTATCGTATTGGACGGCGTAGTGATCCCGGTGTGCGGTCGACTGTGATGGTGAACTCGTTTCAGTCATGTATCGTACCCCCAATGCGGTCGATGGGAACTCGTCCCCCGATTCACGAGTCGTTGTAAAGAGCTTGATCGTTAACTGTATAATGGATATTTCACGACGTGGTTAATCAGTTAACCCCCTCCGTGGTCGTCCCGTCGAAGAGCGCCGCGAACAGCTTCCGCTCGGCCGACCGAACGTGCTTGTGAAACGCGGGCGAAGAGATATCAAGCGAGTCGGCAATCTCCTCGCCGGTCGCTCGACGCGGCCACTCGAAGAACCCGCCGTGATAGGCCGTCTGGACGACCTCTCGCTGGCGATCAGTAAAGGACTCGAGGAGGACCGTCCGCGTGGCCCCGCCGACCGTCTCGGGGTCGTCGGTCGGGGCCTCACGTCGCGCGACCATCGACACCGAGGGACCGCTGCGGGTGATGTCGGCAAGCAGTTCACGGACCTCGACGGCATCGGGAACGTCGACGACGGCGCGACCGCCCGACTCGTCGACCGAGAACTCGCGCAGCCGCGCGCCGTGGGTCCCGGCGATCGAGCCGAGGAACGAATCGGTCATCCGGAGCTGGACGAGCGTCTCCCCCTCGTGGTCGGCGATCGTCGTGATCTCGCTAATCCCGTCGACCGCGGCGAGGTCGACGGCCGATGCGGGATCGTCGATCGGCCCTTCGATCGCTGCGAAGACGAGCTGTGGCCCCTCGTCCGGTGCCGTCGCCCCCTCGTATCTCACGGGCGATCCGAGACGCGCCGCCAACTGACACAGCGTCGCGTCGGCCGCGACTGCGAGTTCGACCTCGGTGCGGTCGTCGCCGAACAGCGCGTTCTTGCGTTTGACGGCGTCGATCGCGTAGGCGATCGTCTCGCCGAGTTCCGACAGCATCGAGCGAAGCGTCTCGTCGACGGCGTCGCGCTCCTCGCCATAGATCGAGACGACACCGTAGCAGAACCCGTCGTAGACCAGCGGGACCGCATACACCGACTGGAAGTTCCGGGAGAGCGCCTTCCGTCGCCACTCCCCGTCATGGACCGCGTCGGCGACGTTCTCGACGTAGACCGGGGCCTGCGTTCGCGCCGCCCGTCCCGCGGGTTCGGCCGCCGAGTCGTCGACCGCCGTCGCCGTCACCGCCTCGAGATACCCCCGGTCGGCTCCCGCATGGGCCCGCACCTGCAGGCGGTTCCCGCCGGGGTCGGGCTCCCCGAACCAGGCCAGCGAACACGACTCGAGGGCGGCCAGCCGCCGGGGGACGCCGCGTTCGATCTCGGCCCGGGAGTCCGCTTTCAACAGGAGTTCCTCGATCGACTGCCGGATCTCGTTGGCGTCGTTAAGCCGCTCGAGGTGGCGGTTCTGTGCCTCGAGTTCGCGTTCGCGGTCGCGGAGCCGACGCGTTCGGCCGATCCGATCGAGCGCCGCCTCCGCGGCTCGAGCGAACAGTTCCGCGAGTTCGACCGTCTCGTCGTCGTAGGCGGCCGGGTCGGTCGACAGCGCGACGACCACGCCGTGTTCGCCCAGCGGGACGGAGAGGACGCTCCGTGCGGCCGTTTCCTCGTCGGACACCGCGGTCGAATCTCGAGTGTCGTCGTAGATCGCCGTCTCGCCGTTCACGAACGTCTCCCAGACGATGCTCCCGTCCGGCTCGATCCGTGGCGGCGAACCGAAGGTCGACTCGAACGCCGACGCGTGGGCCGCCGGCCGGAGTTCGTTCGCGCGCTCGTCGAACCGGTAGACGACGCTGTCGAGGTCGAGAACGTCGGTCGCGACCTCGACGATGGACTCGCAGGCGGCTGCCTTCGAGTCGACGCTCAACAGATGGCTGCTCGCCTCGTGGAGTCCGTTGAGCGCCTCTTGATACTGTACCCGTTCGGTGATGTCGCTTGCGACGCCGATCACGCGGTCGACGTCGCCGCCGTCGGTGATCGGTCGGTACCACATCTCGAAGACCCGGTCCGAGAGTTCCCGCCGGGAGTGGACGTCCGCGCCATCGAGGGCACGTCTCGCGTCGTCACAGATGTCCGGATAGTCCCCGAGCTGGTCGAAAAAGGAGTCACCGACGACCTCGCCGGCATCGGTGCCGAGGTTCGCGAGCCCGCGCCCCTCCGAGAGCGTGAACGTCCCGTCCTCGTCGAGGACGAACAGGACGATCGGTGCGTTCTCGACCAACGTCTGTAGTCGCTCGGTCCGTTCGGTCAGGTCCCGCTTTCGCTGGACGCGGTCGGTGACGTCCCGCCAGTAGACCGACATCCCCGACGGCGACGGGTAGATCCGTGCCTCGATCCACGCATCGTAGGCGTCGAGGTAGCCCTCGACGGTCCGGGACTCCTGCTCGGCCATCGCTTCGGTGGCCGCGGACTGAAACGCCGTCCCGGTCATTTCCGGGAACACCTCGAGGATGTGTCGGCCGAGCAACTCGGAGCGGTCGGTAGAGAGGATCTCGAGGGCACGATCGTTGACGTAGGTGAATTCCCAGTCCGAATCGAGGGCGTAGAAGGCGTCGGTGACGCGTTTGAACGACTCGCTCAGTTCCCGCTCGATGCGGTGGTACTCGGTGATATCCCGGATCGACGCGACGACGCCGTCGACGACGCCGTCCCCGAGCCGGTTGGTGAGGACGGCCTCGTGGACGTACCACGCGCCGTCGGCGTGCTGGCACGTGTACTCGACGGACCGGGAGGTGCCCAAGTCGGCCTCGCGGACCGCCTCGAACTCGGCCGCGACCGCCGCCGTATCGTCCTCGTGGACGTGATCGAGATAGTGATCGCCACGGAGGGCGGTGGGATCGTAGCCACCGGCGACTTCGACCGCCGGGCTGGCGTAGGATATCTCCCCGTCGGCCTCGATCGTGAGTACCACTTCCGAGGAGTACTCGAGAATGATCCGGTACCACTCCGGCCCACGAACGGGCGGTCCGTCCGCCGTCGCTGCCCGCGCGTCGGTGGCGACCGCCCGCTCGAGCCGATGAGCCAGCAGCGCCGGGTTCCGGGCGGTCGTCGCGGCGATCACGTCGGTCGCCCCTCGACGGACGTCGTCGATCGACTCGTCTCCCGTCGGGTCGAGGGCGTAGACGACCGGACACGACCCGGCGAGGTCGTCGACGACGGTCGGGTCGTCGGTCAGGACGCAGTCGGCCGCCTCGAGTCGATCGTCGGCGAGGTCGTCGACCCCCGTGACCGGCCCTGTCACCGTCAGCCGTTCGTCGGCGAACTCCGCCGTCGACCGGGCCCACTCGGACGAACCGACGACGAGCGCGCGAACCGGCGTCGGTTCGGTCGCCGTGAAACCGCGTGTCATACGTCTGCTGGGAGCGCAGCGCGTAAAAATCTCGTGTCGGTTGCGGCGTCGGCTCGCTCGCGCCGGTCAGCTCGCCTACTCGAGGGAGAGCGGGGCGTGTTCGGCCCGGTACCCATCGGCGGTGTCTACGACCTCGCAAACCGCCCACAACCGAATCTCCCGTTCCATCGCCGTCACGACCGGCGTCTCGTAGTGTTCGGCCTCGTACTCGAGGGACTCGCCCGCTTCGCGGCGGCGCTCGACGAACTCGCGGTGACGTTCGAGTCGCGTCCGGCCGACCGACCGGGACAACGCCGGAAGTTCCGCGAGGTGGTCGTCGAAGGTCTCGAGAAACGCCGCCTCGAGTTCCGCGCCGATGGAGTTGCGGCCGGCACACATCGCCGCCAGCGTCGTCGTCCCGGTCCCCCAGAAGGGGTCGAGAACGGTGTCTTCGTAGGCCGAATACATACAGATCAGCCGGTAGGGGATCTCGAGGGGGTAGGCCGCGGACCGCTCCCGGAGTTCGTCGTCCTCGAGGGCCTGTAGCTCGCCGGTGACTTCCGTCCAGACGTCGGAGAACCAGCGGTTGCGCTCCTCCCAGAAGTAGGCGGCCTCGTACCGGCGGTCGGCACCCGGTTCGAACGACCGGCGTTGCCCGCCCTTCCGGAAGACCAGGATGTACTCGTGTTCCAGCGTGACGTAGGCGTTTGGCGGGATCATCCCGCTGCCCATGAACTTGGCCGCGCTGTTTGCCGGCTTGCGCCAGAGGACGTCCGGCAGCGGATCGAACCCCCGCTCCTCGAACGCCGAGAGGACGCGAGCGTGGTTCGGGTAGACCCGGAAGCTGTCGTCGACCGATCGGGTCGCGTCACCCACGTTGATACAGGCGATCCCACCGTCGACCAACACCCGCTCGAGTTCGTCCCAGACCCGGTCGAGCTGGGCGTGCATCGCCTCGAACGCCGCCCGCCCGTCGCCGGCGTCTAACGCGTCCCCGATGGCCGGATCGAGATCGGTAAAGAGGTCGTCCCACATCTCGATCATCGGATAGGGAGGAGACGTGACGACGAGTTCGACGGACGCGTCGTCGACCGCGGAGAGATCGCGGGCGTCGCCGACGAACACGCGGTGGGTCGTTTCCATTGGCTACACACTGTCAGCGTCGCACCCTTAGCTCCTTCGTCACCGCCGCGACCGCGGGCCACTGCGGCGATGTTGACGGCCCGGTTGCGGGCACGAACTGACTGCGACGAAAAGGGACCGGAGGCGACTCGCGCTTACTCTTCGGTCTCTTCGTCCGCCCCCGACTCGGCCTCGGCTTCCTCGGGTTCGTCGCCCTCGCCACCAGTGGCGGGTTCGAACTCCTCGATCGGCTCCCATTCGGCCTCCTCGTCGCCGGCGAGTCGACGACGGAGGATCGCGGCCCCAGCAAGCAGTCCAACGCCAAGCAGGAGCCGCGGCAGCACCGAGGAGCCGCCCCCGGTTTCGTCCGTCTCGGTCGTTTCCTCGCCCGTTTCGCTCGTTCCGGCCGTCGTCTCCATCACGTCCTCGATGATCTCGGGTTCCTCGATGTCCTCGATCGGCGACTCCTCGAGTTCCGGTGAGTTCCGTCCCGCCAGAAAGCCAAGCGCCGCACCGAGGCCGAACAGGGCCCCCGCGAGCGGCAGCCGCCCGCCGGAGCGTCCACCCTCCGACTCCTCGACGGCCTCGAGGATCGACTCGCGCAGCGGCGAGTCCATCCCCTTGGTGATCGCTTCCTTGACGACGAGTTCCGATAGCGTCCTGTCCTGTTGCTCCGTCTCGGGCATAATCCGCCACGACCACACCGCCGTACATAGTTCTATCCACCGTTTCCCTCGATTCGGATACGGTCCGCCCGCGTTAGACACCGGCTAACCGTTCGGAGCGAGGGGACAACCGACGTCTACCGTCGGCCCGACCACCGGCGTTGCGGGCGCGGCCGCGACGGACGACCCACCACGATCGGCTCGGGACGCGAGCCGAGACTCCCACCCGGCGAGACGGCTCACGAACGCCGCCGCCGACCCACCCATCGATCGCGCGGCCGCGTCTCGACCGGGCAGGGAGACGGACGACGGCCCCGACGGCCAGCGAGGGCGGTACGATCCTCGCGCGTCGATCCGGCCTCCCTCGAGGGGCGGGAAAGCCGACCCTTCCCGACCTATAAAACTGCGTCGGCCGCTTTCCCGCGGGTCGCCGCGTCGAACGGGTTCCATAACGAAAGGGCTCCCCCGAAAGACGACCGGACATGAGCGTTATCCGCCGGACGGAGGTCCTCGGCCGGACGACGCGACGACGCGTGGTTGGGGTGACGGCCGCGCTCTCGGCCGCGGCCGTGGAAACGCTCGGGGTCGGGCTCTGGTTCGGGTTAGTCGTCGGCTCGCGGACGACGACGACCGCGCTCGCGGGGCTCGGGGTGTTGTTCTGTGGCGCACTCCTCAGGACGGTCGTCGTCGACGCGACGATCGGCGACCTCGGCGATCTCCTGCAACCGCACCGACTCGCCGCGCCGCTGTTGCTCACCGGCGGCTGGATCTGCTGGCTGCTCGTGGCCGAACTGGTCGGCGACGTGGCCGGCGTCGCCGTCGCGACGGTCGTCCTGACCGCGGTCCTCACCGCACAGTGTCGCCTCGAGCGACGCGTCTGCGATCGCTACGCACGCTACCGGACGGGCTGGCTCGTCGGCCCGGGCCTGCTGTTGGCGCTCGGGGCTGCCGCGCTGTTGGCCTCCGCCTGGTTTACCGGCTGGACCCTCTCCTCGGGGCCGATTTCGCTCGGGATCACGACGGTCGTCGTCCGCCTCGAGGCCGTCCACCTCGGCGCGGTGGCGTTCGGCTTCGCGGCCGTTCTCGCCCACCAGCGCCGGTTCCAGCGGCTCCTGGGTTCCTGATCACTTCCCCTCCGCACCGACGTTCTGGTCGCTCTCGAAGGAGTCCGGATCCGGCTCGATCGTCGCGTACTGGACGGCCCGCCGTCCCAGCGTCTCGACCCGCGTGGCCAGTTTCGGATCGACGAACTCGCCGCCGTCGAACGCGTCGTAGGCGTTCGGAATCGCCGCCTCGTGGGGGATCACCCACGCGTTCAGCGCCCGACAGACCGACCGCATATGCTCGAGGGCCGTCACGGGGAAGGCACCGCCCGACACCGCGAGCAGGCCGACCGTCGTGTCCTCGAACTCGTCGAACCCGCAGTAGTCGAGCGCCGTTTTCAGCGGCGACGAGTACGAGCCGTGATACATCGGTGACCCCAACAGGACCGTGTCCGCATCCCGGACCCGCGCGGCCAGTGTCGCTGCGTCGCCAGCGTCTTCCCGGTCCCGATCCGCATCGAAGACCGGCAGTTCGTACTCACGGAGGTCCAGCAACTCGGTACTCGCGCCGGCCCCCTCGGCGGCTGCAAGCGCCCGCTCGAGCGCGGTCCGGGTGTGGCTTCCGTCACGGAGGCTGCCACACAATGCGGTCACGCGAACGTCGTCGTCACTCATGGATCGTCGGACGACCGGCAGCGGGAAAAGCGATCCGAAAGAAACGCTCGTTGACAGGAGAGCGTCGCGCGATCCGACGGCCCTTTGCTCCCGGGCTTCGAACTGGCCGCCGTGCAGACAGTCGTCTCGGTCCTCCTCGAGGAAGCGCTCCCGCGCGTGGTGACGATCACGCTGTTGATCGGGGCGGGCGTCGGGCTGGCGAACCTCGCGGTGGAGTACGGTCTCGTCACGGTCGTCGCCCGGGTCGGGCGCTATCTCACGGAGCCGGCGAACCTCCCGCCGGAGGTGGGCACCGCCGTCCTCACGAACACCGTCTCGGTGACCGCGGGCTACGGCATGCTCGCGGAGTTCCGCGAGGAGGGGCTGTTGGACGACCGCGCGACGCTGATCGCCGTCGTCATCAACACGTTCTTCGGCTTCGTCCAGCACATCTTCACCTACTACGGCCCGGTCCTCGTCCCCATCCTGGGGGTCCAGGTCGGGCTCATGTACGTCGGCGCGCGTGCGGGAATCTCGCTGGGCATCTCGCTCGTTGGCCTGCTTGCCGGTGCCGTCCTCCTCCGTGGCTACGAGTACGACCCCCACGCACTCGACCCCGAGACGCCCGAGGAAGAGGTCCGGACGACCCGCGACAAGTTCCGCGCCGCCGGCACGAGTACGCTCGAGCGACTCCGCTCGATCGTGCCCCGGCTGGCCGTCGTCTACTCGCTGGTCTTTCTCGCGCTCGAGTACTCCGATCGGATCCTCGAAGCCCTTGCCGAGGTCGGGATCACCGAGCCGGCCGCGGCCGTCGACCCGATCGCCGGCCTGCTCGGCCTACCGGGCGCGGCGGTCCCGGTGATCCTCGTCTCGCTGGTCGATCCGACGACCGGCGCGATCACGGTCGCGCCGCTGATCGGGGACGTCCTGACGCCCGATCAGGCGGTGATCACGCTGCTGGTCGGGGGTCTGGTGTCGCTGACGATCGGCACCGTCAAGCGCTCGATCCCGTTCCAGTTCGGGATCTGGGGCGCGTCGTTCGGGACGAAAGTGATCGTCGTCAACGTCGGGCTGAAGGCCGCGTTCATCCTCGTCGCCATCGCCGTCTTCTTCGTCGCCTGAAACGGGCTGCCTGCGTCGGCGCTCGCTCGAGCGGGCGAAAAATCAGTGTCGGCCCATTGACCTCGACGGCGGACCGTGGGGACAGCGACGACGCTACGCACTCGCGGCCGACGCGCTCGTCGTTCGGACGCTCCCGTAGATCCCGATCAGCGACAGGATCGCGATGAAAACGCCGGCCAGTCCGTTGATCCCGACGGCAAGCGCCTGTGACGAATCGATCACGTAGGGAGCGGCCGCGATCCAGACGCCGAGCAGCGTCAGCACCGCGGCGAGGACGATGCTCGGCGACCGCTGCTCGCCGGTCCGGTAGGCGTGAACCGAGGCCAGCAGGGCGACGAGCGCACCGACGAGGACGTTGTGGATACCAAGCGTGTCGGTGATGGTAAAGACCGCCGTCGAAACCATGACGAACGCCCCCAAGACCGCGGTCAGTCCCGCCGTTCGTTCGACCAGTACCGCCGCATCGTCCGCTTGGTGGGTACTCATATTCGGTACTACTGACAGCCACGCATATGAGAGCAGCGGCGGTTCCTCGCGACGGGGACTCGAGCAGCGCTGGTATCCGGCGGAGCCACGGCGGTTACCGACCGGATCACGTGAACCGTCGGAAGTCATTGCCGAGACACCCACAGGACGGGCGCGGTTACACCCGACAACCGTTAGACGAACCGTCTCAGGCCCGGGCTCGCGCACGCTCCGGCGTGTCGGCCTTATTGTTGGCGTAGGCGTTGTACGCCGCGAGGGCCGCGACGAGCAGCCCCGAGATCGCCGTCCCGGTCGCCAGCGCGTTGCCGCCCATGTCGATAAACGAGGGCGAGACGAGCGCCCACAGCCCCAGCAGGACCGTTAGCGACGCCACCCCGACGCTGGCCAGTCGGTCCTTCGACAGCCGGTAGAAGTTGTAGCCGGCCGTCAGGAAGATCGCCGTCCCGACCAGCGTATCGTTCCAGACCGCCGCGTCCGTCGACTCGAGCAGGAACGGCGACGCGACCAGATACAGGCCAAGCAGCGCCGCGAGGGCGCTGACCCACTGCATCACGTCGGTGTTGAGCGAGTTGTAGTC
Source organism: Natrinema sp. H-ect1 (assembly GCF_041821105.1). Lineage (NCBI taxonomy): Archaea > Methanobacteriati > Methanobacteriota > Halobacteria > Halobacteriales > Natrialbaceae > Natrinema > Natrinema sp. H-ect1. Next base: position 56,064 of record NZ_JBGUBA010000004.1, on the reverse strand, counting down.
GGTGCGGGTCCGGCGTTCGGTTTCGGATGCGTCGCTCATGTTTCTCAGCCGAGGGTAGCCGAGTGTCGGTGATAACGACAGTGCCTGCAGTCGTCGGGCGGTTCATACCGGCTCGGGATGCGGGCCGGCCGGTGGCGAATACGAACTGTTGGACGACACGCAGGACGGATTCTAAGCGAGATCGACGCGGCTCTCAGTCTCACCGACTCCGAGCGGCCACGAGAACAGACACATCGTGTCACTCCACGTCGATCGGTGGCTCGGAGACACCAGCAGGCTCGAGTTCGGCTACCGCTCTCAGGGCGTCGATGCTCTGATACGAATCCAGGTCGTACGTGTCCAGCGTTTCAGCCGCGAGAACCCACGCCTGTCTCGCCAATTCGGAGTCGATGTCCTGATGGCGGTACGAAAACTCCGCTAATGCCACAGCGACCAGTAGGTCATCGCGGAGACGATCGATACTCATGCGCGTAAACATATATCACAGCACATAAATAGATTGCCGTGGCTCAGAGTTCGAGGTACAACTGTATATTCGAATTTGATTACGAACACCCGTTGGCAATACAGGTCACATTCGAATAGTTGCACACACGACCCCAGAATCCACTGGGGTTCGACGCACTGAATGACCCGTTTCCGGCCCGAAAGTAGCGGAACCTATCGGTCACTCGGAGACGAACGATGGTTCAAACGATGGATCGACTCGAGAGATGCACACGAGGTGTCGCGACTCGTGTGCATATTCGGGAATCGGATTCTATCGGCGTGCAATCCTAGGGTGGTTAGGGAATGATGAGGGACAGATGCGGCGAGTCATGCTTGTGACTATAATCAGCAAAATGTAACAACTTATAAGATAGTTCGATAATATGGAATATACAGAATATGTTGGGATTCTTAGAATAGGTTTAGCCTTCCTTGGTGGGGGGATTCTAACAGCTATTTTAAGCAGCTATATTGACCTAATCAAAGAGCGTCAACAAGCGTTGCGACAAGATGTTTTTGATCCAATATACGACGAAATAGTACGTGTGGTGGATGGGGAATTACCATACGAATCTGGCGAATTTAAGTCGGAATGGGAAGACTTAGATCCACATAAAAAATATGGTGTGAACGAAAACACAAGAAAGAATCTTAAAGAATATTCTGACTATATCTCGGACTATGACAAATTGGTGGACTATTTGAGGAAATCAATCCGGCAAAAGGGGGAGAAGGAAGGTACCCAGGTATTTTTACAAACAAATAATAACTCAATGATTGTACTCCCCACTGTTCCAAGTAGGTCTTCAAACATATTTGCTGACAACTTTGTAAATCAATATGCACCAGTGCTTCTAAAGTCAAAAACGGCAGAAGACCTTGAGGAAAACCTCAAGAAATTTGCAGTTGATAATAATCGCACAGATAAACGTGATTTCCGAGCATGGCCGTCAGAATACTATACCGAAATTTGGGACTCAGTTGAAGAAGCAGAAGAAGAATGGTTAGAAGAGAATGGTTTTGATGGGCGATTCGAATTATTCAGAGAGATACAAACAATTGCTACCGAAATACGACCACATATCGAATCTCAAATGGATAACGTAAGGAGTTGGAGATACTGGTTTCCATCTTTCCGATGAAATCGTCATACCCCCGTTTCATTTATTTCAACTGGAGATTTTCGCGCAGAGGTAGGGCGGGGGCGCTGTAATTTTTGGCGCTATCCCCTTGGGGACACCCGCCAAGGGGGCTTTCGCGCGAAGCGCGAAACGACCCCGCCCTCGAGGGACGGACTACAACCAGCGTTGTCTAAGCACGGCTGTTAGTCAAGCGAACTTGTAGAAAATAGCAAACGCGAGAGTGTTGCCACTACGCGGGCCGGCTCATCGATCCGCAACAGCGCCGACGAATCCGGTTTCAGTCCCACCGCCCGGAGTCCTCCAGGTCAGCTCAGTGCTGCGGAGGACCGTCGTTCCCCGACTGCGACCACTTCTCGAGGGCTTCGCTGGCGATCGTCACGACGGTCTCGAAGCTGTCGGCCTTCAGTCGCGAGAGGATCGTATCGATCCGCATCTGTCGCGGATCACCGTTTTCGTCGAACTCGAGTATGACACTGTTCTTCGAGAGCCGACAGCGGTTCTACTGCTAGCCGTATTGAGAACTCGAGACCGTCACTCACGACCGTTGTCTCGAATAGGTGTCGGAGGGATTTGAACAACGCCTGCGAACCTGCTCACTACGGTCGCAGAACCGCAGTCTCGTTCAAATCCTCCTCGTCCAATACGCGCCGCTCGCGAGTTTGCGAGCGGCGAGAATATGGGGTCGGAGGGATTTGAACCCCCGATCTACTGATATCTCCGGTGCGCCTCGGAACTCCAGAGGGTCATCACACGGACACTGATCAGGTGCCCGATCAGTATATCAGTCTGGAGTGTCGTCCCGGGCGCGTTGCCTCTGGAGTCAGCCGCCATGCCTGGCTTGGCCACGACCCCTCGAGTCTTCGTTGGGTGATGATCCCTAAAGTGGTTTCGATTCAGAATCGCCCTACAGCCACGGGGCACGGCCCGGCGTATCGGTCCCGTCGTCCGCGGACTCGCCGTCGACGGCCGGCGACTCCGTCGCGTCCCCGCCGTCGGCCAGCGCGTCCATCTTGGCGGCCGCGCTCCCGTCGGCGCTCGAGTCCTCGTCCTCGCCCGTGCGGAAGGGGATATCGACGGCGAAGAGGCCGGCAACGACCAGGGCCGCCAGCGGGGCCTGTCCGAAGGCCATCCCGAGCAGGGATAGCGGGAGCAGGCCCAGGGCGACGGCGCTGCCGAAGCGGAACCGATCGATGTCCATGTACTCCCGGAGGTAGGGGCCCGAGAGCGCGATGGCCAGCGCGAAGCCGACGCCGACGCCCGCTGCCAGCGTCGCGTTCGCGACGAGGGCGGGGTCGGTCAGCACCGCGAACTCCGCCCCCGAGGGGTCGACGCTCGCGACCAGCCCTAACCCGATGACGACGACGGGGTTGGGGAGGGACTCGCCGATGGTCGCGCTGGCGGTCTGGGCCGCGATCGTGGCGATGACCAGCGCCGCGAACCGCTCGAAGATGCCGATGTCGATGACGCTCGCGATCGCCGGGGCGAACGCCGCCTGCACCGCCGCCAGCAGGATCAGTGGGAGCCCGACTAGCAAGACGACCGTCGCCTGCTCGCGGGGAGACCCCTCCATCTCCGCGAGGATGACCGCGACGGTGGCGCTGCCACCGAAGATCAGCAATCCAACCTGAAGGGCCCCGAGTGGCTCGTCGAGCGCACCGGCCAGGATCAGTGCGGGGAAGACGCCGTCGACTAACGGCAGCATCATCACGAGTGCCAGGAGCCTGGCGTCGCCCCCCACGATACGCTCCATCTGGAGCGCGACTGGGTGTTGGGACGTACTCATCGGTCAGGGTCGATGGCCATGACCCGAGGCCGATGGGTAAGAGGACGGGCGGTCCCGCACCGACTGGTCCGTGGGCCAGTCGATCGGATTCGGATTAGGGCCTCGAGCTGTGAGTTTCGCTGTAAAATTCCCGAACATCGTCGTGACGGAGTCGGAACTCGTCAGACCGGCGGTCCGGGCGTCGAATGCACTCACAGCGTACATACACGGCAAGACGGGGGGATTGTCAATAAACGTTGTGTGAGAAACGATTCCACGACTCGGTGATCGTCCCGTCGACGACGCACAGATGTGGACGAAAGCGGACGGATCTGCGCTCGCGGTGGGCGTTCGTCTCAGGACCACGGGAACGAGCCGCCGGGACACACGGGCGACCGGTCGGAGCGCGGGCAACGGCTCGAGCGGCGCTACGGTGCCGACGACCGGACCGTGGCGAATCGCCCGTTGAGTGACTCGTCAACCGTTCACAGCCGGGTTTGTCTCGCAACGTTTTTCCCCGGGGACCACGGACGGCTTACATGGCGAACGACGTTCCCGAGTACGAGCCCTATTCTTCGAAACTGCAGGTACCGGAAGCGCTAACCTTCGACGACGTCCTTCTCCGCCCCAAGGAGAGCCGCGTCGAACCCGACGACGCCGACCTCACGTCGCACGTCTCGAAACACGTCGAACTCTCGGTTCCCATCCTCTCGGCGGCGATGGACACCGTCACCGAGAGCGACATGGCGATCGCGATGGCCCGCCACGGTGGGCTCGGCGTCCTCCATCGGAACATGAACGTCGACCAGATGGTCGAGGAGATCGGCCGCGTCAAGAGCGCGGACGAACTCATCATCCCGCTGGAGGACGTCGTCACCGCCGATCCCGAGATGTCCGTCCGCGAGGTCGACGAACGGATGGCCCGGCGGGGCGTCGGCGGCGCACCTGTCGTCAACACCAACGGCGAGGTGCTTGGCATCATCTCGAGTACGGACATCCGGCCCCACCTCGAGGTCAACGAGGACGACCCGGTCACCGAGGCGATGACAGACGAGGTCATCACGGCTCACGAGGACATCGACGCCCGCGAGGCGTTCGATCTGATGTACGAACACCGGATCGAGCGCGTCCCGGTCGTCGACGACGAGAACCTCCTCGTGGGACTCGTGACGATGCAGGGGATCCTCCAGCGTCGCGAGTACGGCGAGGCGGTCCGCGACGAGGACGGCCGACTCCGCTGTGGCGTCGCCGTCAGCCCGTTCGAACACGATCGCGCGGTCGCGGCCGACGAAGCCGGCGCGGACGTCCTCTTCATCGACACCGCGCACGCGCACAACCTGAACGTCATCGACGGCGCTCGAGACATCACGGAGTCCGTCGACGCCGACGTGGTCGTCGGCAACATCGGTACGCGCGAGGCGGCCGAGGACCTCGTCGACTTCGCTGACGGCCTCAAGGTCGGCATCGGGCCGGGCTCGATCTGTACGACGCGTATCGTCTCCGGCTCCGGCATGCCCCAGATCACGGCCGTCGCACAGGTGGCCGACGTGGCCGCCGAACACGACGTGCCGGTCATCGCCGACGGCGGCATCCGGTACTCCGGCGACGCGATCAAGGCGGTCGCCGCCGGCGCGGACGCGGTCATGCTGGGCTCGTACTTCGCCGGCACCGACGAAGCGCCCGGCCGCGTGGTCACGATGAACGGCAAGAAGTACAAGCAGTACCGCGGCATGGGATCGGTCGGCGCGATGAAATCCGGCGACGGCGACCGCTATCTCAAGGACGAACCCGAAGAGGAAGACGAGTACGTCCCCGAAGGCGTCGAGGCGGCGACCCCCTACAAGGGAACGCTCAAGTCCGAACTCCACCAGCTCGCGGGCGGCATGCAGTCGGGGATGGGCTATGTCGGTGCCGAGACGATCCCCGAATTCAAAGAGCGCAGCGAGTTCGTCCGGGTCTCCTCGGCCGGACAGGCCGAGAGCCACGCCCACGACGTCGTCATCACCGACGAAGCGCCCAACTACTCGCCCGACGGCGAGTAATCACTTAGGGGTTCATCGGCGGCGTTCGGAACGCCCCTTCGTCGATCTCAGGATCGTATTCCTCGATCGCGGACCGAACGATCGTGAAGACCGCACGCTTGCTCCAGCGGGCCGTGTTGATGTGCAGGTCGTAGAACTCCCGGTCGTCGATGTCGATCTCGTAGTAGGACTCGTAGCGGCCGGCCTCGCTGACCTCGCGGACCCGCATCTCCGCCTCGGTCTCGATGCGGTCGTCGATTCGATCGAGGCGAACGGCTTCCGGCGCGTCGAGCCAGAGTCGCAGGTCCGCGCGGTCGCCGGCGATCCAGCCCGCAAGTCGCGACTCGAGGATGAACGGCTTGTTCGACATGCCCCACTTCTCGGCGATCTGCTGGAGCCGCTGGTCGAGTGCGCGGTCGATCTCGTCGGACTCGTCGGCCTTGGCGATGAGCTGGTTGAGGCTCATATCGCGGTCCTCGGCGAGTTCCCGGAAGACCTCGCCGCCGGAGACGTAGGGACAGCCGATCGCGTCGGCGAGCTGTTCACACAGTGTCGTCGCTCCACAACCCGGCGGTCCGGAGACGGTGATAAAAAGCGACGTGTCGATGTCGACGGTCGAACCCTCTTGTGCAGCCATACGTCGATACTCTCAGTCCCCAGTGAACAATTTTCCCCTCTTTCCTCGGGAGCGAAAGCACCCGGATCGGTGAGAACGAGAGTCATCGACGGGGTCGACCGCCGAGTTCACGCCGGCACTAAATCGCCGTGTCGCCCCGTTACGGCGGAACGAACGTGTTGCCACATTCGGTACAGGTCAGACGGAAGTTGCCGTCGTCGGTGAGTTCGAGACCGTGGCCGATCTCCTCCTCGCACTCCTGACAGTAGACCAGCGACTCGAGCTGGTCCCAGTCGTGTTTCGATTTGGGTGCGCCGAAGGCGAAGCCGACGACCTGCTCGTCGGTGTCGTTGTAGCCGGTCTGGAAGTCGCCGGGCTCGAACCGGATCACCTCGCCCTCGTCGACGATGACTTCGCCCGCTTCCGTATCGAAGGTCGCGGTCCCCTCTTGGACGTAGAAGACCTCTTCCTGATCGTGGTGAGTGTGCATCCCGCCCGAGAACGACTCGCCGGGCTCGAGTTCGAAGTAGTTCATCGCGAAGTCGGTAAAGCCGAGCGCGTCCGAAATCGGCCGGCGAACCGAATGGACGTCCATCGGGTTGACTTCGATCTCGACGTCGTCGATCGCTGTTTTCTCCATGAACGATAGTTAGGATAGTGGACCAAAAAGACAGTGGGTGTCGATGGCTGACGCATGGGGGATCGGAGCCGACGGCGACCCGGTACCGAAGAGTAACGCATACGGTCGTCCAAGCCTGAGATAGCCACGTGAACCGCCGTACGGTACTTCGAACCGCCGGGGTGGCCGCCGTCGCCGGGCTATCGGGTTGTCTCGATACCTTGCGGGAACACTATCAGGGCAGCTTTCAGGGACTGATCCCGCTCGAAATCAAAAGCGAGGCCGACCGTCACTACAACATCGTCCTCGAGGCCTACGAGTCCGGGTCCGACCGACAGACCTACGACGAGAGCTACACCGTTACGCCCGACCAGACGGTGTCGGCACCGCATCTCGATGCAATCGAGCAGAGCTTCCGGGTGACCAAGTTCGTGGACGCGGACGGCGACCGAATGAGCAGGGAGGCGACGCTCAGGCCCGAGACCGAACTCGTGACCGTTCGGATTACCGATAACGACCTGATACTGGATATCGAACGCGGGGAGGAGGCCGGCGGGGAGCCGACACCGCCGTCCGAACCGCCGGACAGCCCCGTCGGGAACGAATCGAACGTGAGTGACGGGGACTCGACGAACGCGACCGAAACGAACGAGACGACTCCCGACTCGGACGGGTCGACATAACTCGCTGACGCGGCCGGGACCGCTTTTCGAGGAGAGAACGGCCGAACAGCGACGCGTCAGGGATAGGGATGAAACGCCCGCTCGAGGCGCGACTCGAAGCCGAGGTCCGTTGGAACCGTCTCGGCGCGCTCGCCGAAGTAGGGATCGTCGGTGAACAGCGGTTGCGCACCGGGGACGACGACCCGGACGGCCTCGAACCCGATCCGCTCGACGTCCCGGGTCGTCAGCCGCGCCGCGTGGGGCGTCAGCCCCGCGTCGGCCACCCGATCGACCAACGCCTCGAGTCGGTCGCGACCGGTCGGGACGGGGTCGGGGCCGACGCTCTCGGCGGGGACGGTCGACTCGACGTCGACGAACGATCGCGCCTGCTCCGGGAAGGCGGCGTAGGCGCCGATCTCGCCGCCCGCAGAACCGGCCTCGTCGGAGCCGAGACTCCGCAGTTCCATCCAGTTCTGGAGCGCCTCCTCGAGGGCTGCCGTCGCGGCCGCCGCGGCGTCGAGGCCGGCCGCCGAGCCGACGGCGAACGCCGGCCACGCGTCGTCGTCGGGCGCGACCGGACCGTCCCCGAGGGCCGCCGGATTCCGGTGGACGGCGACGGCCACCACGGGGACGTCGACGTCCTGTGTCACGAGCAGCGGCGTCACCGACAGGCCTTGACTCTCCGCACGGCGCTCGAGGCGGTCGAACGCCGGGGTGTCGACTGCCAGCCCGAGCGGGTCGAACGTCGAGTACCACGCGAGCATCGTCGCATCGCGCTCGACGACTTCGGTCAGTCCGGAGACGAGCGCGTCGACCGTCGAGGAGCCGAGTCCCAGCCCGGTCGTGATCGCCGGGACCAGCGCCGGGCCGGGCTGAGGGAACTGGACCGCGGCCGCCGGCAGGTGGACCTGCTCGCCGCTCACGAGGTCCTCGCCGGGAACCCAGCGGTGCTCGGCGGCGGGATCGTAGGCAGGACCGTCGTCCGGCCGGACCAGCTCCGTCGGCGGGACCGGGTTCTCGAGGTCGCCCTCGCTCGCGCGGACGAAGTCCGGCTCGCGGTAGACGCCGGCGCAGTAGCGCTCGAGGCCCTCGCCGACGGCCTTCATCAACGCGGCGTTCCAATCGTCGGCGACGCCGGCGGCCTGTCGCGGCGCGCTCGCGTCGCTGTAGGCGGTCGTGTCCGCGACCGTCGCGAGGTAGTACGGCGACGGGAACGACTCCACCTCGGCGATGCTCCCGACCGGGCCGATCCGGTCGTCGATCGCCCGCTCGGCGGCCTCGACGGCCGCCTCGAGACCGAGCGTGTCCGCGTCGTCGCGCTCGAGGGACCGGTCCCGGTGGCCGTCGTCGGCGCAGTCACAACCAGGGGCCGGCAGCAGTTCGCGGCGGGCGTAGGGCAGCTCCCGGACCGCGCCCATAATCGAGCGCTCGTCGCCCGAGAGGACGCGCACACACTCTCGGCCGGCGACGGCCCCGGCCAGCCGAGCCGCGCTCCGATCCGCCTGCGGGCCGTCGGCCCGCTCCTCGAGCTGGGACGCGACGCGGGCGCGCAGACAGTCGAAGCAGGCGGTCGCAGGGGCGAACCCCGAAATCGCGGCGTCGACCGTCGGGATCGGGTAGCCACCGACGCCGCCGATCTCGACGGCGATCCAGGGGGTATCCCCCGCCCGTGCGGCCTCGTTGGCCCGTTCGAACGTCGCCGCGCCGGCAACATCGCTGACGACCGCGAACCGAGCGTCGCCGATCGCCGACGCCTCTGCCTCCCGGACGCCGACGTCGACGTCTTCGAGCGCGGTGACGACCGCCTCGCGGACCGGGTCGTCACCCACGACGTGGATTTGCATACCCCTAGCTGCTCGCGCGGCCGGGAAAAACGCCCCGCTCGAGCGTCGCGGGAACGCCCGTGAGGATCAGTCTTCGGCCGGCGTCGCCGAATCGACGTAAACGAGTTCGTCGCGGGACTCGAGCAGCCGCACGCCCCAGGTGACGGTGACGGGGACGAGCGCAGTCGTGAAGACGGCGATGAACACGAGAATCGAGAACATCGACTGGTCGATAACGCCGGCCTGAAAGGCGACTTCGGCGATGATGATCTCGACGGTGCCGCGGCCGTTCATGCCGAAGCCGACGACCAGTCCCTCCCGAGAGGTCAGCGAGGTGGGCAGCGAGAACAGCCACGAGCCGACGATCTTGCCGAGGAAGGCGATGGCCACCAGCGCGGCGAGGACGGCGAGGGAGTCGGCGAAGACGTCGAAGGTGATCTGGAAGCCGACCGTGACGAAGAAGATCGGCGCGAACAGCCCCATCGCGAGGTCGTACATGACGGTGTGCATGTGTTCGTAGAGCCCGGGCTCGACGTCGGCCTGCCGGAGGAACATCCCAGCCATGAAGCCGCCGATTATCATGTGGAGGTCTGCCAGCGTCGCCAGCTGGGCGAAGAGCAGGGAGACCAACAGCGCGAAGGTGAAGGCGGTGGTCCGATCGACGAACCCGTAGCGTTCGCGCTGGCGCTCGATGGAGCGCCAGGCGTACGGGAGAAACCGGTAGCCGATCAGCAGCGTCGCCGCAAAAAAGCCCGCCGCCTGCAGCAGGATGACGCCGATCTCGGACGGCTCGAGCGCGCCCGCCGTCACGTAGCTGTCGACGCCGGCGAACGCGATCAACACGCCAACGTCCGAGGCCAGCGCCCCGCCGAGCAACACGTTCGCGATCCGCGTATCGAGCAACTCGAGGTCGGCGAGGATGCGCGATTTCGTGGCCAGCGACGTGGCGGCCATCGCGAGGCCCAAAAAGAGCGCCGCGCCGACGGAGACGCCGAGCCAGACGCCGGCAGCGTAGCCGAGTCCGAAGGGGATGACGAATGCCCCGAAGGCGATCAACAGCGACTGGGGACCGAGTTCGAACAGTTCCCGCAGGTCGACCTCCATCCCGACGTAGACCATCAACAGGAACACGCCCAGCTCCGAGAGAACCGTGAGCAGTTCGGAGGGGCGCAAGAGCCCGAGCAGCGCGGGGCCGAAGGCGATGCCGGCGAACAGTTCGCCCATCATCGTCGGATAGCCAAAGCGCTCGGCGACCGCGCCGAACACCCACGCGACCGAGAGGACGAGCAGGAGACTCAGGATGTCGATACCGACGGCTTCGACCATCGGTCACACCACCGTTCGGCGGCCCGGACGGCCGGGAAGCTGTTCGCCGCGAGCGACGCGCCGGAGCGGATCAGTCACGGTATCGGTCGACGTGCCAGAGCGAGATTACGTCTCGGGTTGCATCGCTAGTCGTCGGTACTCGCGTCTACCTCGCCGACCTCGAGGTCGTCGCCCGAACCGGCAGCCATCGGATCGTCGGTGACGTCGGCGTCCCGCCACGTGCCACGGCGGTACCAGCCGTAGGCAAGCACCGCACCGACGACGTTCGAGACGGCGAAGGCGACCCAGATCCCCCGGTAGTCGTAGGTCGTCGCGAGACCGTAGGCGATCGGGAGCCGCACGAGCGCGTAGATCACGATGACGATCGCGGCCGCGGTCAGGGTCTTGCCGGTCCCTCGGAAGCTGCCGTTGTAGGCCCGCATCACGCCGATGAAGCCAAAGGAGGGGGCGACGTACCGAATGAACGTCGTCCCGATCTCGATGACTTCGGTGTTGTCGGTGAACGCGTCGGTGATCGGCTCCGCGGCGAACCACGCCACGATACCCATCGCCCCGAGGATGACGAACATCGTCCGGGCGGCAAAGTCCGCCGCGGCTTTCGCCCGCTCGGGTTTGCCCGCGCCGACGTTCTGACCGGTCATCGTCTCGACACCGCGGGCGACCGCAATCGCCGGTAGGAAGATGACCGAGAAGACGCGGGTCCCGATCCCGTAGGCCGCCACGACCGTGTCCGGGAAGAACGCGACGATCACCAGCAACAGGTTGATCGACAGTGCCCGGCCCATCCCCTCGATCGAAGCGGGGAAGCCGATGTTCACGAGCCGCTTCGCGAACGAGAGGTCGGGCCGCATCTGGGCCAGTCGGATCCGGACGCCCCGGACGCCGCTGAACATGATCGCCAGCCCGACCACGAGCGCGAGCGAGCGCGAGAAGACCGTCGCGATCGCCGCACCCTCGATCCCGAGTTCGGGGAACGGTCCCCAGCCGAAGATCATGAACGGGTCGAGGATCACGTTGAGCAGGACCGAACCGAACATCACGAGCATCGGCGTGATCGTGTCGCCGTACCCGCGCATCAAGGCGATGAACACGAAGAAGCCGAACATGAACGGCATCCCGAGCGAGATGACCTGCATGTAGTCGGTCGCCAGCGGCAACACGGCCTCGGAGGCACCGAGCAGTCCGAGCAGTTCCTCGACGAAGACGTAGCCGACGACGCCGAGTAGCAATGCCGCGAGCAGGGACAGCGCGACGGTTTGGGAGGCGGCGTACTCCGCCTCGGACTCCTCGTCAGCACCGATGTACTGGGCGACGAGAACGCTCCCGGCCACCGAGAGCCCCATCCCGACCGAGATGAGCAGAAAGACCATCGGGAACGCGAAGCTGATCGCCGCCAGCGCCTCGGTGCTGTACTGGCCCAACCAGAACGTGTCGATGAGGTTGTAGGCGGTCTGCAACAGGTTCGTCACGATGATCGGCAGCGAGAGATAGAACAGCGGCTTCGCGATCCCGCCTTCGGTCAGGTCGAACTCCTCGCGACCCTTGAACAGCCCGGAGACTGGGGCCAACCGCCGTTTGATCCAGCCGACGAGTCGAGCCAGCAGGCTCATCTTTCGGCCCCCGTGTCAACCTCGGGCGACGACCCGTTCCGGTCGTCCGACTCGAGACACAGCGTGTCGTCGATGTACGCATGGATGTACTCCAGCGTCCGTTCCGGCGGTCGATCCACCGCGGCCGCTCGCGTCTGTGCGCCGTGAAACAGGGTGACCAGAAAGTCGGCGGTCGCCTCGGGATCGATGTCCGATCGGAACTCCTCGGCCTCGACTCCATCAGTGACGAGACCGGCGATGCGGTCCCTGGTGGCACGGTCGAACCCACGCAGTCGCTCCCGGTAGGCCTCATTGTAGGGCGACTGGGCCTTGATCTCGAGGATAGCCGTTCGGAACTCCTCGGACGACTCCTCGTCGCTGGGAGTCAACAACTGGTCGAGAAACTCGTGCAGTCGCTCGCTCGGCGTCTCGCCGGGGATCGTCTCGGTTCGTTCTTCGAAGTCGTCCAGCAAAAACTCCAGAAACGACTCGAGAAGGTCCTGTTTGCCGTCGAAGTGGTAGTGAATCGTTCCCTTGCTTTTGTCCGACTCCGCGGCGATGTCCTGCATCGTCAACTCCGCATACCCATGCTTGCAGAGCGCCCGGTACGTCGCATCCATGAGATCGTCGATCGTCTCGTCAGTCATGTAGAAGATTCCTACACTAACTTACTGACTGGCCAGTCAAAAGCGCTTCGTAACCGGACGATCACGTTCGGGTTCGGCCGGCGTCACGAAACGAAGCGGGACGCGGCAGCGTCAGCGAAACGGCGACTCAGTCCTGCTCGCGGAGGCGCTCGAGGACGTCCTCGGCGTTTTCGACGGCTTTCTCCTTCTTGGCGGGGTAGGCCTCGACCTTCCCGCGGAAGGTGATGCCGTCGCCGAGGCGAACGTCGCCCGCGAAGGCGGCCTGTTTGTCGAGTCGCAGGAAGAGTTCGGTGTTTTCCGTGACCCGCTCGTCGAGTTCGGCGATCAGGTCGTCGAAGGTCTCGAGGTCGGCGAGCCGCGAGAGGACGTGCCGAACGTCGTCGGCGTTCTCGACGCGGGCCGAGAGGACGAGGATACGGTCGCCGTAGTGGCCCTCGCTTTCGGTGCGTTCGATCTCGAAGGGGTCGTCATCGTCACCGTCTGGGAGGAACGTTCGCAGCGCTTCCTCGACGCGTTTCTCGTCCTCGGTGGCGTAGCAGAACGTCCGTAAATCGACGTAGTGAAGCGGGATCTGTGGCATCGACGATTCGAATGGGTAGTGTGGTAGTGTTCGGCCGGCACGGCGGTAGCAGGTGCGACGTCGCCTCGCGGGACCGGCCCTCGAGCGGCGTTACTCCTCGTCTGCGTCTTCGTCGTCGGCCGCCTCGAGGTCGTCCTCGGGAACGCCGGCCTCCTGGCCGTCCTCGAAGCTGATGGTGTAGGTGACGTCACCGAACATCGACTCCATCGTCTGGGTGATGGTCCCGGTTTCGCCGTCGAACTCGCTGTGCTCGTCGTGCAGCACGACGCGATCGTCTTCCTCGAAGCTCATAGCCGATATTTCCCCGCGGTCGCGTAAAAAGGGACTGATTCGCCACTGGGCAGCCTGCGTGACCCGCCGTCGCTATCGATCGCGACCACTGTCGGCAGCCGGCGGTCGCGGGGGCGGTCAGCGCTCGTTCTCGAGGGCGACGACGGTGTCGGACATGAGCCACGCGTCGTCGCTCGAGACGTCCTCGATGCTGAGTGCGAAAAACGAGTCGCGGCCGTCGTCGACGGTGATCCGGAAGCTGCGACTCCGTAGCGAATCGGTCCGTTCGGTCGTCTCCGATCGGGCTGGCTCCACGGGCGTCCTCGGGGGTCAGCGCCCATAACTCGCTCGGTCCGCCCCTCTCGCCGCCGATCGCCCGCCGGCTCGAGGGAGGCGGCGACCGAGCCCCGACCGACCGCGACGCCGGCCGGCGATCAGTTCGGATCGGCTCGCTCGAACCGCCGGTAGCCGATCGCGATCAGGATGACGAACCACGCGAGCAAGACGACGGGTGCGACCCACTCCGACAGGGAGAGCAGCACCGTCCCGGTGACGCGACTCGCGCTCGAGGGTCTCGAGCGCGACGACGGCCTCGTCGCCGGCCCCGTACCGTTTCGTGAGTCCCCTGCGTTCGTATCGCCGGCATGTGAACGGCGCTACACGAACGGGTAGAAACAGTTCAGGGGGATAGCAGAACGACGGAACGAGAGTCGTTGTGGCCGGTTTCGTCGTCCAGTACGGGCCGGCGATCGCGGGTCGCTCAGGCCTCGAGTTCGACGTCGAGTTCCTCGAGCAGCGTATCGGCCGCGGCGCTCGAAGAGCCGGGGCCGCGGGCGGTGATGAGGTCGCCGTCGACGGTGACGCTGGTGTCGGAATCGAGTTCGGCGTCCCAGTTCCCGCCGGCGGCTTTCACTTCGTCCTCGGTCCAGTAGGGCAGCTTGCGGCCGTCGGGCATGCGGTCCTGTTCGTCGACGATGCCCTGCTCCCACGCGTTGGGGAAGCCGGTTACGTCACGGCCGTTGACGATGAACGCGCCGTGGCTGTCGCGGGCGAACCCGAGAATGCCGACGGCGTGACAGACCACGAGCGCCTTCCCGTTGCCCTCGACGGCGTCCCGCAGGAGCTGCCGTGCGTGTTTGTCCTGGTTGATGTCCCATGCGGTTCCGTGCCCGCCGGGGAAGACAACGGCGTCGTACCCCTCGGCGTCGGCCTGTGCGACCGGGATCGGATCGTTCAGTCGCTCGTCGGTCTCGTGGACCTCGCGGACGTGTTCGGCGGTCTCCTCGCCGACCTCGTCGGGATCGAGCGATCGCTCGTCGATAACCGGCGGATTCCCCGACGGCGTCGCGACCGTGACCTCGACGCCCGCGTCCGACAGCGTCTCGAGCGGCTCGACACATTCCTCTCCCCAGTACCCTTCTTCGCTGACGACGAATAGTGCGTCGGTCATGCATCTCCCCTAAGACGGGGAGCGTAAAAACGACCAGCCCACCCCTCGGTTCTGCCGCAAGTCACCGCGTCGATAGGTAAGCCTGCGTGACCGTTTCACTGGCCGAGGGAGACCTTTTTCGCTATCGGCCCCCTACCTACGGTAGGTGAAATCATGGCAGACCGACCTCGCCCGTTCGACGGTATCGACGACCTCCTCGAGCGACTGAACCGCCAAGTCGAGACGGCGGCCCGATCGTGGGAACGGCAGGTGGACGACCGGAGCCAGCTCGACCTCTCGATGGGCGGTGCGGAGACGAGCCTGGACCTCGCCGACGAGGGCGAGGCGTTCGTCGCCACCGTCGACGTCCCCGGCTACGAGAGCGCCGACCTCGAGTTGCGACTCACCGACCGGGACCGGACCCTCGCGATCTCGGGCCGGCGCGAACGCGAACGGGAGACCGACGACGAGGCGGCGAACTACATCCGACACGAACGGACGACCCAGTCGTTCAGCCGGCAGGTGCGCCTGCCGGCGTCGGTCGACGCCGACGCGGTGCAGGCAAGCGTCAACAACGGCGTGCTGACAGTGCGGCTCCCCAAGCACGAACCGGACGAGGAGGCGCGCTCGATCGACATCGACTGAGAAGAACTGTCAGTCGGTTCCGGTACACCCGCGACTGACTGCCTGTACCGGCAAAAACTGAAGGCCACTGCAATGGTACTCTCCACTATGTCGAAGCAGATGAACACCGTCGTCTCAGGTGACGAGTCGGAAACCCACGACGAGCCCCACATTCGGGACCGGCGAATCACCGTGAGCCACATCCACGCGCTGGTCGAAGAGCGCGGCCTCGACGCGCAGACGGTTGCGGACCGCTTTGATCTCACCGCCTCGGACGTCTACCACGCACTGGCGTACTATCACGACCACCCCGAAGAGATGCGGGCGGTCAAAGAACACCGTCGAGAGCTTCACGAAGCCGCAGAAGAAGACCAGAGAGTCATTACCGGCCCCGAAGACCTGCCGAAATCGTAGTCATGCAGGTGTCGTTTCTGCTCGATGAGAACATCGCAGCTCCGCTGGCTGCCAAACTCGACAAAGCAGGCCACGACGTAGAGCGTGTCGTCACCGTGAGTGAGTTGGGCGAAGGCGTCGACGACACCACAATTCGCCTGTACGCCGTCCAAGAGGGGCGTCTCATTGGTCCAGCGACGATGATTTCGTCCAGATGCCAATCGACTCACACAGTGGCGTGTTCTACGTCCCCGACCAGTCGCTTCCCCCGCACGAACTCTACCACATCATCCAGCGCGTTATCGAAGCGTTCCCCAATCCGGAGGCGATAGATACAGTGACGGACATTACTACCGACTGGCTGTGATTCACGAGCGAATCGAGTGGGACGTGAGTCATCCGTCCTTACCGCGAGTTCGACCGGCTCCGAATAAAGAAATCGACTACCAACGGCCTCAGTCATCAAGGTTCAACGCGTCGAAGAACCGGCGAGCGAGCCGTCCGCCGACGAACTCGAGTAGCGCGTCGTCGTCGCCGTCTTCGTCGGCGAACAGTCCGAGTTCGATCCGCCCGCCGGCCATGTCGTGGTGGCCGCCCGCCGCCCCGAGTTCGTCGAACCCCTCCTCGAGCGCCTCGCCGATGTGGACCCGCGGATCGATCGACCGGCCGCTCAGCCGGATCGCGTCGCCGACGATCCCGTAGACCAACACCGTATCGACTCCCTCGAGGTTGAGCAGGTAGTCCGCGGCCTGTGGCAGCGCGTCCGTCTCGCCGGTCTTGCCGGCGCTGGCGACCAGCGACGAGCCCCGTCGCTCCCGGCTGGCGATGGCCCGCCCGATCGCGTCGAGGGTCCCCGGGGAGAAGGCGCTGCCGTAGAGCTGCTCGAGCGTCTCGAGATCCGCGTCGGGATAGACCGCCAGCGCGGCCTCGTACTCGCGGCGCGTCGGTTCACGGACGAAGTCCAGTCGCTCGCGGTGGAGCGCAAAGAGCAACGCCGAGGCGAGCCGGGCGGTCAGTTCGATCTCGAGTTCCCCGAGGTACTCCACGAAGATCGTCGCCGTCGCGCCGTACTCGGTGCGGACGTCCTCGAAGTCGGCCCCGCTCGCCTCGCCGGGATGATGGTCGATGACGATGTCCGGTGTGATACGTTCCGGCACCTCCGTGTTCGCGCCCGGACTGCTGTGATCGACGTACCCGATGCTCTCGTACTCCGACAGCGTCGTCGACTCGATCGTCTGGAGGCTGATGTCGAGGAGATTGACGAACGCGCGGTTCTGTTGGTGGGAGATCTCACCGCCGTAGGCGATCGTCACGGGCGCGATGTCGTGGTCGCGTGCGATCGCCTCGAGGGCGAGCGCGCTGGCGAGACAGTCCGGGTCGGGATTGTCGTGACAGACGATCGCCAGCGACTCGGTCGCCTCGAGGACGGAGACGAGGTCGGCCGCGCGAGGCATACGTGAGATACGGCGACGAGACGTTTGAAACCCGCGTCGCCTCTCAGTGCGGACGAACGATCGATCGGCGATGGGGGTGCCGCGTGAGTGACGCCGCTCGAGGTCGGGCGAACGCCCACTGGGACGGTACGGTCCACTGCCAAGCCCACTTACATATGATATTCGAACACATTTGGGAATGTTCTCAGCGGGAAGTAAGAGGTCTGTACCCCTGCAGTACGGTTCTCGTCGGGGAGAAATCTGGACTCCTATTCAATACCTTCACAGGTCGAGGGTTCGATGTCAACTACGACGGGGGTCCGTAAGCGGGCCGCTGTGATCGAGACCCAGTTGGTTAGAACGATGACAAAGGGTAAGACGGGCGACGGCGGACTCGTGACTGAACGACTGACACACCACTCCGGCGCGGACGACGGTGTCCACCCATGACTGACAACGCCGAGAGCAATCGAATACGCGTGACGGTAACGGTCACCGACGACGAATCGATCGAACAACTGATTGATTGCGTCGACGACGTCGTCGACGCACGCACCGTCGATGACCGGACCACCGACCAGCAGGGTCGTCCGGAGTCGCTCCAGCTCGACGTCCGCGAACTCACGCCGAAACAGTGGGAGGCCCTCGAGCTGGCCGGCAAGCGAGGCTATTTCGACCGGCCACGAGGAGTCGATCTCGAGACGCTGGCCGATGAGCTGGCGATCTCGAAGTCGGCGGTCTCCCAGCGGCTCCGCGCGGCCGAGTCGACGCTGATCCGGGCGGTCCTCGACGCGTCGCGGGAGCCGACCGAGCGGTAGCGGGGTCCAGCCACGATCGGTCCCGAAGACCGTAGGTAAGTGTGTACTTATTTCACACCGGACGACTGAGGGGCCGGTATGCGAGACGCCTACCTCGTCGGCGCGGGGCAGTCGGACTACGGAGCCTTTCCCTCGGAGAGCTACCGGTCCCTGTTCCGCACGGCGTTCGACGCGGCGACGGACAGCGTACCGAAGGGCCTCGAGGCGGACGACGTCGACGAGGCCGTCATCGGCAATCTCGGCGTCGGCGGCCGGCAGCTGGGCCTCTCCGGGCCGGCCGTGACCGAACACGTCGGCCTCGACGGGGTGCCGACGACGCGGGTCGAAAACGCCTGTGCGGCGAGCGGTTTCGCGGTGCGACAGGCCGTCCAGGCCGTCAAGTCGGGGATGGCAGACGTCGTCCTCGCCGGCGGCTTCGAGATCATGTCCGACATGAGTTCGGACGCGACGAAGTACTGGCTCGGCGTCTCCGGGGAAACCGAGTGGGAGCGACTCTCGGGAACCACCTTCTCGGGCGTCTACGCCCAGATGGCGTCGGTCCACATGGAGCAGTACGGCACCACGCGCGAACACCTCTCGCGGGTCGCCGTCAAGAACCACGCCAACGGCGCGAAAAACCCCCACGCCCAGTTAGGCTTCGAGTGTTCGCTCGAGGACGCCCAGTCGGCGCCGGTCGTCGCGGACCCGCTGAACCTCTATCACTGCTGTCCGACCTCGGACGGGGCGGCCTGTGCGCTGATCGTCAGCGAGGACGTGGTCGACGAGTACACGGACGATCCGATCCGGGTGGCCGGCGTCGGCGCCGGCAGCGACAACGTCGGCCTCTTCCAGCGCGACACCTATACCGGCATTCCGGCGAGCCAGCGGGCCGGCGAGCAGGCCTACGAGATGGCCGACGTCGACCCCGACGACCTCGACTTCGCGGAGGTTCACGACTGCTTCGCCATCGCCGAACTGCTGGCCTACGAGGATCTCGGCTTCTGTGAGACCGGCGAGGCCGGCCGACTGATCGAATCCGGGGCGACCGAGATCGGTGGCGACCTTCCCGTGAATACCTCCGGCGGCCTCAAGTCCAAGGGCCACCCGATCGGCGCGACGGGCGCCGGCCAGGTCGTCGAGGCCTACAAACAGCTCTCCGGCAAAGCCGGCGAGCGACAGGTCGAGAACCCGACCCGCGGGCTGACCCACAACGTCGGCGGCAGCGGTGGTGCTGCCGTCGTTCACGTCTTCGAGAAGGAACAGGAGGTGAGCGCCTGATGAGCGCGATCACCGGTGTCGGTGCGTACGCACCGCGATTCCGAATCAGTGCCGAGGCCTTCGAGGAGGCCTGGGGGCAGTTCCACGCCGCCGGCGTCACCGAGAAGGCCGTCCCCGCGGCCGACGAGGACGCCCTCACCATGGGCTACGAGGCCGCGACCCGCGCGCTCGAGGCGGCCGACGTCGACGCGGAGAGCGTCGACTGGCTGGCGTTCGCTTCCTCGCGGCCGCCAGCGGCCGAGGAGGACCTGACCGCCCGACTGGGCGCGATGCTGGCCCTCTCCGAATCGGCGACCCGTCAGCTCTTTTCGGGGAGTACTCGAGCGGGAACCCGCGCGCTCTGGGCCGGGTTGGACGCCCTCGAGGCCGACGCGACGACCGCGCTCGTCGTCGCCGCCGACGCACCGCAGGGCGACCCCGACGACGGGATCGACCACGCCGCCGGAGCCGGCAGCGCCGCGTTCGTCCTCGAGCGCGAGGGCCCCGCGGAAATCGTCGATCGCGCGGAATACGCCGCGGCCTATCCCGGTACCCGGTTCCGCGATACCGGCGAGGACGAGACCCAGGGGCTGGGCATCACCCAGTACGACCGGCAGGCCTTCACCGAAACGATCGGCGGGGCGGTCGATGGCCTCGAGATCGATCCCGAGCCCGACGCGGCCGCGATCCAGGCCCCCGACGGCAAGTTACCCTACCGCGCGGCGGGCGCCGCCGGCGTCGGCACCGACGAGATCCAGGCCGCCGCGACGGTCCACGAGCTGGGCGATACCGGCGCGGCGAGCGTGCCCCTGTCGCTCGCCACCGCGCTCGCGGACGGCGACGACTCCGTCCTCGGCGTCTCCCACGGCAGCGGCGCGGGGGCCGACGCGGTCGTCGTCTCGGCCGACGGCGACGTGCCGGCCGTCACCGCGCTCGAGGGGGCGGAGCCGCTTTCCTACGCCGAGTACCTGCGCCAGCGCGGCGTCGTGACCACCGGCCCGCCGTCGGGCGGCGGCGCCTACGTCAGCGTCCCCTCGTGGCGGCGCTCGCTCCCCCAGCGCTACCGGCTCGAGGCCGGCCGCTGTTCGGAGTGCGGTGCGCTGTCGTTCCCGCCGGAGGGCGCGTGTGACGACTGCGGGGCGCTCGCCGAGTACGACCCCATCGAACTCGCGGGCGAGGGAACCATCGAGGCCGTCACGACCATCTCGCAGGGCGGCGCACCGCCGGAGTTCGCCGAACAGCAGGCCCAGTCGGGCGACTACGCGGCCGCGATCGTCGCGCTCGAGACCGATGGCGGCGACGAGGCCGTCAGTGCCCCGGCGATGGGTACCGACGCTGACCCTGACGCGTTCGGAGTCGGTGATCGCATCGAGACGACGATCCGCCGGGTCTACACGCAGGAAGGCGTCACTCGCTACGGCTTCAAAGTGCGACCGGCCGAGCAGTAACCGGCTCGAGTCGCCCGTCGGCTCGAAAACAGTTATTTATCTGAATTGCAGGCGCTAAAACCCCGTCTTTCAGGGCGGGGATACAGCGCCGTCATCGTCTGTCTTTCGTGTGAATCGGCAGTTTCACAGTCCCACGCGGTGTATTGTGGACTGTGCGCGGGAAACTGGCAGTTGACTCGGTGTTTGCCACGGCGAGAGCCGAAATCAAACAAGTGAGCCGACCGCGCCGACCGACACAAAACAAGATACCTCCAAGCCGTCAACACGGTAGGAGTAACGGCTTCGTGGCAGAGCCAGCGCCGTCGATCGCAAACCTTAGATTCCCAACCTTCCGAATTGACGGGAACCGCCACTTGTGCGGTTCGGGAAGCCCCGCCCTTTAGCGTGGGGAGGATGTCACACTCCAGTCCCCCGCGTCCCTCGAGTCCCTAGTTCCCCGTCAGCGCCTCGCTCGCCGGGGCGAACTCGATCGTCTGTCCGAGTCCCCGTTCGCTGGCGCGCTCGTAGAGGAGATACGCCGCGGCGACCGTCTCGATGCCCGTCCCGCCGCTGTCGAAGACCGTGATCTCGTCGTCGCTCGTCCGGCCCGGTGCGTTGCCGGCGACGACCTCGCCCAGTTCGGCGTGGACGTGGTCCTCGGTGATCGCGCCCACCTCGAGAGCCTGAATAAACGAGCCGGCGTCGAACGTCGCCCGCTCGCGGAGGTCCGGAACGTAGGTCGCGTTCGCGATCGTGTCCGTGTCCAGTTCGCGTGCGTCCGCCGAGTACTGGCCCATCGCGGTGATGTGGGTCCCGGGCGCGATATCGTCGCCGTCGACGACCGGCTCGCTGGCTTGCGTCGCCGTGATCACGACGTCCGCATCGGCGACGGCGGCCGTACTCGAGTCGACCGCGTGGACGTCGGCCGCGAGCGTGTCGTCGAAGTCGGCGGCGAACGCCTCGCGGTTCTCAGGAGTCGGCGAGTAGACCCGCACCTCGGTGAAGTCACGGACCGTGGCGGTCGCATGGAGCTGGCCGCGGGCCTGAGCGCCGCTCCCGATGATCGCGAGGGTGTCGGCGTCGTCGCGGGCGAGTTCGTCGACGCCGACGGCACCGGCCGCGCCGGTCTTGAACGGGTTCATGCTCGCGCCGTCGAGCAGGGCCAGCGGCGCGCCGCTGTCGGCGTCGAAAAGCGGCGTCATGAACCAGCCGTCGCCGGCACCGAACCCCGCGCTGTACATGTAGCCACCCATCGCGCCCGTCTCCGGGAGGATGGCGGCGTAGCTCGTGAACATCCCGGCGGGATCCGCACGGAGGAACTTCGACCGTGGGTGGGCCGGTGCGCCCTCGCCGCGCTGTCGATACCCCTCGCGAACGGCGTCGACGTATTCTGCCGGCGTTGCGAGGTCATCGACGGCGTCGCTGGTCAGAAACAGCGTCTCAGTCATAGACGATCGAACGCGGCGGAGATGGGAAAAGGAACCGAAAGCGGAAGAACGGATCAGTCCGCGTTGATCGGCGGACGCGCCGACCGGGTCTCGTCGGCGGTGTCAGCTGGCGTATTGACGAACATTGCGTGGCCGATGATCCCCATCGCGACGACTGCCCCGAGCGGCACTGCCGCGGTCAGCGACACCCCCACGAACGTCAGGGCCGCGGTGATACCGAGCAGTGCGACTGGGATGAGGCCGAGAACAATGTCGTAATATCCAGTCATAATCTATCCTATAGTATGAGGAATAGCCATATAAGTGTTTCCCATAATTAGCTCATGGTGGATGAGTTTCTGATTTGCATTATCGGGATTAGATCTGCATAAGTTATATCGAAGGTACGGAACGGGCGAAGGATCGGATCACCGCTCGCTCGAGAGACGTGACGGACAGACACAGTATCTGATCGATTACGTTCTCGAGAGACAGACCGTCAGAAACGCGGTCCCGAATAACGTATCGAATTTCGTATGACTATACCCTCGAACCGAGATCGATCGCGAACCGGCGCGTCGACTACTTACCTCGTCGCTGATAGATAGAGGGTATAGACCAGTCGCCAACCGAGCAACACGGCCAGCCCGGTCGCGGTGATGACGACCGGAAACGGCCACGTCGTCCCGCCATCGAACAGCGGCGAGCCACGGAGCATGAGCCCGACGTTCGCCGCCGCGATCCACGCGACGGCCGGCAGTCGGAACTCGCGGCTCGCTCCCGCCCGTTCGGTCGCGTAGACCCCCGCCAGCGCCGCGACGGCGAGCCAGCCGACCACGAACGGCGTCACCGTCTCGAGCGAGGCGATCGGTTCGGCGATCGGATTGCCGCTGTGACTGATGCGGCCGAGGAGGACGATCCCGACGATACAGAGGACGTCGACGATTCCGGCGACGAGGCGGTCGCGGTCGGCCGCGCCATCGTGCGTATCCGTCCGAACTGCTGTGTCCATACGCGATACTCACGACTGCGAGCCCATTGGTGTCCCGGTTCGATCGTCGAAATACCTGACAGGAGAGGAGGAACTCGGCGGCCGTCGGCCACCGAGTGCCGTCCAACGGACAGCGCGTCTCCGTGCGAGGGGACCCTCGCACGCCCGATCCATAGCCGGCCGACTACTTCGTTATCCGTTCCGTTCGGACCGGTCGGCCGTCCGCCCGGTCTCGTTTCACCACACGTAGTCGGAGCCTACACACCGGCCCCGACCGACGATCGGGGCCTCCCTCCGGGCGAACCGAGCCGTCCGAACCCGTGACTGTCAGCAGAAGAACTAATATGGGACGAACCCGAACCGCCCGGGTAATGGCAGTGGTCGGTGAACGACAGGCCGGCTGCGACGGATGTGGCCGGACGGTCGCGCTCGAGGACCTCACGACAGTGACGATGCCGGACGGCGAACGGGTGGCGTGCTGTCCGGAGTGTGAGCCACACGCCAGGGCAGCCGCCCGAAAGGGCGCGTCGCTCGATCAGCGGCGGGCCGCCTGTGACGGGTGTACCGGCACGTTCCTCGCGACCGAACTCGAGGACGTCGTGCTGTCGGACGGCACCGTGTTGACCTGCTGTCCGTCGTGTGCGGCCGAGGCCCCCGGTCCCGATGCTGGGGCCGAAGGAGATGGCCCGGCGACCGACGGGAACGACGACGCGACCGATACCGGCGACACCGACGAGCGAACCCGATGCACACAGTGCCGGGAGTGGGTCGACGAGGAGCGGTTTCGCGTGACTACGATCGACGAGCGGACCGAACGGCTGTGTTCGGACTGCAAAGCCGATGCCGAGGAGCGCGGCATCGTCGCCGACGTCGCCATGCGAAAGACCGAGGCCCGCGACGTACTGGGCCTCGAGCGGGCCGTCAGCGACGAGCGGCTGCGGGAGGCGTTTCACGAGCAGGTCAAACGCGCCCACCCCGACCGCAAGAGCGGCAGTGAATCGGCGTTCAAACTCGTTCGGGACGCCTACGACCGGCTTCGGGACGAGGACTGAGACGCCGGCACGTTCTCACGACCCATGAAGCCGATCGTCGCCGGCTCGAAGTAGTACGTGATCCCACAGTCCGCACACGAGGCCGTCAGGAACTTGCCGTGTGCATGGAGCTTCCAGAGCTTGGACTGATCGTGTTCGAGTTCGAGCGTGACCGGCTCCCTGCAGTCGGGGATCGTACACGGGAACCGGATATACCAGTTCGGAACCGACAGCGCGCCCAGCGGTGCGAGTTCGCTTCGGAGCCGACACAGCAGGTTGAAGATCGTCGCGGAGAGATCACCGCGGTCGATCGTCACGCCGTCGACATCGCTGACGAACCCTCGCCGGTCGATCCCCTCGTCGAACAGCGGCAGTACGGGAATTCCCTTGGCCACCGCGTAGCCGATTTCCTGATTGATCCACTCGTCGTCGGCCGCCGCCTCGGTCAGTACCGCGACGACGAGGTCGCTGTTGGCGAGTCGTCCTTCGAGTCGCGTTCGCGAGCGGCCGGACTCGACTTCCTCGTGTGCAATGTGGACGCCGAAGGGGAAGTTCTTGACCGTCGAGAACAGGTCCTGCACGAGGTCGAGATCGTCGGGCGCGTGGGAGACGTACACCTGCTCTCCGGTCATGGAATCGTCTACGACAAGGACTGACGCGAACCATTATTAATCTATCTCCGGGACGTATTTAATCGGTGTCACGTCCGCTGGGCCGGTCCCGGACCGTCCCGAGGACCAACCCCGAGAACGCCACCTGCGAGAGGTCGGTCCCGAGCCGGTCGAACCACTCGCGCTCGACGTGCCAGCGCCCCCGGACCGCCCCGTCGGTCGCGAACGAGGTCACCTCGAGACGACCGGGCGTCCACGAACGCTCCTCGCCGATCGACAGCAGCGTCCGCAGGACGGCCCCGACCTCGTCGCGCGTGACCGCGGGCGCGTCGGAAACGGCCTCGTACTCGAGGGCGATCCCGACGCCGTCGTCGGGGGTCGTGGCCTCGCCCTCGCCGTCCAGCCACTCGAACGACGTCACGTAGTAGCCGTGGCTCATCAGTCGGTTCTCGAGCGCGACCGAGACCGGATGCGTCGCCGTCTCCGTCCCGCCGTCGGACGCGGAGTTGTTGTCACTCATACACACACCTTCGAGCGACAGGGAGAAAAGTGGGACGGCAGGCAGCTTACAGTGGCGCGACGAGATCCTCGAGGGCAGCCTTCGGGTCGTCGGCTTTCGCGACGCCGCTTGCCAGCAAGACCCCGCCGGCACCGAGATCGCCCGCGGCGACGACGTCGTCGCCCGTACTGATGCCGGCCCCACAGAGGACCGAGACGTCGGGATCGACGTCGGCCGCGGCCGCGACCGCGTCCTCGACGACGTCCGGATCGGCCTGACTGACCGGCGTTCCCGTTCCGATGAGTTCGGGGGGCTCGACGGCGACGGCGTCGGGGCCGAGCGCCGCCGCGGCACCGATCTGGGCCGGATTGTTCGCACAGACGATCGTCTCGAGGTCGGCCCGCTGGGCCGCACGGACCGTCCCGTCGATGTCGGCCAGTTTCAGTCGCCGCTCGGAGTGGTTGACCAGGGTCCCGACCGCGCCCGCGTCGGCGACGTGTTCCGCGAGGGCGTGGCCGGTGTTGCTCCCATGATCGATCGGATCGACGTGCTGGGCCCACGTCTCGGCTCCGGTCTCGGCGACCCGTTCGATGTGGGTCGCCGCGGGTGCGACCGCCAGGCGTGCGTCGGTCGTTTCGTCGACGTCGCGGACGGCTTCCGCAACCGCGACCGGATCACACGGATACGTCTTCAGGTTGACGAGGACGAACATATCCGCAACCCCACCCGCACGAAAGAAATAGCTTGCGAGTCGGCGGTACGGGAACCGAGGGCGGACCGGACGTCGCCGTTAGTCCTTGCGCTTGACGACGTCGCCGAGCGTGTAACTGCCGGTCGAGGAGCCGCCGGACCACTCCGAGTCCTCGCCGGACGCCCCTTCGGCGTTCAGGTTGATCTCGAGGAAGCTCTCGAGTTCGGACTGCACTCGGTCGCTCGGGAGGGTATCGCCGCGTTCGATCTTGCGGATCAGGCTCGCCTTCTCGTTGAGTTCGTTCGCGAGTTCGGACTGGCTGAGACCCTTGCTCTCGCGGGCGTTGCGAACCCGGTCGTCGTAGTCGGTCGCCAGCTCGTCCATGTCGTCGAACATGTCCGAGCGGCGCTGGCTCGAGCCACCCGAACTCGACGAACTCGTGGAGCCGGACGACTGGCCGCCCCCGCTCGAGGACGACGAACTCGAGCCGGTCGAGTACTTCGTCGACGAACTCGAACTCGAGGGCTGTTTGACCTCGGTGCCGAAGTCCGTACAGTCGGAACACACGTCTAGCTTCGCGCCCTCGACTTTGATCGTCTTCGGGGACGACGTCTCGGCCCCACACATCTCACACTGAACCATGTCCGTTCCTATATCGTGATCAGGGATAAAGCATGCGGCGCGCTCCCGCCCGTCAAAAAGGGCGGAAGCGGGCCACAGCGGCGCTCACTCGAGGGCTTGCCAGGAGTAATAGAAGCGCTGGAGTGCGGTCAGGTGGCCGACGACCGCGAGGAAGACCAACAGGAGCCCAACGAGCGTGAACCCGCCGACGATCGGCCCCGTGATCGGATAGGCCAGAAAGCCGACGATCCCGATGATCGCCAGCCGATCGGCGCGCCCGACGAGCCCGCCGTAGACCCGATCGAGGCCGACGGCCTGTGCCTGCGTGCCGAGATACGAGGTCATCACGACGCCGGTCACGGCCGCAAAGCCCAGCAGGTAGTCCTCGACGCCCGCGGCCAACCCTGCGATGACGACGATGTCGGCGTAGCGATCGAGGACGTGATCGAGCAGGTCGCCGCCGGCTGACGCAACCTCCTGTTCGCGCGCGAGCGCGCCGTCGACGATGTCGAGCCAGCCATTGAGAAAGACCAGCGCGGCCGCCACGGCGTACCAGACCGGGTCCTCGAGCCCGCCCAGTGCGAACGCGACCGCGGCGAGGATCGCCATCCCGAAGGCGACGACGCTCACGCCGTTTGGCGTCATGCCGACGCGGTCGAACCCCTTGACGAAGGGGTCGAGAAACCGCGAGACGTACGGCCGGAACTTGTCGAGCGTCATGTCAGATACCCCATAAAGTCGACCTCGCCGGCGCTTGGCTCGCGCTCGCCCGCGACGACCGCCTCGAGTGCTGCCGCAACCTCGTCCGGATCGCGATCGGTCGTGTCGACCTCGTAGACCGACTCGAGGCCGTGTTCCTCGACCGCCTCGGAGAGGATCACGTCCAGCGCCTCGCTCTCGGCGTTCTCCTCGGCCTTCGCGGCGGTCTCGCCGCGCTCGAGCAGGCGCTTCTCGAGCGTCTCGGGGTGACACCGCAGGACGACCACACGGTCGGCGTCGAAGTGATGCGCGAGGTGGGACTCGACGACGGCGTCGTCCCGGCCGGCGAGCCACTCGGAGAGCGCCTCGAGATCGGCGACCTTGCTCTCGCGGTCGGCGTCGACCTCGGTGTAGAGGCCCTCTTCTTCGAGGACGCGGTTGAGGTGGATCACCTCGAGATCGGGAGCCGATTCGCCGTCGGCGTCCGTCGCCGCATCGGCCAGCCGCGACGCGAGCAGTTCCGTCGCGGTCGTCTTCCCGGTGCCGGGCGTGCCGGTGACGGCGACTCTCATGTGTCGGCGACCTCCGTGTCCGACTCGTCCGCAGGGGACGATTCGACGTCGAGGTCGGCGAGGACCTCGTTGAGCGTTGCGACGGCCCGTTCCGTTTCGTCCTCGGTTCCGCAGGTGATGCGGACACAGCCAGGGAGCCCGAAGCTCGAGCAGTCACGAACGATGACGCCGCGTTCCTGCATCTCGGCGGCGACGGCCGAGGCGTCGCCGACGTCGACGAGGACGAAGTTGCCCTGACTCTCCCAGACGTGGGCGTCGACGTTGTCGCGCATGTACGCGCGGGATTCGCGGGTAGTTTCGACGGTCCGGACGACGTGTTCCTCGTCGTCGATGGCCGCGAGCCCGGCCCGACAGGCGAGTTCGCTCGCCGCGAAGGGCGTGTTCACGCGGGCGTAGGCGTCGGCCCACTCGTCGGGCACGACGGCGTAGCCGAGACGAACGCCGGCCAGCCCGTAGGCCTTCGAGAACGTCCGGAGGACCGCGACGTCGTCGCGGGCCTCGAACTCGTCCCACCCGTCCAGCAACGCGATGGCGCTTTCCTCGTCGGCGAACTCGCCGTAGGCCTCGTCGACGGCGATCAGGGTTTCCTCGTCGGTCTCGTCGGCGAGGCGTTCGATCTCCGCGAGGGGCATCGTCGAGCCCGTCGGGTTGTGGGGGCTCGTGACCCAGATCACGCGCTCGCCGTCGTAAGCCTCGAGAACGGCGTCGGCGTCCTGCGTGAAGTCGTCGGCTTTCGAGAGAGCGTACTCATGGACGCCGCCGTGGTGAAATCGGGCACTCATCCCGTAGTAGGCGAAGCCGGGCGTGGGAACGAGGACGTCATCGGCCGGTTCCAGCGCCGTCCGGTGGAGGTAGTCTATCGCCCCGTCGCCGCCGTTTGCCAGCCAGACCTGGTCGTCGGTGACGTTCCAGCGGCCGGCGACGGCGGTCGTGAGATCGGCGTGGGCGGCTTTGGGGTAGGAACTCACGCTCGAGGCCGTCTCCCGAATGGCGACGGCGGCGGCCGGTGAGGGGCCGTGGGGGTTCTCGTTCGAGGCGAGTTTGATGAACTCGGAGGGGTCCCGGTCGAGATCGCGGGCGACCTCCTCGATGCCTCGACCCGCCTCGTAAGCGACGTGATCGGACAGGTCGCGCGGTTGCATACGCGATTCCAGTTTCCCACGGCTCTTAAGGGTGCTTACATGTGGTCAGTGGCTCGGGACTGACCGTCTACGCTGCCGCGACGGCTCCGGTCCGTCGCGAAAACCGGACGGTCGACTCAACGGCGGCGGAGGGCAGCGGTGAGACGGTCACAGAACCGTTCGAGCCGCTTTCGTCGTCGCCGTTCGGCGTACCAGCCGAGGAGCGGAAGGGGAATGGCCGGATCGACCGACGAACGCAGTCGAATCTCGGTCTCGCCGTTCGCGGCGGTCAGTTCTACCGCCGTTTCGACGGTGATGAGCGGTCGTCCGTCGGCGTCCCGTCGGTAGTGAAATCCGGTATCGGTTGACTCGAAGGTATACTGCAGAGGGAGGAGACGACCGGACGGACGGGCCGTTACGACGGTCCGTCCGTCCGACTCGATGACGTGCCCGGGCTCGTGCGACCCCTCGAGTCGGACGACGGTCTCGGGAGTCAAAAGCGCCGTTACGGCTGACCGCGTCGCCGGGAGGATTCGGACGACTTCCACGCCACACATACTCGAAAGAATACGGATGCGGTTAAATTATTTCAGGTTCGACACGAATTGGAGGGGCTCTGAACGGTTGCCGGACTCACCGGTACCGAACCGGCCTCGATCGCGGTGAGTAGAAGAGCTGTCGACCGTCGGAACCGAACGATCGAGCCGAGGGCAGCGGTCACTGATCACGGAGCCGCTCGAGTCGCTCGAGCGAGTCCGCGCCCTCGGGGTTCTTGTCGTACCGCACGCCCAGAAACCGCGGGAACCGAAGCGCATAGCCCGACGAGTAGGTCGGCGAGGACTGGATCTCCTCGTAGCCGACCTCGAAGACGACCGCGGGCTCGAGGTCGACCGCCTGGCCGTCCTCGGCGGCGATGTGGGGCTCGAGCAGGTCGGTCAACTCTTCTAATTTCTCGTCGGTGATCCCGGTCGCGACTTTGCCGACGGTCTCGAACTCGTCGCCCGCGCGCACGGCGAGTTCGAAGGTCCCGAGGAAGGTCGCCCGTCGCCCCTCGCCCCACTCGGCACCGGTGACGACGCAGTCGATCGTCTCCACGTCCGGCTTGCGCTTGCGCCAGTGTTTCCCCCGTCGGCCCGGCGAGTAGGTCGACTCGGGATCCTTGAGCATGATCCCCTCGTGGCCGGCCTCGAGGGCCGCGGCGTCGATCGACTCGATCTCGTCGGGATCGTCGGTCAGTCGGAGCAGGGAGAGGCCCTCGATATCGGCGTCTGCCGTCCCATCGGTGCCGTCGTCGCCGTCGGAATCGGCATCCGCGAGTACCGACCGGAGCCGGTCGTGGCGGGTCGTCAACGGGTCCTCGAGCAGGTCCTCGCCGTCGGCGTGCAGACAGTCGAAAAAGACCGGGCGCACCGAGACGTCCTCGCGGGCCTTCGCGACGTCGTGTTTCCGGCGGAACCGCTTGAGGACTTCCTGGAACGGCAGCGGTGAGCCGTCGTCGTCGACGGCGACGACCTCGCCGTCGAGGATTGCGGGGGCCTCGAGCGTCTCGTCGGCGAACTCGACGACCTCGGGAAGGGCGTCGGTGACCTCCTCCATGTTTCTCGAGAAGACGCTGACCGACTCACCATCGAAATGGAGTTGACAGTTGTGTACCGCGGTGAGCGGAACGCAGTAACTTTCGTCTTCTGCGACCTGTAGATTGTATACCTTTTGGCGCGGGTCTACCTCTCGTGGGTTCTTTCGAGAGAGTTCCGTTTTAGAGAGTATATCGACGACAACGAAGTCGTCCTCGATTCGTGCATACCGGTCGGACTGAGATATCGTCAGTCGATAGTACGTTTTGTCGTTCTTTCTCACTCGTCGAATTCCGAAAATTCGTCCGAACGTCAATCCGATAAGCTGTATTACGGACGCGAGATATCGTTCCTTCGTGGTGATATACCGTCTCTCTTGTGGGTCTTCGTATCCGTCTGCTTCCTCCCAACCCGTGAGAAATGCATCAAACTGGTCCTCCGACAAGTTCCAAAACCAGTCAGGTACTGTTTTGTCTCTCCATCCATCTTGGTCCTTTTTTCTGAAATTTTCGCATAGCCATTTAAATAGTGGACCGTCTGTCCAATATATATCGGTCGCACTACCGTGGTCATAGGTGTGGACGTTCTCAGGAGAGATTCCGAGAGCATCGACGACAATCGACCGGTATTCTTCTAATAAATCCGCATCGGTGTTACTAAACATCAATCCGATTCGGTTGTTGCCGTTGTAGTCGTTCGTAGAGCCGTCGCCGACCCAATAGCCGAGAAACCGGTAGAAAGACGGCGATAGTTCGAACTCCTTCGTGTAATTATCGATGGTACTGAGTTGCAGGCGGTCGGGAGGTGTCAAAGTAGGACGGATGGTAGGGACCGGAAAGGCGAGAGTCTCATTCTCGGAAACATCTTCGATCGGAACCCACTCGGTATCACCTGAATCATAAACCAACATCTCGTGTCCCTCTGTTATTTTAAACTCTGTACCGAAATACGTTGAGAACTCAAACACTTTCTCCTTGCTATCTATGCTTCGTCTATTTTTTGCTACGACCTCCCTGAAGCGACCCTCGTGTGTGAGAACGCTGTCCCCGACTTCGACGTCACGAACGGCGATTTGTCCTCGTTCGCGAGTGTAAATCGGCGTATACCCAGAAATGCAACGAGCGCCGTCGTATTTCCACTCCACCGCCGCCTCGTCCCACGCCTCGAGGGCGTCGGTCACGGTCCCGGCCTGTGCGAGCATCGCCTGGACGGGGCGGCCGACCGCGAGGTCCATGGCGTCGAGCCCCGCGACGCCCTCGTCTCGTGCGATTCGGGCGACCCGTCCGTAGTCGTTCGACACCTGCAGGGCGCGTTCGACGCGGTCCTCGGGGACCTCGAAGGCCGCGGCGATGGCGTCTCGGACCGTTCCCTCGCCGACGCCGATGCGCATCTCCGAGAGGACGAGCCGAGCGAGATATCGGGCTTCCTCGCTCGAGGCGCGGTTGAACAGGCCAAAGAGGAGGTCGACCTTCCGGTCGTGGCTGCCCGATCCCTCGGCGGCGGCCAGTTCGGTGAGAGTATCGGCGACCTCGCGGACGGTGAGATCGTCACTGGTGCCGCCGGCGTCGTCCGTGAACGCACCGAGGCCCTGCTGACCGCCGAACTCGTAGCTGGCCGCCACGTCGCCGATCTCGCCCACGTCGGCGAGTCGCTCCTCGACATCGTCGCCGCTGACGTTTTGTCCCGCTGCGCGGGCGATCGCCTCGTAACACGCGCTCGGGCCGATATCGAGCGTCGTCGAGTCCCAGGCGGGGAACACCCGCCCCTGGACGAACCGCGCGACGACCTCGATCTCGTCGTCAGCCGCCGCGAGCAGGTCCCTGACGTGGGCGACGATCTCGAGGTCGGCGGGTTCGGCGTCGATCGTCCCGGCACGGTCGG
Source organism: Natrinema sp. H-ect1 (assembly GCF_041821105.1). Classification (NCBI taxonomy): domain Archaea; kingdom Methanobacteriati; phylum Methanobacteriota; class Halobacteria; order Halobacteriales; family Natrialbaceae; genus Natrinema; species Natrinema sp. H-ect1. The sequence goes on along the minus strand of NZ_JBGUBA010000004.1, from coordinate 23,440 downwards.
CGAACGTGGCGAACTCCATCGGCGGTGTGTATCGCCGGGGGGAGTAAAACGGTTCTGAGACCGGACGGAGCGTCGGGACCGGACCGACGCGCGGTAGCGGAGAGGAGCCCGATGGCCGCCTTTAAAGATGATCGGGTACGCACTCGGTGGTATGTCAGAGGAGGAACTCGCCGCGCGGGTCGCGGACGTCCTGTCGGTCGATGCCGACGACTTCCGCCGGTCGGCCGAAGCGGACGCCGAGGTGATCAAAGAGGGCGTCGAGGAGGGAGTCTTCGACAATCCGCAGGCGATCGTCGGCCTCGAGTACGAGTTTTACGCGGTCAAGGCCGACGATTGCGCCCTACGGCGGGTTCCGCGCCGGCTGCTCGAGCTGATCGGCTTCGAGAAGGAGTTGGGGCTGCACAACGCCGAGATGACGACGAGCCCGCAGCCGCTGAACGCCGACGGGCTGACGGCCCAGGAGGCGGAGGTCAAGGCCCGCCTGCGGACGGCACTCGACGTGACCCAGTCCGAGCGGATGCGATTGGTCAGCGACGCGCTCTGGACGCTCCCGCCGGAAGGCGAGGACGCGGCGACCTACCTCACCGACAGCGTCGAGCGAACGACGACGGACGACGACGGAACCGAACGCGCGGTCCGGGTCGCGACGAACATGAGCGACTCGGCCCGGTATCACGCGATGGCGAACACGGACCGAGCCGAGGCCGCGGGGATGCGAATCGAAGCGCCCCACGTCTCGCTGCAGGGCGACACCGTCATGCCCGAGAGCCTGATCACGTCGATCCAGCCCCACTACCAGGTACCCCACGCCCCCGACCTGCCCGAGTACTTCAACTACGCGCTGCGGGTCGCGGGCCCGCTGCTCGCACTGGGTGTCAACTCGCCGTTTTTCCCCGCCGACCTCTACGACGAGGACGCGAGCCCCGAGGCGATCCTCCGGGACGGCTGGATGGAACACCGCATCAGCGTCTTCGAGACCGTCCTCAACGATCCGACGACGGGCGAGGGGAAGGTCCGGTTCCCGCGCGATCTCGCGTCCGTCGACGAGGCGATCGATCGGATCGCCGCCGACGACACCATGGTCCCGATGCCGGTCGAACCCGGCGAACGCTTCGACGATCAGTTCCCCCACTTCAGCCGGAAACACGGCACCTACTGGCGGTGGATCCGCCCGGTCTTCGGCGGTCCGACGCGCTCGGCGGCCAACGCCCGCATCGAGTTCCGCCCCATTCCCGCCCAGCCGACGGTCCGCGATTCGGTCGCGTTCCTCGCGGCCTTTGCCGGCCTGATGGAGAGTCTCACCCGACTCGAGCATCCCGTCGTCGAACTCGACTGGCAGCTCGCCCGGGAAAACTTCTACGCCGCGATGGTCGACGGGCTCGAGGCCGATCTCACCTGGATCACCAACGACGGGAAGGAAACGTCCGATTCGCTCGCGCTCTACGAGGACCTGCTGGCTCACGCCGAGGACGGGCTGACCAACCGCGGCCTGAGCGAGGAAGACGCCGCCAAGTACCTCTACCCGCTCCGGCGACGCGTCCGACAGGGCGTGACCCCGGCCAGTTGGAAGCGCGAGCAGGTCGAGACCGCGCTCGCGGACGGAGCCGACCTCGAGGCGGCGATCGAGACGATGCAGCAGACGTACGTCGCCCGCCAGTCGGAGACGCTGCTCGAGGGGAGCTTCGCGGACTGGATCGGCGAGTAGCGACTCGAAGCGCGGTGGTCGCGGACGAAAAGGGTTACCGGGCCGGTTCGACGTTCTGGTTCAGCCGGAACAGGTTCTCCGGATCGTACTCGGCCTTGACCTCGGCCAGCCGGTCCCCGTTCCGCCCGTAAGCGAGGTCCTCTTCGCCCGTCGCCTCGCTGATGAAGTTCGCGTAGACGCCGCCGGTCGCGTGCGGTGCCATCGCGTCGAAGAACGCCCGCGACCAGGCGATGCACTCGTCGTCCATGGCGGGATCCTCCCAGCGCGTGTGGACGTTCATCGCGTACTCGGCGTCCCGGTGGGGGTACGCCGTCGCGTCCGACGGGACGCGGGCCATCGCGCCGCCGAGCTGTGCGAAGAAGATCTCGGACAGGGGCGACGGGAGATCGGCTGCGTACTCGACTGCTGTATCGATGGCGTCGTCGGAGAGTTCACTGAAGTTGTGTGACTTCCAGTAGTTCCGGGACCCCTCGGTGAGTAGCGGATCGAACGCCTGCTGAAACGCCGCGTACTGGTGTGGCCCGACGGCGTCCGCGATCGGGTCGCCGTACTCCCGGAGCGGAGCCAAGACCGCCGCTCCCTCCGCCATGTCACCGGCGTAGAACGTCACGACGAGGACGACGCCGACGCCGTGGACGTCTTCGGGGAGGAACGGCAGGGGCGGTGCCTTCCGGAGGACGATCCAGACAGCGGCTTCCTCCGGTGCGTCCTCGTTGAAATCCCGGACGTGCCGGATGACGTCCCGTGCGTCCTCGCCCGCGTAGACGATCGGTCCCGACAGAATCTCGGGACCGACTTCGTGGAGGTCGAACTCGAAGGAGGTGACGACGCCGAAGTTGCCGCCACCGCCCCGAATCCCCCAGAAGAGATCCGAATTTTCGTCTTCGCTCGCGTGACGCAGTTCGCCGTCGGCAGTGACGATGTCCACGGACCGCAGGTTATCCACCGTCATTCCGTACCTGCGAGTCAGCCAGCCGAAGCCGCCGCCGAGCGTGAGCCCCGCGACGCCGGTCGTCGAATTGATCCCAAACGGCGTCGCCAGTCCGAACGCTTGCGTCTCGTGATCGACGTCCGCGAGGGTCGCCCCCGCCTCGACTCGAGCCGTCCGCTCTGTCGGATCTACGCGAACCGACCGCATCACCGAGAGGTCGAGCATTAGTCCGTCGTCACAGACCGCGTTCCCCGCGATGTTGTGTCCGCCGCCGCGGACCGCGAGTACCACGTCGTGGTCGCGGGCGAAGTTCACCGCCGCGATCACGTCCGATACGCCCATCGCGCGGAGGATGAGCGCTGGCCGCCTGTCGATCATGCCGTTCCAGATCGCTCGAGTCTCGTCGTAGTTCGGATCCCCGGGACGGAGCAACTCGCCGTGAAGCCCCTCGCTGAATCCGTCTATTGCACCGTCGTCTACGGGAGTGGTTGTTACTGCCATTGTCCCTCGGTATCTATACGCCTCGCTTGGACATGTAGTTGTGCATTATTAATAATTAAGGTAGGTCCGCCGGCGGGAGAGACTCGCGGACCGGCGTGTCAGGGTAGCTCCGATGAACGAGTCCGTTTTGGGGTACGGAAAGGAGTGTGATCGTATTCCCCTACCGAACGAGTCCATCGAACCGGTATCACCGGGATGGACTCGTACATGACCCCGACGACGCGATTCTCACAACATATTCGGGAAAACGTTCATGTTGCTACCGGCAATTCTTCCGATAGGTTATTTAGGTAGGCCTAAATATTCGGTGAAGGATCCGCCGTCCCGATCGCGGACGAGGAATTGAGAGCGCCGCCTGCACTATTATTCTGCCTCTCTGTCCGGAAAGTATCGAAGACCATTTGTACTTTTAGGCTAGCCTAAAAATATGCGACAGACACGACGGACGTGGCTGAAGGGGAGTGGTGCTGCAATCGCGAGTCTCGCCCTCGCCGGCTGTTCCGGGAACGGCGACGGGGACGACGGGTCGACGGACGACGGGGGCCCGAGCAGCGACGAGCAGTCGGTGACGGTCGAGTCGGCCGAGCGGGCCGTCGCCGCCGAGTGGAACGCGATGCGGGCCCGCCTGTGGGACGCGCTCACGGCGGGCGAAGCCGGGGAGGCCGGAACGGGTGCCGCCATCGCCGGCGACACGTTCGAACGGTTCGAGACCGCAAGCGGCGAGTACAACGCCCACGAAGTCCTCGAGGAGACGGATCACGACCGCTACGAGGCGTTCGAGGAAGCCCTCGGCGAACTCCGGACGGAGGGCCTCGATCGCGGGGACGTCGGCCGGGCACGCGAGGAGACCGTCATCGGCAGCGACGAACTCGGCCAGGCCCAAACGGCGCTCGTCGGTGAGGAGACGGCACAGGCGCTCGACCTCCAGTCGATCGGTACGTCGACGGCCGACGCCGTCGTCGCCGCCGAGGCCGGTGCCTTCGACGCCGCCGAAACGGTCGCGACCGACGCGCTCGAGCGGTTCGAGGAGGCCGCGGTCCACGACGCGATCAAGGAGGCCGACGGCGAGATCTACGAGCGGTTCGAGAGCGCCCTCAAGGCCGTCGCGGCGGCCGCGGGAGAAGAAGACCTCGAGGGCGTCCGCTCGAGTGCGACGGACACGCTCGCGGCGGCCAACGAGGGCGCGTACGCCCTCGCACCGTCCGAGTCGGCGGCGGGGGCCGGTCAGATCGCTACCTATCAGGCCCGTGGCTGGGACGCCGCGGCGCTTTCGGGACTAGGCGGGCCGTCGACGGCGTTCGCACACGCGGCCGCACTGACCGGCTATCGGGCACGGGCCCACGACGCCGTCTGGCTCTTCGAGCGCGGACACGGAGACGCGGCAGGGCGAGTCGTCGAGAACGCCTTCGCCCACTTCGAGGGCGCTCGCGCACACGAGGCCCTCGAGGAAGCCAGCGAGGACGCCTACCACCGGTTCGAGGAGGACGGACTCGACGCGCTCGCGACGGCTATCGAAAACGACGACCCAGAAGGCGTCGAGAGTGCCGTCACCGCCGTCGACGAGGGGCTCGTGACCGGAATCGAGGCGCTGGGAACCGGCGTCGAACCCGCCCTGCTCGAGGCGAGCTTCTTCAGGGCCCGGCTCGGCGACGCCGTCGAACGGTACCGGCTCGGCGAGAGCGAGGTCGCCGCCGAAATCGCCAGCGGGCTGTTCGAGACCTTCGAAGCGAACGAGGCCGACTTCCACGAGACGCTCGAGGAGACCGACCACGACCTCTACGAGACGTTCGAGGACGAACACCTGAACGGGCTGATCGACGCGTTCGAGAACGGGGACGACGCGGCCGTCGCCGACCACGCCGACGGCCTCGCGGCGACGCTGCTCGAGTTCGAGACGACGGCGGGGACGACCGCACAGGTCAGCGCCGTCGAGAGCGCCGCGATGGCGGCTCGGGCGTTCGACGCGGCCGCACTGGACGTCCTCGGTGCGGCGGATCGTGCGGAAACCGTGCTGCAAGAGATCTTCGAGGACTTCGAGCGCGGTGCCGGCGGCTTCCACGAGGCGCTCGAGGAGGCCGACCACGATCGGTATGAATCGTTCGAGGGCGCGCTCGGCGACGCCAGAAACGCCGCCGCCGACGGCGGGGACGTGAGCGCGGCGGCCCGGGCGTTCAACGAGCAGGCGATCGAAGCGACCTATACCGTCGCCGCGGACGCGGGCGGCTCGTTCGGAGACGCCGCCGCGTCGCTCGCATCGGACGCGCTCGCGTCGTTCGAGGGAGCGCGGACCCACGAACTCCTCGAGGAGGCCGACCACGATATCTACGAGGGCTTCGAGGCGGCGCTCGAGGACTACATCGGTGCGCTCGAGGACGGGTCGGACGTCGAGGCGGCCGCCGAGACGTTCGCGACGGCGGCACTGCGAGCGCAGTTCGCGGTCGCCGGCGCGCCCGACGCCGCCCCGAGCGGCGACGGAACGGGCGACTCCGGCGAGGGGTCCGGTTCGGAGACCGACCTCGAGGGCGGGCCGAACGTCGTCGCGGGCGTCCCGGACGACGCCGACCACGTCGTCGATATGCAGGCCGTCGCGTTCGAGCCGGAGACGCTTACCGTCGCACAGGGCGACACCGTCGCCTGGAAACACGCGGCCGGCGAACCCCACTCCGTCACGGCCTACGAGGACCGGATTCCGGACGACGCCGACTACTGGGCCTCGGGTGGGTTCGACGGCGAGGACGCCGCCCGCGAGGGCTGGGAGAACGGCAAGGGCGCGGTTCAGTCGGGCGAGTCCTACGTCCACACCTTTGAGACGACCGGCGAACACGAGTACGTCTGTATTCCTCACGAGAAGGCCGGGATGGTCGGGACCGTCGTCGTCGAGTGACTGGCCGAGTCGCGTCGATCCGACCACGCACACTCCGTCACCGGCCACATCCGCGGTCGGCCGAAAGCGATTAAGTACCCTCGCTCGAGAGTTGCGGGTATGGTAACCTTCCTCTCCGGGGGCACCGGCACGCCGAAGCTGTTAGACGGCGCTGCCGCCGCGTTCTCGCCGGAGGAGACCACGGTCGTCGCCAACACGGGCGACGACATCGAACTCGGCGGACTCTTCGTCTCGCCGGACGTCGATACGCTGTTGTTTCAGGGCGGTGGGATCCTCGACAGGGAGACGTGGTGGGGCATCGAGGGCGATACGCATCGAACGAACTCGGCGCTGAAAGACATCGCGTCGGCCGCGGGGCTCCCCGACGGCCCGCAGTACCTCCCCGAGGAGAAACAGACCGACGGCCGCGACCTCGCGAACTGGCGGCGCTTTTCGGGAGTCGCCGAGTTCATGACGATCGGCGATCGCGACCGGGCCGTCCACATCACACGGACCAGCCTCCTCGACGAGGGGTACACGCTGAGCGAGGCGACCCGGCAACTCGCCGACGGGTTCGGACTCACGATCGACCTGTTCCCGATGAGCGACGATCCCGTCGCCAGCCTCGTCCACACGGACGAGGGGCTGATGCACTTTCAGGAGTACTGGGTCGCCCACCGGGGCGAGCCGACCGTCGACACCGTCGAGTTTCGGGGCTCCTCACAGGCCGAGCCCGCACCGGGCGTCCTCGAGGCGCTCGACGACACCGTCGTCATCGGCCCCTCGAATCCGGTCACCAGTATCGGACCGATGCTCGCGTTGCCGGGCGTCGCCGAGGCGCTCGCCGAGACCACGGTCGTCGCCGTCTCGCCGTTCCTCGGGGACGACGCGTTCTCCGGGCCCGCCGGCGACCTCATGGCGGCGGTCAACGCAAAGCCAAGCACTGCGGGGTTGGCGACCGCCTATCCCTTCGCCGACGCCTTCGTGATCGACGAGAGCGACGACGCCACCTTCGAAGCTCCGGCGGTCAGGACCGACATCGGGATCGACTCCCGAGAGGACGCCGCCCGCGTGATCCGCGCGATCGAGGCGGCGATCGAGCGCGTGGCATGAGCCACGAGCTATCGTTCACACCGCCGCTCGCGCTGGCCAGCCTCAGCGGCGAGGCCGACGCCGACTGGGCGCGGGCCGGGGCCGAGTACGCGGGGGCCGCGTTCCTCGGCGGGATCGCACTCGACGACGACTCACGTGCGGCCGCGCGAGAACTCGTTGCCCGCGATCGGACGGAGTTCCTCCCCGACGATCCGCTCTCTTTTCTCGAGGGCGAACTCGACGCGCTCGCGGACGTCCCGATCCAGCCGGCGTTCAACGTCCGCAGTACCACGATCGAACCGGTGGTCGACGCCGCCCGGAGCTGTCGCGACCGGGACGCGTACCTCGAGATCAACGCCCACTGCCGCCAAGACGAGCTGTGTGCCGTCGGCTGCGGCGAAACCCTGCTGCGAGACGGCGAGCGCCTCGCAACTTACGTCGCCAGAGCAGCCGACACCGGCGCGACCGTCGGCGTGAAGGTCCGCGCAGAGGTCCCCGGCGTCGACCTGCCCGCCCTCGCCGCCCGGCTCGAGCGCGCGGGCGCGGCCTTCGTCCACGTCGACGCGATGGACAGCGAGTCCGTCGTCGCCGACGTGGTCGATGCGAGCGATCTCTTCGTCATCGCCAACAACGGCGTCCGCGACGACGAGACCGTCCGCGAGTATGTCGACTACGGCGCGGACGCGGTCAGCGTCGGCCGCCCCAGCGACACCCCCGCCGTCCTCGAGCGGGTCCGCGACGCCGTGGATCGACGGCTCGGGCTCGAGGCGAGCCGATAGCTCTTCGCGCATGAGCCGGGTTCGACAGCCGGCATGCGGTGGCGCTCGCAGTATCGCGGTTCGCTGACCGGCGAACCGCGATTCGAACTCGTGCGAGGGATGAGTGAGCGACTGTAAGGAGCGAACGAATCGGCTGGGGAGGGCGTGGCTACGCCGTGTTGCCACGATAGCAGGACGGTTGCGGTATTCGAGTGACTCTCAGGATACACTCCGGGACAGGGTTCAGTCGAACGACCACAAAAGTACCACCTCGAAACCAGTCGATGATTCTAACTGATCACAACGGCGCGCCGACCAACACGAGCTTCGCTCGCTCGTCGTACTGGTTCAGGATCTGGCGCGACTCCTCGGGATCGAGCCGGATCGCCTCGTCTGTCTCGAGGGTCACGGTCTCGCCCGCGTCGGTCAGGTCGACGTCGACCCGTCCCTCGACGACGTAGTAGACCTCTTCCTGTCCCGACTCCGCCTCGGCGTGTTCCATCCCCTTGCCGCCGGGCTCGAGTTCGAGGATCGAGATGCCCAACTCCTCGGTGGCGAGTGGCTCCTTGAGGAACCACATGCCGCCCCACTCCTCGTCGATGACTGAGTCCGGATCGGTCTTGGCGACGGTGTCGTAGCCCATACGCGATGAATGCTTGCCTCGAGGCTTAAATCGATGGGACGGCGAACCCGTTGCAGGGAACGGCCCTCGCCCCGTCGATCGACGCGACTCGAGTCGCCGCGAACCCCCACCCCTAAGCCGCCTCGGCACACAGCGATCCGTATGCGAACGTCGGCCCAGAACGCGGAACTGGCCTTGCTCCTCGAGGTCGCGGGGACGCCCAAGCCGGGCAACGTCGACCGCGAGCGCGACCTCGCGGACCTGCGGTTCGAACACTTCCTCGCCGGGGCCGTCGGCGCTCGGGACGGACTCGAGCGGGCGGCATCGGGCGCGGCAATCGGGTCGGCCTTCGAACGGGCCGTCGAGGGGATGGCCGCCCAGGAAGGCGGAAACACGCAGTTCGGAGCGCTCCTGTTGCTCGTGCCGCTGGTCCGGGCCGCCGAGGAAGATCTCACCCGATCGGCCGCCGAGGCCGTCGTCCGCGAGACGACCGTCGCCGACGCGGCGGGGTTCTACCGTGCGTTCGACCACGTCGACGTCGCCGTCGACGACCCGCCAGCGGAACTGGACGCCCTCGACGTGCGCCGGGGGTCCGACGCGGTCCCGGCTCTCGAAGAACGCGGGCTGACGCTGCTGGATATCATGGAGCGGTCGGTTCCCGGCGACGGCGTTGCCCGCGAGTGGGTCGACGGGTTCGAGCGGTCGTTCGCGGCCGCCGACCGACTCGCCGCGGCCGAAGGCCCGCTCTCGGACCGGACCGCCACCGTCTTTCTCTCCCTGCTCGCCGAGCGGCCCGATACCCTCGTCGCGACGCGCCACGGGGAGGCGACCGCGCGGGACGTGACCGAGCGCGCGGCGGCACTGGTCGACGACGACGCCCTCGAGACCGATCGCCGGACCGTCGACCGGTTCGCCGACGACCTAGTCGAGCGGGGGATCAACCCCGGGACCACGGCCGATATCACGGCCGCGGGACTGTTCGTCGCGCTCGAGCGGGGGTCGATCACGGTATGAGCGGCGAGCGCGGATCAGAGACCGGCGACGCCGCGACGTGGCCCGTCGACCTCGCCGGCGTCACCGAAACCGTCGTGACCACGCTCGGCCCGAACGGGCTGTGGAACGCCGCAGCGCTCGGGCTCCACGCGGGCGATCCCGTCACCGCGCGGACGTGGGGGAACACCCGCACCCGGCGGAACTTCCACCGACAAGGCGAGGCCTACGTCCAGTTCGTCGACGACCCCGTCGTCTTCGCCGACGCCGCCTGCTCGATCCTCGAGCGCGAGGACCCGATCCTCGAGTCGGCCAGCGCCTGGGCGCGGGTCACCGTCGAGCGGATCGACGCGGGCAGCGAAGGCAGCACCGACTGGGAGGAGTGGACGCTTCGCCCCGTCGAGTCGGCGATCGAGCGCGAGACGGTCCCGACGATCGACCGCGGGTTCGGGGCCGTCGTCGAGGCGACCGTCGCCGCCTCGCGGCTCGGGGTCGACGAATACGACGAGGGCGAGTTACGCGACCGCCTCGAGTACTGTGCCGCGGTCGTCGAGCGGGCCGGCGGCACCCGAGAGCGGGAGGCTCTCGAGCGGGTTCGCGACCAGTCGCGGTGGTGAGGGGACGGCGCGGAACCGATGCGGACGACCGCGGTCGTGGCGGGGCCGTGGGCGACCGGTCGCCGCCGCAGAACGAATGGCTTTAGGGCGCGCTCCATGAACCACTCGATATGGCAATCAAGCCGGCCTACGTCAAGAAGACGGGGACCCTCCTCCTCGAGCGGTACCCGGAGGCGTTCACGACCGACTTCGAACAGAACAAGGAAAGCGTCGCAAAGCTCACCAACGTCGAGTCCAAGGGCGTTCGCAACCGGATCGCCGGCTACGTCACCCGAAAGAAGGGCTCGGAAGTCCCCGCATAACTCGCTTTCTCACCTCGAGATCGATCGCACAAGCCGAGAAGCGACGCGTCTCCGCCGCGACCGCTGTCGCGGCTACTGTGAGTCATCGTAACGCTGTCGTCGCGCGTTGTGACCGGGCCGCTCGGTGGTCGACGGCCGGGCCGGCAAACCCGAGTTACTCGCCGAAGCCGGGTTCCATGTAGAGCGCGGCGACAAGCGCCACCAAGGCGATGCCGAAGGCGAACAGCAGCCCGACGAAGCCGGTCAGAATGTTCAGTTCGAAGCCCAAAAGCGGGAGCGCCGCCGTCGCCTCGTCGGTGCCCGCGGCGGAGTAGCCCGTCCACGCGAAGAGGACGCCGACCAGCGCCGCGACGGCCGCAAGCACCGTCGCACCGATACTAAAGGGGGTATCGAACAGCCCGCCAGTACTCGCGGTCGAACTCGTCATCGGAACCACCTCTGGCCTGCCGCCTCGAGTCGGTCCTGTCGGTCGTACATCGATCGATAGGTACCGCTCCGTTTTCTTAATATCTTCTATCCGTTCGGAGCGCCATCCTCGCGGCCGGTCGGCGGCCGGCGTTGGCGACGTGTGCAACTTCGACGATTGACACTCGCTACCGAAAACCCAAACGGTTTTGCGGACACGACTCGGAGTGCCGGAAAATGGCAGTACGAGTAGGCGTACTCGGTGCGACCGGTGCGGTTGGACAGCGACTGATTCAATTGCTCGACCCCCATCCGGAGTTCGAGATCGCGGCCCTGACCGCGAGCGACGCAAGCGCCGGCAAGACGTATCGACAGGCATCGAAGTGGCGCGTCGACAGCCCCATTCCCGAGGACGTCGCCGAGACGACCGTCACGGCGACCGACCCCGACGAGGTCCCCAACGACGTCGACCTGATCTTCTCGTCGCTCCCGTCGAGCGTCGGTGCGGAAGTCGAACCCGGCTTCTGTGAGGCCGGCTACGTCGTCTCCTCGAACTCCTCGAACGGCCGGATGGACGACGACATCCCCCTCGTGATCCCGGAGGTCAACGCCGACCACCTCGACTTGCTCGAGGTCCAGCGCGACGAGCGCGGCTGGGACGGCGCGATGGTCAAAAACCCCAACTGCTCGACGATCACCTTCGTCCCCACGCTCGCCGCCCTGACCGACTTCGGCCTCGAGAAGGTTCACGTCTCGACGCTGCAGGCGGTCTCCGGCGCGGGCTACGACGGCGTGTCCTCGATGGAGATCATCGACAACGCCATCCCCTACATCGGCGGCGAGGAGGACAAACTCGAGACCGAGTCCCGCAAACTGCTGGGCGAGTTCGACGGGGCCGAACTATCGCACAACGACATGTCGGTCGCGGCCTCCTGCAACCGCATCCCGACCATCGACGGCCACCTCGAGAACGTTTGGGTCGAGACCGCGGACGACCTGACCGCCGACGCGGCCGCCGAGGCCATGCGGGAGTATCCGTCGCTCGATCTCCGCTCCTCCCCCGAGCCGCTCATCCACGTCTTCGAGGAGCCCGACCGACCCCAGCCCCGGATGGACCGCACGCTGGGCGACGGCATGGCCATCGCTGCGGGCGGGCTACAGGAGTCGCCCTTCGGCCTGCAGTACAACTGTCTGGCCCACAATACGATCCGCGGTGCCGCCGGCGCGAGCGTTCTCAACGGCGAACTGCTGCTCGAACACGGCTACATCTGAACGGCACACGCCGTTCCCCCTCGATCGTCCGCCGAGTGGTCGATCGGTTCTCTCGTCGACACGCACCAACCCAGTTAGTGCCGTAGTATAACAGTCCCGGCGACGTACCTCGAGCGAAGGCCCCATGGTACTCATCGTCGAGTTCGAAATCGGGACGCCGATCCTCCGACGGACCGTCGACGCCGTCTCCCGGATCGACGTCGAGGAGATCTATCAGTCGGAGACGGGGTCGACGAAACTCGTCTGCTGGATGTACGGCGACGACCTCGAGGACGTCGAACCCGCGCTCGCCGACGACACCACGGTCGCGGCCGTCTCGCTGCTCGAGGATCCAGGCGATCGCCGTCTCTACAGCGTCACGCTGTCGGAGCGGGGACAGGCCCATCTGACGTATCCGACGGCGGCGAAGTACGACATCGGATATCAGGAGATCACCGTCACCGAGGAGACGAGCATTCGGGCCCGCGTTCCGACCCGAGAGGCGCTGTTCGCATATCGGGACGTCTGTCGTGAGAAAGAGATTCCGTTTCGAATCCAGCGTATCTTCGAGGAATCGGCCGCCGCCGGGGACCGGTACGGGATCACCGAACGCCAGCGGAAGGCACTGATCGTCGCCCTCGAGGAGGGCTACTTCGACGTACCCCGCGAGACGACGCTCTCCGCGGTCGCCGCGAAACTCGACATCTCGGATCAGGCGCTGTCCGCCCGCCTCCGGCGGGGGCAGGCCAACCTCCTGCGGAACACGATCGGCGGACCGGCCCCCACTTGAAGGGTTGGCCCTCCAATCGTGGTTGCTTCCCGCGGCCGGCCGGTATCGTGTGTATGGAAACTGAGCCGACCACCGACCGGTTGACGCTTCACGAATCTGCCAGTACGCACCAGGCCGACCCGGACACGCCCCCGAGCGAGGCCGTCATCGACGCGATCGCGACCGACTCGTCGCTCGACGCCCTCGAACTCGCCGACGAGTTCGGCCCGCTGTACGACGTGATCGACCCGTCCGCGCTCGATTCGCTCTTCCAGTCGACGGCGGGGGCCGACCGCTGTGTCGGGTCGGTCACGTTCGAGTACGCGGGCTACCGGGTCGGCGTCGACCAGACCGGCCGCGTCGAACTCGCCGCCCTCGAGTGAGTGTTTCACGTTGCTCCGTCAGTCGTCCGTTCGCGGGAGCGCGACCACCGGAATCGTGGCCTGTTTGACCAGTCGTCGAGCCACGTCACCGGTAAGTAGCTCCACGAACCGGTTCCCTTCGCGAGGCTCGAAGACGACGGCTTCGACATCGCGCTCCTCGGCCGCGTCGAAGATCGTTTCGACGACGTCCGTCCCGAAGAGGATCGCCGTTTCGACCGAGGCCGCTCGATCCGCGAGCGGCCCGCGGGCACGCTCGAAGATCTCCTCGGCGTAGTCCTCGCGCTGTTCGACCGAGGCCTTGTCCGGCGCACCGCCCGCCTTCTCGATGACGTTGACGAAGAGTACCGAACTCTCGGGGCCGAGATACGGTGCCAGCGCCGCCGCCGTACGTTCGCCGTCGTCGGGGTCGGCGACGGGCACGAGGACCCGGCCGTCGAACGTTAGTACCATCGTCCGCCTCCCGTCCACACGGACGCGTCCGCTCGAGTCACACAGTCTGTGCTGTCCATACGCGCCGTTCGTCGCAAAGGGGCAAAAAGGTGCGTCGAATCGACTGGCGGCGGACGGCACGGCCGGCGCGTCTCAGGGACGGACCTGATTCTCGAGGGCGTCGTCGCCGTTCGCGTGCCGGCGGACGTTCTCGGCGACGATATCAGCGAGTCGCTCGTAGTACTCGGGCGTGTGGCCCGCGTTGTGGGGCGTAATCTGTACGTTTTCGAAGGTCCACAACGGGTGATCCTCCGGCAGCGGCTCGGGATCGGTAACGTCCAGCGCGGCCCCGCGGAGCCGGTTCGAGCGCAGCGCCGCGACCAGCGCGTCGGTGTCGACGACGGGGCCGCGGGCGACGTTGACCAGCACTGCCTCGGGGTCGAGCGTGACCAGCGCCTCGCGGTCGATCAGCCCCCGCGTCGTTTCGGTGAGCGGACACGCGAGGACGAGATAGTCCGTCCGCGCGAGCGCGTCGTCGAACGCCTCACCCTCGAACCCGATTACCTCGTCGGTCGGCCCGCCTTTCTCGGGCGTATATCGCACCCCGATCGTCTCGACGCCGAACGGCTCGAGCCGCTCGGCGACCGCCTCGCCGATCGCGCCGAGACCGACGATCGTCACCGCCGACCCCTGCAGTTCGTGGGCCTGATAGTGGCGCCACTCCCGGCGATCCTGTCGCCGCCGGCCGACGTGAAACCGCCGGACGAACCCCAGGATCGCGCCCAGCACGTGTTCGCCGATATTCGGCCCGTGGACGCCTGAGGCGTTGGTCACCGCAACCTCCCGCTCCTCGAGTTCCTCGAGGGGGAGATGGCCCGTCCCCGCGTAGGCGCAGGCGAAGACCTCGAGCGCGTCGGCCGACTCGAGGAGATCACGCTCGAGTGTCATACCGGTCGCGAACGTCGCCGACCGGATCGCCTCGCGTTCCGCGGCAGGGGTCCGCGCGAGTTCGACGCTGCGGTCGGGGAGCCGCTCGCGGATCGCGTCGGCGTACTGTTCGACCGGCATCCCGTGGGTGCCACGCCGGAGGACCAGCACGTCCGGCGCGTCGGCCTCACTCATGTCCCCATCCTCGTCCAGTGCGATCAAAAGCGTTCGTCTCGCGGCACTGCGGGCGGTCGGGGCCGCCCCTCGAGGGGTCGAGTCGCTGGCAGCGTCCCACCCATCAAATGACGTGACCATCACGTTTAAGCGAGCGAGCCACGAACGCCGACAGTATGCCTTCAGACGAGTTTCTCGACGGCGAATCGCTCACCGGACGACAGGCGGCGATCATCTTCGCGGGCTTTCTCGGGTTCATCATCGGTTCCGGCGTCTTGCTCGTCCTGGCCAGAGGCCTCTTCTAACTGCGACCGGTCCGTTCGACGGACAGTCCGCCTCGCAGTTTTTATAATGACGCGCTGAGTCCGAACGTCGTATGGAACGCGTAGACGTCGCGATCGTCGGCGGCGGCCCCGCCGGTGCGTCCGCGGCCGAGCAAGCGGCAGCCCACGGCGCGGAAACCGTGCTCTTCGAGCAGGGGGTCCCCCGAGAGGATCGGGAAGGAGTGGGTCCCGACTCGACCGACGCCGCCGGAATGCTCGACTACTGGATCGACCTCATGGAGTTCGACTACCGCGAGATTCCCGACGACGTCATCCACCGGGAACTCGAGGGCACCGAGTTCATCGGCCCGAACAGCGCCGTCGAACTGACCTCGACCGGGATGGACGCCAGCTATCCGAAGTTCGGCTACACCTTCCATCGCGCCCGCATGGACGACTGGCTCCACGAGCGTGCGACCGACGCCGGGGCCGATCTCCGGGTCGGCGTCGGCGTCAAGGACCTCGAGACGGATCTCCGGGCCTCGAGCCCGAAGGGGCCCACCCACACGCTGACGCTGTCGAACGGCGACGAGATCGAGGCCCAGTACGTCGTGCTGGCCGACGGCCCGCAGCGCCGGATCACGCTCGACGCCCTCGATCAGTTCACCGCGCCCGGCCGCAGCGTCTCCGACCACCTCTCGCCGCCCGAAGCCAACCACATCGCCTATCAGGAGTACCGGGAGTTCCCGGAAGAACTGTTCGCGGAGTTCGAGGACCGACTCAAGTTCTGGTGGGGATACATGCCCGGCGAAACCGCCTACCCGTGGGTCTTCCCCAACGACGGTACTGTCGCCCGCGTCGGGCTGACGATGCCGATCGGGATGACGCTCGAGGACATCGAGGATCCCGGCTCCTACAAGCTCCTGCGGCCGGACGACGACCGGATTCCCTCCGGTGCCGAGTACATCAGCCGCCTACTCGAGCAGGAGTACGGCGACGAGTACGATATCGAGGAAGACATCCCCCGCGTCGAGGACCGTGGCAAGTCCAAGGGGACCGAGACCTACCCGATCTCCTCGACGCGGCCGATCGACTCGCCCGTCGGCGCGAACATCGCCGTCGCCGGCGGTGCGATGGGTACTACCTCGGCTTTCCACGAGGGCGGTTACCACGTCGCCGTCCGCACCGGCAAGATCGCCGGCCGGCTCGCCGGAACGGACTCGCTCGAGAACTACAACGAGATCTGGAAAGACGCCATCGGCGACGAGATCCTCCGCAACGTCGCCTTCGCCGACATCGTCGCCGACTACGGCCCCGACGACTGGGACTGGGCGTTCTCGACCGTCAACGACATGCAGGGCAACGGCACCGACGATGGCCTGATCGCGCGGAAGTACACTGCCGGGTTCGACGCCGCGAAGATCGCCGCGACCTACAAGCGTACGAAGTTCACGTACCGCGACGGGGGCTACGTCCAGCTCGCCGAGGACGACTACTTCTACTGATCGGCACCGTCGCCGTACGCCGACCCTACCCACGCGTCCGCAGCGACCCTTTTTCGGCGTCGACGTGGAAGCGCGCCTATGGGAACCGGTGACGGCTCCGACCGCACTCCGCCCCCTCGAGCCGACGGCTCCGGCCATCACGTCCCCGAGGGGCAGGCACCCGAGGAGTACGGCGACCACCGCGGACGCGGTGACGGCGACGACCACGAGCATCGAAGCCGGTGGCCGCTGATCGCCGCCGCCGGAGCCGCTGGGCTCTATGCCGGCGTCGCGATCGCCGTTCTGGGTACCGAAACCGGGCTCGTACCACCGCTCGTCGGGGTCGCCCTCGCCGTCCTCGGAGCGGTCGTCCTGCTGGCCGGCATCGGCGGCTGGCTCCGGGAGGCGTTTCTGGTACCGGCTCGAGACGCGGGGTCACCGGAGTCCCGCGAGTCGTACGTCTCGACGACCGTACTCTTCCTGGCGACCGACGTCTCGACGTTCGGGGCGCTGTTCGTCTACTACGCCTTCGTCAGGGTCGGCGCATGGCCGCCCGCGGAACTCCCGCCGCTCGTGGGCTCGCTCGTCGCCGTCAACACTGCGATCCTGCTCGCCAGCAGCGTCACTGTTCACTACGCGCACGCAGCCCTCGAGGCGGGGAACCGGCGGCGCTTCCTCGGGTTACTCGGGACGACGCTGGTCCTCGGGCTCGTCTTCCTCGCCGGGCAGGCCTACGAGTACTACGAGTTCGTCGCCGTGGAGGGCTTTTCCCTCGATAGCGGTGCCTTCGGGACTGCCTTCTACGGCCTGACCGGGCTCCACGGGTTTCACGTCGCCCTCGGCGTCGGGGCCATCGCGGTCCTGTGCTGGCGGGCGCTGCGGGGTCACTACGGGCCGGACCGGAACACCTCCGTCGCGACCGTCTCGCTGTACTGGCACTTCGTCGATCTCGTCTGGCTCGTCCTCGTGGCCGTCCTCTATGTCGGGGCGTCGGTCTGATCGGCAGGGGCCGCCACTACGGGAGTTCGTCGGCGTCGGTCTCGAGGACCCGGAGCGTCGACGAGGGACACTCACAGAAGTCCGACTGGCCGAGCGGTTGAAGCGTTCCGTCGGGCCAGACCTGCACGATACCGATCTCCCCGCAACGCGGACACGTCGCGGCGGCTCTGTGTTTCTCATCGGTGTTAGCCACCGGGGTCACCTCGCGGCGAACCGTACCACAGCCACCGTTGAAAAACCCCGGCCGCCGTTCCGTGACGGGGGACCGCGTCGTCTCGAGGAACGCGTATCGGGACTCGGGCCCGGCGAGTTCACGGCCATGTCGCTCCCCGACACTGTGGATCGAGCGATCTCCCCCCGCGGCGAGTCGGCGACGAGGCGGGGCTCGAGATTGCCGCCTTCGATCCGTCTGCCACGCCATCCGAGTGGTTCGTATCGATTAGTTACCAGTCGGTTACACGTTCAGCACCGGTCGTAACAGTGGTTTATCACCTCGGTCGTGGGCAGGACCAGTGGATGTTCTTCCAAGAACCGGAACTCCAGTACGAGGTCACCGTCGAAGAACCGGACCCCCACTTCGCGAAGCTCCTCCAGCAAGCGATCGGCGGACAGGAAGGCGAGATGCGCGTCGCGCTCCAGTACATGTTCCAGGCGTGGGCGGTGCCGGAACAGCACGAGGAGTATCGGAACCTGCTGATGGAAACCGCCGCGGAGGAACTCGGCCACATCGAGATGCTCGCGACGGCAGTCACGAAGAACCTCAGAGGGTCCGCCAAGAGCATGAGCGAGGAGGTCCGAGAGACCGCAGACATGGCCGAGTCGATGACCGCGCAGGGCCCGCGACAGTTCCTCTCGGCGGGCGAGTCGGCGATGCCGGTCGACAGCAACGGCGCACCCTTTACCGGCAACTACATCGTCGCCTCCGGCAACCTCGCCGGCGACCTCTACGCGAACGTGATGG
Organism: Natrinema sp. H-ect1; assembly: GCF_041821105.1. Lineage (NCBI taxonomy): Archaea > Methanobacteriati > Methanobacteriota > Halobacteria > Halobacteriales > Natrialbaceae > Natrinema > Natrinema sp. H-ect1. The sequence continues at coordinate 5,014 of NZ_JBGUBA010000004.1, read as the reverse complement.
CCGAGGCGACCGGCCGTACCCTCGCGACGCGGCTCTGGAACTACACCGACGACCCCGGGATGAAGGACATGCTCTCCTATCTCATCGCCCGGGACACGATGCACCAGAACCAGTGGCTTCAGGCCCTCGAGACCCTCGACGACCCGGTTCCAGTTCCCGCAAGCTTCCCGCAAGAACAGGAGAATCAGGACGTCAACTACACGTTCATGTCGACCCGCCGTGAGGAACAGCCCGACCCCGGCTACCCCTGGACGGAGGGTGAGGCTCCCGACGGGAAAGGCCAGTTCTCCTATGCCGCCGAGCAGCCGGGTGACGGCGACGTCGCCGCCCCCGATCCGGATCCGATGACAAACGACGACCCGAACCGGACGGATCAGTAGCGCCGCCCCGCCGAGTGACCGCCGCCGAACGCGAGCGTCATCTCAGTCCGACCGGTCGCGGCCGACCCGCTCCTCGAAGCCAGCCATCTTCCGATAGATCGGCGGCGTCAACACGCCCACGATCCCGATCAGGATCGCGATCGCCCCGATCGGGAACAAAAGCGGCGCGACCTCGAGACAGCTGTTTTGGGACGTGATCCGGACGTAGTAGCGTTGGCCCTCGTACTCGACGACCGCCCCCTCGAGCAGCGCCGCCCGGTTTCGCACCTCGCCGTCGACTTTCGCCTCCCGAAGCGGGCTGTCGATCGCCTCCTCGAGGGCCCGCTGCTCGGCCGTCGAAAGCGCCGCGGCGGGCAGTTCTTCGACGGTCGAGGGCGAGCCCTCGCGTTCGTCGACCGACGTCGCCGAGATCGTCGGTTCGCCACAGAGTCCGATCCCGTCCTGAACCACGACGTAGCCGCCGACGATCGCCAGCGGCAGTCCTACTGCGATCAGGACGACACCGAGAAAGGGCACAGCGTAGGTCAACACCAGCGACTCCGCGGCCGCCGTGGGCTCGAGCGGCCCCGTCCCGTCGGCGGCAGGGGACTCCGTCGTGTCGGTCGCCCGCTCGTCGTCCGCACTCATCCGTCGTCCCCCGTCGACGGACGGCGCTGGCGGCCGCCCAAGACCGCGATCGTCCCGGCCAGACCCAGCCCGTAGACCCAGTGGGCGACGATCACGAACAGGACGTACGTCACCAACTCGAGGCCGGACTGGCCGGTGTAGAAGGCAAGCGCGAAGCCCGAGGCAATGACCGTCGCGTACCACAGCCCCGTCACCAGGGTCAACTCGCCGGGCAGGTACTCGCCCAGCGAGAGAAAGAGCAGCGGCCAGACCGTCATCCCCCCGAGGAGGAACAGGCCGTAGCCGAGCGCGAGGTTCGCCGGCAGCCCGATGAACGTCGCCAGCGTCGCAAACGCCTCGAGATCGAACGATCCCAAGGCTACTGCCACGAGAAGGGTACCGGTCAACAACATCGTGCCGACGAACCCACCGGCTGCGCCCGTCCCGGCGTCGTTCGCCACCCGCTTTGCCACCGGGACGATCCGGCCGTACAGCGACAGCGGGCGCTCCCCCTGCGCCGGAACGTACGACGGCCGGACCGCCTCGGGTTCGCTGGGCGGGACGCCGCGCTCGCGCTCGAGGCGGTCCTCGAACCACTGCCACTCGGGGGTGAACTGCTCGGTTGCTTTCAGGTCCCAGGGATCCGCCGTCTCGACCGGCGTTCCCTGGAAGTACGACCAGAGCATGTTGTACAGCCACATGAGGACGCTGATGCCGATGAGGAAGGCACCGACGGTCGCGACGACCTGCAGCCCCGAGTACTTGGCCGGATAGGTTGCGTACCGGCGGGGTAACTCGAGGAAACCGAGCGCCATCAGCGTCATGAACGTGAGCGCGGACCCGACGACCAAAAGCGACGACTGGAAGATCGCGAGTCGGCGGTCGTACATCCGACCCGTAAGCAGGGGATACCAGTAGTAGCTGGCGGCGAACATCATGAGCGGGATGATCCCCATGAGGATGAGATGGAAGTGACCGACGACGTAGTAGGTGCCGTGATAGATCACGTCGATCGGGATCACCGCGAGGAAGATACCGGTGACGCCGCCGACGATAAACAGGCCGATCGAGCCGACACAGAGGATCGTCGGCGCGGCCAGTCGAACGTCACCGTTCCACATCGTCGTAATCCAGTTGAAGACCTTGATCGCGCTGGGGACGGCGATGGCGATCGACGTCGCCATGAAACTCGCCCGGACTCGAGGGTCGACGCCGGTGACGAACATGTGGTGGGCCCAAACACCAAAGGAGAGGACGCCGATGGCGATCGTCGAGTAGACGATGAACTTGAACCCGAACAGCTTGCGGCCGACGAACTTCGGCAAGATCAGACTCATCAGCCCAGTCGCCGGGAGGAAGATGATGTACACCTCCGGATGACCCCAGAACCAGAATAGGTGTTGCCAGAGGATCGGTCCCCCGCCCTCAACCGCGAAGAAGGTCGTCCCGAAGTTACGATCGAACAACAGCATCAACAGGGCGGTGCCGAGCAACGGGAACGCGAAGATGATGATCGCACTCGTGACGAGCATATTCCACGAAAAGATATCGAGGTTCGCCCACCCGATCGACTCGTCGCGCTCGTAGACGACCGTCGTAATGAAGTTGAGCGCGCCGATCGTGGTTGCGATCCCGCTCAGATGCAGTCCTAGCAGCAGGAAGTTCGTCTGCGGGTTCGGTGCCAGCGACAAGGGCGGATACACCGTCCAGCCGATCGCCGGCTCCTTGAACGCGAGCAAGACCGACAACCGGTCCGCCGGGACCACGACCGCGAGTAGCGCCCCCGTCACCTCGGCGATGATGCCGAACCGAGCGAGCAACAGCGACGGCGGCAACAGCCAGAACCCGACGGCGTTGAGCCGCGGAAACGCCATGTCGTCGGCCCCGATCAACAGCGGCAGGAAGTAGTTCCCGATCCCGAAAAACACCGGCGTCACGAAGAAGATCAACATCGTGAGCCCGTGCATCGTGAACAGTTCGTTGTACGTCCCCTCCGTCCAGAGAGTTGCCTCGGGCGTCAGCAGATGCGTCCGGATCATCATCCCGTCGATCCCGCCCCAGATCGCCGCGACGGTACCGAACGCGATGTAAAGCAGTCCGATCTCGCGATGATTGGTCGTCGTCGTCCAACGAACGGCCGCCGCCTTCGCGTCGGCCAGCGAAATCCGTCGCGGCTGCTCCCGGACGTACCCGCCGTCCGGCGACGCCTCCGCTCGCCACCGGCTGGCGAGCGCGACCGTCAGCAGACAGCCCGCGAGGACGAGGCCGAACAGCGACACCTCCGCGAGCGCTCGGTTCATCGCCACCGGTCACCCCCCATCGCTCGAGCGCCCCGCTCTCGGCCGCACATAGCGGTTGCCTCACCATCGGTTCCAATAAATATGGGCCGGCGTTTCCCTGACTGTCACCGCCCGTGATACGCCGTTTGGGAGTATTCACCGCTTACGACCACTACGCGGTCGTGACAGTTTACCGAACCACGAAGGCCGTATATCCCGCCAGTCGTCGAAGCCCCGTCAATGGACCGTCGACGCACGCTCGTCGCGCTCATCGTCGCGGCGCTCTCGCTGCTTCTCGCGATGGGCACGGTCGCCGCCCAATCCGAAAACCGTGACCTCATCGACGGCCTCGAGTACCAACTGCTCTACGTCGCCCTGCCGCTCACGCTCTTTGTCCTCCTGATCCTCGTCTACGCGGCCGTCAAGTTCCACGACAACGACGACCCCCAACCGACCACCGAGGATCCCGCCCTCGAGATCACCTGGACCGTCGCGACCGCGCTCATCCTCCTGTTCGTCGGCCTCTCGGGCTACAGCGTCCTCGTCAACCCCTACGTCTCCCCGTCGCAGGCCCTCGAGGGCGAGGACACAAGTCAGGACGGGTTCGACTCGTTCGCGGACCTCCCCGACACCGACGACGAAGAGGTTCACGTCCGGGGCTACCAGTGGGAGTGGCAGGCCACCTACCCAGAGGCCAACGTCACGACCGAATCCGAGATCGTGATCCCTGCCGACACGGACGTCACGTTCTGGCTCACCAGCGACGACGTCATCCACTCGCTTTTCGTCCCCGATCTGGGTGTCAAACAGGACGCCTTCCCGGGAGACTACACTCGCGCCCGCACGACCGTCTCCGAACCCGGCCGCTACGACGCCGTCTGTGCCGAGTTCTGTGGGGCCGGTCACTCCCGGATGGACGGCTCCATCGTCGTCGTCGAGCGCGACACCTACGACGAATGGCTGGCAGCCAACGAGGGCACCATCACGGACGCACCCGACCCCGGTTGACCTTCCGTTCGCGGACGGGACTGAGCTACAAGAGTTAAACGGGCCACGCGCATAGGTCCGGTGCGTGCCTTCAGTCCCCGTCCGAGCAAACCCGTTTCGGGTGCGATGACAGCACGGCGAACCCGGGCACGCGACAGTCAGTTACTGGAGGGCTCCTCGAGTCCTTCCGCCCGGCACGAGGGTTAGCCAGCCGACGCGGCACGCCGCCACGGGATGAGGCTGGACGTTAGTGTTCCGGGCGACATTTCCACTACTACTGAGATCCTTCGCTACCGACTGCGGGAAAGAACGAGCATGTAATAGGCGGGAATCAATTTTCGGTACTCAGCCCGGTGCAGTAGCTACCCGATTTCTAATAGCACCGATCGAAGTATCGGAACCGTCTCGGTTTCTGATAAATGCAGAAAACCCCGAGCAGCCACTGGATAGCAGTGGCTGTTCGGGGGTGAATGTGAGTATGAATGGTGGCGGCGAATCAGATTTCCCAGAGGGTCGCCCACTCCAGTACTGACCGAAACGCAGGCGAGCTTATCTTCCGTGTTCGGGATGGGTACGGGAGGTACCTCGCCGCTATGGCCGCCGTAACGCCGATTCACGGAATCGAACCGCGATCATGCCAATATCGGTGGTGTGTCCAAGACCGAATGTACGTGTAGTCCAGTTTGCGTCCGGACCCGTTCACGCGTCACGGATCCAATGCGATGTAGTGTATGAGTGTGTGGCTTGGCCGATTAGTTCTCG